>JAHIEN010000090.1 GCA_018901615.1 Candidatus Omnitrophota bacterium | reverse complement strand
TCTGGTCCAGGGAAACCGGGATGATATTCAAATAACCGCGGGAGGTATAGCATGGATATTACTATAAGATATATGCTGAGACCTGTAGCCCACTGTAAAGAGGGTTGCTGTATTAGCCCCGTACCACAATGGTACGGGGCATGCTCCCGGATATGAGCCTAAACTGCCTTAAATATTTACTCCCAAACCCGCCATCGCAATTTAGTTGCGGTGCGGGTTTGGGGAACGGTCTTTTATGGCCTTATTTGACTTGCTAAAATCCCATCCTTTTGATACAATTACTTAAATATGGACAAAAAGGTAAAATACTATATTAAGCCAGATAGCGAATTTGTAATAGAAAATTATAACCACGCCACAACTTTTTCTAATTTCCTGCCTGGCATAGCCGGCTTATTCGGAATACCCATGTGGGTGTTCTATGTCAACAGGGGCCAGGGTATATGCAGTTTTGGCGTAAAGAGCAAGGACAACCCCATCATGGAATTTATGCCCGCGAACAGGGCATATCAGCTCGCGTCCTCCCAGGGTTTTCGCACATTTATAAAAATCAAAGATAAAAAGAAAAAAGTTTTTTATGAACCGTTCCGCCCGCATTTTGAAAACGGCGCTGTGCCCGCTGATCAAAAAATGCTTATAACTTCACATGGACTGAAACTCGCGGAAAAGAATCCGTCGCTTGGCCTTGAAATCACTGTCGAGTATTTCACTGTTCCCAATGAGTCTTTCGCGGCCCTGGCAAGAATAGTCACCTTTAAAAATATATCAAAAAAAGATATTTCAGCTGATATCCTTGACGGCACGCCCCTTATAATACCTTACGGAGTTTCGAACTTTTTCCTCCAGAAGATGCGCCGCACCGTTGAGGCATGGATGACCGTGGAGAATCTGGAAAAGGGGGCGCCTTTCTACAGACTTAAGGTTGACCCTAGAGACGTGTCAGAAGTAGAATTTATAAACGAGGGAAATTTTTATTTAGCTACTCTGGCAAAGAATGGAAAGACGAATGGCGCGTTGCCTGTACTGGTTGATCCTGAACTCATATTCGGACAGGTGAATGATTTTTCATGCCCGGTTAATTTTATAAACGAGAAGAAATTCAATGTCCCGGGCAAACAGATGCAACAGAACAAACTCCCGTGCGCCATGTCGCTGGCGGATATAAAGCTCAAAAAGGGCGCATCGGTCACGCTTTATTCTCTCATGGGTCATATGAGCTCAAAGGATAAACTTAACTCTATGGTCAAGCGGTTTATCGTCCCTCAATTTTTCAAGGACAAGCGGGAAGAAAATAAAAAGATTATTGAAGAACTTCAGGAGTCTGTTTTTACTGTCTCTGGCGAGAAGGGCTATGATTTTTACTGCCGCCAGACATTTTTGGATAATGTCATGCGCGGAGGCTACCCTGTAAGTTGCGGAGACCACTCGCACGTATTTTACGCTTATTCAAGGAAACATGGGGACCTCGAAAGAGATTACAACAGGTTTTATATAGACCCGACATATTTTTCTCAAGGCAATGGTAATTTCCGCGACATGAACCAGAACCGCAGGAATGACATTTTCTTTAATCCGGATATAAAGGATTCAAACATACTGCATTTTTATAACCTTCTGCAGCCGGACGGGTTTAACCCGCTGGTGTTATGCGGCGTAAGGTTCAGATTGAAAACCGGGACGGATTTAACGGAAAGCCTGAAGGGTAATATAGCGGATAAAGATATCGGAAGGCTAAAAGAATTACTAGTCGAAGCATTTACTCCCGGCAGGCTGTTCATGGAAATGGAAAAACTGAGTATAAGAATGAAGACGCCGTGGCAGGAGTTTCTCGGTGCGGTCCTGAAAAATTGCGATATCATATATGATGCCGAACATTCAGAAGGTTTTTGGATAGACCACTGGACTTATAATCTTGATCTTGTTGAGAGCTACTTATCCATCTACCCTGAAAAATTAAAAGAGATACTGCTTGATAAAAAAGACTTTACTTTTTATGACAATTTCTTTTGCGTTAAGCCAAGGTCAGAAAAATGTATTTTGAATGGCGGGAACAGGATAAGGCAATACCATGCCCTTATGCGCGATAGCAAAAAAGAGAATGTTATAAAAAAGCGTGAACATGACAGTCACCTGGTAAGGACGCGTAAAGGCGAAGGAAGTGTTTATAAAACCACGCTCCTGGTAAAATTATTATGTCTCGCGGTAAACAAGATGGCATCCCTGGATCCTTCCGGAACAGGCATTGAAATGGAGGCTGATAAGCCAGGCTGGTGCGATTCCATGAACGGCCTGCCAGGGCTATTCGGGGCCTCCACGCCAGAGTTATTTGAGTTAAAGAGGCAGTTAATGTTTATCCTGGACGCGTTTAAAAATCTGGAGCTGGAAGATAATTGCAACTTCAATCTGCCTGAAGAGATATACGATTTTTTAAAATCCATAGGATCTCTGATCAACAGACAATACAAGGTTTTGGCCAAGAATAGAGATTTTTATTACTGGGATAACGCTACTACTATCAAAGAGAAATACAGGGAGAGGGTAAAGTTTGGTTTTACGGGTAACGAAAAATCTTTGACCGTATCCGAATCAAAAGATATGTTAAAGATTTTTCTTTCAAAGATAGAAGGCGCTGTCAAGAAAGCCTATATCCCGTCCAAGAAGACCTACACGACTTATGTCATAAACGAGGTCACTGATTTTAAGCAAACCGGAAAGATAGATGTCATTACTGGATTGCCTTTAGTAAGACCTACCGGATTTAAAAGCACGAGAGTCCCTTTATTTCTCGAAGGCGTTGTCAGGGCTATAAAATCCGAAAAAGACATGAAAAAGATAAAGGTTTTGTACGCGGCGTTGAAAAAGACAGGATTATATGACAAGAAGCTGGGGATGTATAAAATAAACGAGTCCATGGAAGGGGTATCAAAAGAGGTTGGTCGCTGCAGTATATTTACCCCGGGCTGGCTTGAAAACGAATCTATATGGCTGCACATGGAGTATAAGTATCTCTTGGAAATTTTGAAGGCCGGGCTTTATGAAGAATTTTTTGATGAGTTCAAAAAGTGCCTGGTACCTTTTATGAAACCTGAGGTCTACGGCAGGAGTATTTTTGAGAATTCTTCTTTTATAGTATCGAGCGTATTTCCTGATCAGAGACTGCACGGTAAAGGATTTGTGGCGCGACTCAGCGGTTCCACGGCAGAATTGCTCAGTATGTGGATATTGATGAATGTGGGAGAAAAGCCGTTTTTCCTTAATGGAAATGGTGAATTGATGCTCAAATTCAAACCTGCGTTACCCAGCTGGTTATTTACGAAAAGAGCGCAAAATGGATTTCCAAGGAATAGTTACGCCTTTAAATTCCTGAATAAAACCACCATAGTCTACCATAATCCCCGTATGAAAAATACAGTTGGAAGAAATTCAGTAAAGATAAGGTTTATTGTCCTAAGGTATGATAATGGCAAGAAACTCGAAATAAAAAAAGACACGATAGAATGGCCGTATGCCCGGGACGTCAGGGACAGAAAAGTAAGAAGAATAGATATCTACTTGGGTTAATTTTTTTGTTGACAGTCGCGCAAATCGTGTTATAATTTTAGAAAAGGTAACACGGAGACAATTATGTCTGATTTAATGAGATTTGGGGTATCGCTTGAGAAAGGCCTGCTCAGGGATTTTGACAGGCTTATAAATAATAAGCAATACGCCAACCGTTCAGAGGCTATAAGGGACCTCATACGAAATAGTCTGGTAGAGGACGAGTGGAAAAAAGGAGAAGATGTTGCAGGCGCTATTTCTCTGGTATATGATCACCACAAAAGAGAACTGATGAACGTGATAGTGGAGATACAACATGACTATCAGGACATTATAGTAGCGAGCCAGCATGTGCATCTCGATCACCACAATTGCCTAGAGGTTATTATAGTAAAAGGTAAGTCAGATAAGATCAAAGTGCTTTCTGATAAATTGCGCGCTGTAAAAGGCGTAAAGCACGGTTCGCTTACCTTGACGACGCTCGGAAGAGAGTTTTAAATAAATTTTTTTGTATATTTAGTAACACGAAAATTAAAAAAGTAGCAAAAAGAAAGGAGGTATCGTGAGGAGGAATGGTTTTTTTATAGTTATGTTTATTTTGACGTTTACTTGTAAGTTTTCTTTTGCCGAAGTTTCGAATGAAGAGCTCCTTAGGGAAATCGAGACCCTTAGGCAAAAACTTGAGCAGCAGGACCAAAAGATCGTAGAGCTCGAGGCAAAGATCATAAAAGATACTTCAATACCAAAAACCGTTAATTTCTCCAATATGACGATCGAGGATTTTGACAGACATCTGGACGCCCATCTTTTACACAGGGAAGAGGGGTATTTAATGCTGGGTGGGTTGAGAATGGGAATAGGCTCGACTTTTATCATCCAGGGCACTGATAATGCCAATGGTGACACCCTTTCCGAAAGAGGAGAAGACGTTGTGGACGCTTCTTATTCCATGGATGTTGAGTTTGAAAAGGAATTTGAGGATTATGGTAAGGCTTTTCTTCATGTTGAAACAGGGGACGGCCCCGGCGTGGAAGACGAACTCCAGGTATTTTCAAACGTGAACAGGGACGCGGATGATTCTGATAATTCAATGGCGGTTACAGAGGCCTGGTATGAGCATTGTTTCAAGGCCGCGCCGGCCAAGCTCATGGCGGGCAAAATAGACGGTACCATATTGATTGACACAAATGAATACGCCAATGATGAGACCACACAGTTTTTAGGCAGGATGTTCAGGAACTCTCCGACAATAGAATTTCCCGACAATGCGGCCGGATTACGCTTAGAGATAGAGCCGTCAGATTTAGTCAATATAAAATTTCTAATGATGGACGGAGACAATGACTGGGAAGATGTCGCGGAAGACGGTTTCTACGGGACGCAGTTGAATATCAGGCCGGGTATTTTCGGAAGAAACGGCAATTATCGTATCATCGGATGGTTGAGCGACAGGGAACATACAAAATGGCAGGATTCGACCAGCGCAAAGGAAAAGGCGTATGGTTTTGGCTTGAGTCTTGACCAGGAATTAACAGATGTTCTGGGTATATTTATGCGTTATGGCTGGCAGGATCCGGACGTCTATCTGAACGGAGAAGCTTTTTCTCTGGAACAGGCCTGGAGCGCTGGGATACAGTTAAAAGGGAGGCTCTGGAATAGAGAGGATGATATGCTGGGCCTTGCCCTGGGGCAGGTGACACCTTCAGGAGAATATAAAAAAGCAGGCAGTAATCTGAGCGCAAAGGATGAAGGTCATTTCGAGGCCTATTATAATTATAAAGTAAACGAACATCTTACATTGACACCTGATTTACAGGTAATCTGGAACCCGTATGGAGACGACGCAGTAAACGGAAAATCAAATATTGCCATTATAGGCATGAGAGGCCAGGTAGATTTTTAAATAAGAAAGGAGGCAATAATGCATATACCAGATGGGTTTTTGGCGGCTAATACTTGGGTGCCTGCTTGGGTTATTTCAGTGGGAGGACTCGGATATTGTATTAAGCGTGCCTCAGAAGCATTAAAAGATAAAATGGTGCCGTTAATGGGAGTGATGGCCGCATTTATTTTTGCGGCACAGATGTTGAATTTTCCTGTTGCGGCAGGTACTTCAGGCCATCTCTTGGGGGGCGTGCTCGCGGCAGTGCTGCTGGGGCCTTACGCGGGCGCAGTTGTTATTGCCGTAGTTTTAGCTGTACAGTGCCTCGTGTTTCAGGATGGAGGCCTGACAGCGCTCGGCGCAAATATATTAAATATGTCTTTTATAGGCACTATGGGCGGATATATAATTTATAGTTTAATAAGAAAGGCAATAGGCGACAATAAGGGCATTCTCATGGGAGCGGCTATTGCGGCATGGGTTTCAGTTGTGTTGGCATCCAGCGCATGCGCTATAGAACTGGCTGTTTCAGGAACATCGCCTTTGAAGATCGCGCTTCCCGCCATGGTGTTAGTCCATATGTTGATAGGTATAGGGGAGGCGATAATTTCGGTTTTGATCCTGAGTTTTGTTTTGAAAACAAGGCCTGACTTGATATATAATAAGGAGGTATAATATGCATAAAAAAGAAATCTTATTATGGCTTGCGGCTGCTTTGATATTGGCGTTCTTTGTATCTCCATTTGCGGCCAGTTCACCTGATGGCCTGGAAAAGGTCGCGGATGATAAAGGGTTTTTGGAAAAAGGAGAAACCGAGCCGGTAGTCAGTTCTCCTGTGCCGGATTATGCATGGCCTGGGATAAAGAATGAAGGCATGGCAACAGGCCTGGCAGGGATCTTTGGAACATTGGTTGTCTTTGGCCTGGCTTATGGAATCGGGGCCATGACAAAGAGGTAGCGATGCATCATTCGTATATAGATAAATACGCTGAACTGGATAGCGTTATTCACAAAGCGGATTCAAGGCTAAAAATAATAATATCCTTTGTTTTTATCTTATTTATAGTCTCAGCAAATCCGACGGCGTATTTATCTTTTGTTTTGTATGGATTGATATTGTTGATTCTTTTGGCTGTCTCCAGGATCCCTTTTTTATTTATATTTAAAAAGACGCTTGTCGTGATCCCGTTTGTTGTTTTAATCGCCGTATTTATCCCTTTTATGAAAGGGCAGGATGGGATTATCTTGTTCCGGGGCATAGTTTTAAGATCGTATCTTTCCATCTTATGCATGACATTGCTTATCTCAAGCACAAAATTTACCAGATTATTAAAAGGTCTGGAACAGCTGAAGATCCCGAAGATATTTATCATGATAATGTCTTTTATGTACAGGTACCTGTTCCTTCTTGTTGATGAAACACAGAGAATGCAAAGGGCAAAAGAGAGTCGTAGCTTTGGAAAGGCAGGACGCTTTCGAATCATAAGGACATTATCTAATATAATAGGCGTGCTTTTCGTCCGTTCGTATGAGAGGGCGGAGAGAGTATATCTTGCGATGTGTTCAAGAGGATTCAATGGCAGGATAAGGACTATGGAATAGGTATGCATAAAGTTATTGAGATAAAAAATTTAAATTACACTTACCCTGATGGCACGCTGGCCTTGGAGAACATAACTTTGGATATATTTAAAGGTGATTCCGTAGGGATAATTGGCCCGAATGGCTCCGGAAAGACAACTTTTCTTTTGCACCTCAATGGTATTTTTAATGGCAATAGTTCTGTCAAGGTTTGTGGTTTATCTGTGAGTGAAAATTTGAATGATATACGCAGGAAAGTAGGGCTTGTGTTTCAGGATCCAGATGACCAGCTTTTTATGCAAACTGTTTTTGACGATGTGGCTTTTGGTCCAATAAATATGGAATTAGAGTCAGGTGAGATTCAAAAAAGAGTAGATAAGGCGCTCGGATCCATGGATATGGGAGATTACAAAGAAAGAATCAGCCATCATTTGAGTTTCGGGGAAAAAAAGAGAATATCATTGGCTACCGTCTTATCTATGAATCCTGAGATTTTAGTATTGGATGAGCCTACCGGCAACCTGGACCCTAAACACAGAAAGGACCTTATAAATTTTCTCAGGGATATGGATGTTACAAAGGTCATAGCGACTCATGATATGGATATGGTTTTATCAATATGCAATAAGATAGTGATAATGGACAAAGGCAGGATAGCAGCTCTTGACGCGACAGAGAATATTTTTAGAAATAATGAGTTGTTGAGATTGTATAATCTGGATTAATACCCGAGGGTTTTCAAGGCAAACTGGTCCCTGCGCCAGTTTTCGTAGATCTTTACCCACAGGTCCAGGAAGACTTTTTTCTGCAGTAATGTTTCTATATCTTTCCTTGAGGCCTCGCCTATCTTTTTCAACATCTGGCCGTTTTTTCCTATGATGATGCCTTTCTGGTTTTTTCTTTCAACGTATATATAGGCCCTTATGTAATAGATGTCTTTGCCTGGCTTATCTCTTTTCTCTTTCATCTCTTCCACACTCACCGCTATGGAATGAGGGACTTCTTCGCGTACGAATTCCAGCGTCTTTTCCCTTATTATTTCCCGGACAAAGAAACGTTCGTCTTTGTCGCTTAGCTGGTCATCTGGAAAAAACGGAAATCCTTCAGGAAGATATTCGAGTATTTTTTTGAATACGATATCAGTCCCGTCTTTTTTGGCAGCAGATATGGGTATTATTTCTTTAAACGGGAATTTGGTGGCTTCTTTTATAATAGGGAGTACCATGCACTTGTTTAGCCTGTCCATTTTATTGATAAGTAAGAGGCTTGTTTTTTCAGGCGATAGCTGCTCAAATATCCTTTTGTCTTCCCGAGTTATCCCATTATACGCTTCGATCAATACAAGCGTCAGGTCTGCTTCCAGGATGGCGGAAGACGCCTTTATCACCATTGATTTTCCCAGCAGTGTTTTTGGTTTATGCATCCCCGGGGTATCGATAAACACTACCTGAAAATCTTCGCCAGAGATTACGCCTTGTATGTTGTCGCGCGTGGTCTCAGGTTTTCTTGAGATTATACAGAGTTTTTCCTTGATGAGGACATTGAGAAGCGTAGATTTTCCGACATTCGGCCTTCCTATGATAGCGACTTTACCTGATTTGAACATGGTAGTATTATACTAGAAAATGAAAGGGTTGCAAGAGGTTACAGGATATTACATGAAGTTACATAAAGGCATGTAAACCAAGTCTTTTTTTGTAACCTTCTATAACTCTTGTAACCTCAAGTAGCTTTAATGTATAATATATTATCATGCTCACTTAACAAACGGAGGATAGTATGAAGGCTTTTTATTTCGCTATTATGACGGCTTTAATCTGGGGAATAGTGCCTGTTCTGGAAAAGCTGGGGCTTGCGAGGATCGCACCGTTTGCAGGGCTTTTGATACGTTCTTGCGGCGTGATGATAGGTGCGGTGATAGTGGCGACATTCAACAATAATGCGCTGCGAATCGCCTTAAAGTCTGATCCAAAGACTTTGTTTTTTCTTTTCGCAGGCGGTCTTCTGGCAAGTGTTGTGGGCCAGTTATTTTTTTACCACGCTCTAAAGTCAGGCGAGATATCAAAGGTTGTGCCCATAGCAGGGACTTATCCCCTGGTGTCATTTGTGCTGGGTATTATTTTTCTGGGCGAAAGCATTACAGGCGTTAAGCTGACAGGAGTGAGTTTTGTGCTTCTGGGGTTATTCCTTTTGAGGTGAGGCGTCTTTATTGATCTTGATATTCTTTATTATATTTGACTGGCGGTCGCTTATGTCAAATATAGTCTCAAGCTCTCCGTTAGAATCCGTATCTCTCTGGAGCTTTACGAGTTTCCCATCCTTATATTCGCTTACTTGATCAAACTTGCCGTCATAGTTTGAATCTATTTCAAATTTAACCCGCTGGCCATATTCATAGTATAAAAACATATCTGCCTTGCGATCGAAATTGAGATCAGCCTCTATACGTTTTTTACCTTTCGGCTCATAGAATATCCACATATCCTTGGCCCCGTCATAGTTTTTGTCGCTTTCTATCTTGACAGGGCGCTTATCTTCGTAATATATCCAGAAATCACTCTTGCCGTCACCATTTTTGTCCTCTTCCTTTGCTTCCAGGGCCCATGCCAAAGGGGTCAGAGGTGATAATAAAAGCGCCAATATAATGGTTACGGTAAATCGGTATATTCTATGCATAGTTGCCTATTTCCTGAAATTGTGCTAAAATCTCTTCTAGATATATTATAATGCCCCCCGCACCAAAATCAAAGATTTTGTTACAGGAGGCAGGCGCACTAACATTGTCAGAATGTAAGTACGGGATAAAGTTAACTCATGTAAATTATATGAATAAGATAAGAATCGCGATTGCGCAGATAAATACTATAGTCGGTGACCTGAAAGGCAATACAGATAAGATATTGCATTGTATAGACCAGGCCAGGGAGAGAGATGCGGATCTTGTTGTATTCCCGGAGCTTGCTATCACAGGTTATCCGCCAGAAGACCTTCTTTTAAAAACCCATTTTATAGAACAAAACATAAGGTCTTTACGCGAGATTACCGCGTATACCAAAGATATAATAGCTGTTGTAGGCTTTGCAAACGAACACAAAGGTTCTGCTTACAATAGCGCTGCCATACTCAGCAATAAAAAAGAGGTATATGTATATAATAAAATGAATCTTCCTAATTATGGAGTATTTGACGAAAAAAGATATTTTAAGTCTGGCTCTGGAAACGCCCTGATAAAGACCAAGGATTTCTCTTTCGTCGCGAATATATGCGAGGACATCTGGGTCCAGGAGGTAGGCCGCGAAAAGGAACTTTTAGACCAGGCCCAGTTTATTGTCAATATCTCAGCATCCCCTTATTGCCTTGGCAAGGTAAAAGAGCGGAAAAAGATACTTACTGATAAGGCCAAAAGATATAAGGCCCCTATTGTCTACTGTAACCTTATAGGAGGTCAGGATGAATTGATCTTTGATGGCCGCAGCGCAGTGTTTAATAAAGACGGAAGACCTTTTGCGGACGCCAGGGCATTTGAAGAAGATTTTCTGGTAATAGACCTCCCTCTTAAACAACAAAATAGACCTAAAAAGAAAGAAGGGATAACTGTTATTAATTTAGATTATAAATTAAAAGATAACTCAAGTGTCATGAAGCCGCCAAAGGTTAAGGACCTCGATAGGGTAGAAGAAGTATATTCAGCCTTGACCCTCGGCGTCCGTGATTATGTAATAAAGAATAAGTTCAGCAAAGTCATGCTGGGCATGTCAGGAGGCATAGATTCTGCGTTAGTGGCTTGTATTGCCGTGGATGCCCTGGGCAAGGCAAATGTGCTGGCCATTTCCATGCCCTCGATGTATTCTTCGAAGGGAACGCAAGGAGATGCTGAAAAAATCGCGAGAAATCTTGGAATAAGGTTTGCGAATGTCCCTATAAACGGGATATTGGATTCCTACCTGTCAGAGCTGGAAACCCACTTTTCGGGTATGAAACCAGATGTAACAGAAGAGAATCTTCAGGCCAGGATCAGAGGAAATCTCCTTATGGCTTTTTCTAATAAATTCGGATACCTTGTTCTTAATACAGGCAATAAAAGCGAGACCAGCGTTGGATATTGCACGCTTTATGGCGATATGACAGGAGGGTTTGCTGTAATCAAGGATGTTCTGAAACACCTTGTGTATGAACTGGCAAGGTATAAGAATAAGAAGGAAAAAAAAGAAATCATACCTGAAAGTGTTTTGACCAGGCCGCCATCAGCTGAGTTAAGGCCTGGCCAGAAAGACCAGGATACATTACCCCCTTATGATGTGCTCGACGAGATTATAGACCTTTATATCGAAAAAGACATGTCTTTCAGGGATATTGCGAATAAGGTAGGGAATATAGATATTGTAAAGAAGGTATTAAGAATGGTCGATATAAATGAATACAAAAGACGCCAGGCTGCTCCAGGCATAAAGATCACCCCGCATGCGTTCGGCAGGGACAGGCGTATGCCCATTACTAATAAATTCAATGGAGGCGAGTTATGAAGGATATGACAAATGAGGAGCTTTTCATAAGCGTGGTAGCCAGGGTAAATAGATATCTGATCATAATGGGTATATTCTTTCTGGGGTATTTTTTGCTTAAGAAAAAAATAGATATCTTTCTGTTTTTCCTGGCGCTTTCAACCATGTCTTACGCGCTTTTATCGTATAAACACCTTGAGATAACCAACAGGCTTGCGGTAGAGCTCAGACGCGCAAAAGACGCGCTGGCAGACGTTACAGAAGAAACTCGGGAAATGCACCAGGCTTAAATGCTCAAACGTTTTGTTGTAATCCCAATCTTACTTATCAGCGTAGCAGCGTTTGCCCAGAAGACGCTTTCCGTTACAGCGAATTCCGCGGTCCTGATGAACCCCCTGACAAAAAAACTCATATACTCGAAAAATGAGCACCAGAAACTTGCCCCTGCCAGCACTACCAAGATAATGACAGCCATTGTCGTGTTGAAAAATTGCAGACTTGACGATAAAGTGACTGTGAGTAGATACGCCAGTTCTATGGAGCCATCAAAGGTACATATCAAAGAAGGAGAGGTCTATTCTGTCGATGACCTGTTAAGGGCAGTGCTTTTAAATTCCGGGAATGACGCCAGCGTTGCGCTGGCTGAGGCAGTATCTGGCTCTGAAAAGGATTTTGCGAATATGATGACCAGGATTGCAAAGTCCATAGGAGCCAAGAATACAAATTTTGAAAATTCAAACGGGCTTCCCGCGAAAGATCAGTATTCTACAGCGTATGACTTGGCCCTTATTGTGCGCGAGGCCATGAAATATAAGCGATTTGTGGAAATCATGAAGATGAAAGAGTCTGAGATCAAGGAATTAAATAGTGGCCGGGAGATAAAGCTTAAAAATCACAATAAAAGTTTGTGGAAAGATGCCCGTTACTCTATTTTTGGCAAGACTGGATATACTAAAAACGCTAGGCATTGTTTTGCCGGGTATATAAGCTATAACTGGTGGAAAAAGGTTATAGTGGTTACGCTGAAGGGCTCGAAGCCTTGGTATGATTTAGAGATTTTGGCAGGTTCATATTAAAAAATAAGGAGAGAGGTATGCTAAGAAAATATATGTGGTTAGTTATTTTTTTATCAGCCTTCAGCCCAGCCTATGGTGCTCCCGCCTATGGCACGCATATGCCAGAAAGACAACACTGGACATGCGGCATGGAAGGAGATTTTATTATAGACAGGAATCTGGACAATGACCAGGGCGGCTCAGACGTGGATAAGTATTTTGTGACATGTTCATACGGGATCTTTTCATGGCTCTCGTTTGACGGAAAGATAGGCGTGGGCAATGTTGATTGGGACAGGATATCAAATTCCAGCCTTCACTATGCCACGAATTTTGCAGGTGGTTACGGGTTCAGGATAAAGGCTTTCGAAAACGATGAATGTGATCTGAAGAGCGTCGTGGGTTTTCAACATATAAGCGTGCATCCTGACGCGAGAAACCAGAACGCTACAAAACACGAAACTATCATAGACGAATGGCAAGGTTCTTTTGTTGTCTCCAAAGACATGGGGAGTTTAGTGCCTTATCTGGGAGCTAGATATGGCACAATGGATTTTATAAAATGGGAAAACGAGCATGATCGCAAGCGTATCCAGTCTGAAAAATATTACAGAGTTATTGTAGGCCTGGACTTTTGGTTGAACGAAAGGTTAAAGGTCAACCTGGAAGGCGCGTTTGTGGACGGCGAAGAGGTTGCGGCAGGGTTCAGCTACGACTTCTAACGAGTATTGTCTCAAAGGCGTTTCTTAGATAGTAAAATTTACCCTTATTGGCGTTTCTTTTGAAAAACCTTTTGGCCTCCGCTGTATCCTTAAAGAATAAAAACGGGAGACCTTTATTTTTATATAGATGCGCCCTTTTTGAGATAAACCCAAGCCTTGCCTTTAACATTGCCTTTGCTACCATGTAGGCCCTATGTTCTCCTGCCAGGCAGCCGCCTTTTTTTATCTCGCTGATCAGGTTTTCAGGGGTTTTCATCTGCAGCATCTTTTGCATAAAACGCTTTTCTCCGAGCCCCTTGCCAAAGCCTTCTTTTAAATCCGCCTTTACGAGAATTAATGAACCCTTTTTTACTGCACTCTTTCTTGTGTTAACGAGATAGTTAAAGGCGCGCGACGCTTGGTAGATATTTACTGCCTTTGATCCTGGGATGTCGCATATTATTACATCAGGCCGGATCTTTATTTTCTTCTCGAATATTTTTTTAGAATATCTGACAGCGTTTTTAAAACAAGGGCCAGGTTTTCCTTCAAAAATTCTGAAGAGCTTGCCATCTTTATCATTTATTATATTTATGGAATAAGAAATCGGAAGGAGATTCGCGGCCTCTTCTATAAACCCCCTGAAAGGATTATTTTTTATCGAACATATTCTTGTCCCGGGGTGATCCATGAACCTTGGATGATGAGTAGAGTTTATAGTCTTTTCTCCGGCCAGGCCTATTACTACCACCTTTGCGCCCCCGCTATATCCTGCGTATAGATGCGGTTCTACCACGCCTACAGTTATGATTGCGCCGGCCCTTTTTAATTTTTTATTGAGATATACTGGAATGCCTTTTTTTGTTTTTCCAAAATAAGAGACATTATTTCTGGCATAATTGTGACTGGATATCTTTATTTTCTTAGAGATGGCCCCCAGGTTACTGGATATTTCTTTTTGCATGGGCGGCCTGTGAAGCCCTGTGCCTATTATTATCTCAATATCCTTTTCACATACGCCCTGTCTTTTAAGCCTGCTGATAAGAGGAGGGAGCACCTCTTTAAGGTGAGCCTCTCGCGTAAAATCAGGAACAGCGATAACTGTCTTCATAAGATCTTTTGCTTAACTTGACAATTCGAGTATTGCACGATTTGTCAAGTTAAGAGCTCCTTCGGGAATATGTTGTCCAGGCCCAGGATGCATGCCGGGTCCAGAGATTTTTTTAACATTGCCATATCGTTTATGGCGTTTTTCCCGTACATCGCCTCTAAAAAGGCATGCTTTAGTTTGCCTATACCGTGTTCTGCGGATACGGTCCCGCCCAGGCCTACAGCTTTTTTTACAAAATCCATATATACAACCCTGCTTTTTTTGAATTCCGCCTCTGATTTCGGAAGCATATTTACGTGCATATGGCTTTCGCCGATATGCCCGAATATCACAAAATCTATTTCAGAAACAGCCAGTCTTTCCTTATAGAACCTAAACATCTCAGGGAATGCCTTTTCCGGGACAGCAATGTCTGTCCCTACCTTTGGGAACTTTCTTTGCTTGACGATCTCGTTTATCATCTCAGGAAGCGCATGCCTGAATTCTGATAATTTTTCTCTTTCTCTTTCAGAATCCGCAAAATAGGTCTTGTCCATAAGGGCATTATGTCTTTCTAAGAGCCCCATCCATAGATCAACGACATGCTCTTCTCTATCTTTTTTGCAATCTTGTTCAAAGTAGACCATTGCCGTTGAGTCAGCGGGTATATTAGAATGTCTGGAATGCAATAAGTTCAAGGAGTTTGAATCCATGTATTCAATAGAAAGTACGTTTTTCGAACGGCCTCCTGGATAAACGAGAGAGCGTCTTGCTCGGAAGAAAAGAAGCTGAAAAAACTCATTATGCTTTCAGGTTTTTTACCCAGCATTACATCGACTTCTAGGATCAGGCCGAGCGTACCTTCCTGGCCTATAAACAGGTCCACGAGATCCATATTGTCCTTTATATAATAGCCAGCCGAGTTTTTTATGGCAGGCATGGAATACGAAGGCATTTTTATTTTTATTTCTTTGTTCTTTAATGGCAGCGAGAAAATAACCCCTTTTTTAATAAATATCTTTCCGCGCTCTATATCTAACACATCTCCAGTGGACAGCGCGACCTTCAATCTCTTTATATAGTTACGCGTGGGCCCGTATTTAAAGCCTTTTGCTCCTGAGGCATTTGTGGACACAGTGCCTCCGAGAAACGCGTTGGGTTCAGTCGGGTCAGGCAGGTACGTGAGTTTGTCTCTATATAACTCTTGCTGTAGTTCAGATAACCTTACGCCAGGTTCTAGCGTAGCAAACATATTTTCTTTATCAATATTGATAATCTTATTGAGTGAATCCGTGCCGAGGATGGAACCGGAGAACGGGATCCTGGCGCCTGTTACGCCTGTGCCTCCGCCAGAGATGGTGATGGGCTTGGACTTTGAACTGTGATCTTTAAGTATTTCTACAGCCTCTTCCTGGTTTTCAGGCAGTATTGCCTCGTCGGCATTTCCGCCCAGTAGTCCTGACTGATCTTCAAAATAACACTTGATAAAGTCTATATCCCGCTTTATAATCATAACTAATAATGTATCACATATCTCCAAAGTTTACAATTATTGCATTGCAGTTTTTGTAAACTTTAAAATTCTAACCTGGTTAGATTTGTCAGGCTGCCATGACGTATATACTTTCTATTATACTTGGTGTTTTCGCAGGCGTATTTAGCGGATTTTTTGGCATAGGGGGCGCTGTGATTATCGTGCCCGTGCTTGTATATCTGTTTAAATTTCCGCAGCATTTTGCCCAGGGCACTGCGCTTGTGGCGCTTCTGCTTCCTGTGGGGGCGCTTGCGGTCTATAAATATTACCAGACAGGAAATGTTAGTATAAAGATAGGGCTCCTTATAAGTTTAGGCTTTTTAATAGGAGGATTCATAGGCGCGTCAGTTGCTCAGGCAGTGCCTAACCTGGTGCTGAAAAGGCTTTTTGGCGCATTGCTTTTGTGTATATCCATTTACATGCTGATCGGTAAATAGATGATCAAGTCTAATCCCTTTACTCCACAATCAGGATGGGAACCAAGGGTGTTTGGCGGGAGAGAAGAGGCCATTTCCCTTTTTGGTTCCAATCTGGAATCCGCAGTATCAATAAGGCCCAATCATCTCGTAATTCTTGGCGAATGGGGCATAGGAAAGACATCTCTCCTTAAACAGTTCAAGAGGATATCTCAGTCTAAAGGCAATCCAGCCTGTTTTTGCGCTATTTCAAAGTTTACGAAAAGGGATCGTCCCCTGGAAGCTGTCTATTTGATAGCGGAAGAGATGCTCATGGGTTTTCCTGGAGCCGATATAGATTCAGAAGGATTATTGAAATTATTCTCCAGGCATAAGTCACTTTCACAGGCACAGACACAGTTTACAAGGTTTCTCCTGGAGCTTTGGAGGAAACTTGACGCTAAACTGGCGATTGTGCTCCTGGATGACCTACAGAATCTTTTGCCGATCTCTAACACTATAGATATTCTTAGGGCAGTATTGAGCAAGGAAGAGATCGTCAGGAATACCAGATTTTTATTTGTACTTTCTTCTACGCCTTCAAGCTGGTCAATGTTTATAGATAAGCACGATCCTGTAGGAAGGTTTTTCAGGAAAAGGCTGGTTGTAGAAAATCTAACCAATGAGGAGGTGAAAACAACAGTAGAAAAGACCCTTAAGGATACAGGTGTTGTATTTGACGCGGATATAAAAGAAAAGATATACAATTACACAGGCGGCCACCCTTATGAAGTACAACTTTTATCAAGTCATCTTTATGACAGCCAGATAGAAGGCATGGTGGACGCGTCAGCCTGGGATGCAGCGCTCTTAAATACGCTCAAAGAGCTGGGCAAGGATTATTTTACGAGCCTACTCGCAAAGGCGAGCGATAGAGAAAGGGATCTTTTAAAAATACTTGCCGAAGAAAAAAAGCCGCTTTCAATAACGGATTTCAGGAACATGATGATAGTGGGCCGCCGCGCCAGGAAATTTCCCATAGCCAATATAAAGAACTTTCTTTACAGGCTCGAGGAAAAGGGGATTATAGCAAGGAATATATCCGGGAATTTTGATATACCTGACAGGATGTTCAGGGAGTTTATCCTAAAATTTAGTTGACAGAGGCGCGGCATGAATATATATTGTACAGAATACAGGAGGTTATATCATGAAGGTTACAGTGGATGCGGATTTGTGTGTTGGCTGCGGGTTGTGTGTAAATACATGCCCCGAGGTCTTTGAGATGCAGGATGACAAGGCAGTGACAAAAGCCTCAGAAGTGCCTGATGAGCAGGAAGATAACTGCAAACAGTCCAAGGAAGAGTGCCCTGTAGAAGCCATAATCATAGAATAGTATCCTATGTGTTAATTTTTCTTAGACAGGATCTTTTGGAAGCAGAAGATAGCCAGGCTTATAATAGTTATCCACGATACAGATAGAATCAACCAGCCAAGAAAGTTCATTTTTTATTCCTCGATCTTTTTCTCCATGCTATTCTTACCATAATAGCCAGAATCAATATCATGGCCAGGAGCATCAGTCTTATGCCAAGGACATATGGCTTATCCGCAGGGCTTATGCCTTCCATCATTATAATAGGTATGCCCTCCTGGTAAAACCAGAACCCGAGTATGCAAAAGAGAAATAGAGGCGTAATATATTTTATGATAAATTTATAAATCCCCGGGATTTTCATTTCAGCCCCGTGATGCATCTCTTCCCATGCCTTTTCTATGCCGAATATCCAGCCAAAGAGGACAGTCTCTACTGTAGCGAAAAGAACCAGGCAGAATGTCCCTCCCCAAAAATCCAGCTCATTTACCACCCCATGTTTTAGAAAAAATATAGCAGGCTGGCACAATATAAAAGAGACAATTCCGAATACAATGACCGCCTTTTTCTTTGAGATATTGAATTCGTCTTCCAGAAAAGCAATGCTGGGTTGCGCGAGCGAGACAGAAGATGTAATCCCCGCGAGAAATAAGAGACCAAACCACAGGCAACCGAAAAATGCGCTAAGCGCTATTTTCTGGAATATCAAAGGCATTGTTACAAACCCAAGATTGAACGCGCCGCTTGAGGCAATATTCTGTATCTGGTTTGGGCCGAAAAATACATAGGCAGCCGGTATCACGATAGAGGAACCCAGGATGATCTCCGCGAATTCATTTGTACTCGCTGCTGTAAGGCCTGACAGGGCAACGTCGTCTGTCTTTTTAAGATAACTCGCGTATGTAAGTATCACGCCTATGCCCACGCTCAAAGTAAAAAATATCTGTCCTGCTGCTGCCAGCCAGACTTTCGCGCTTTTTAAGGCGCTGAAGTCAGGGTTCCATAAAAATCCCAGGCCGTTTAATATATTCCAGGCAGGCCTTGAAGGATCCGGAGCGCCAAGCGTCAGGACTCTTATGGCTATTATGCCGCCGAATATAAGAAGCGTTGGAAGGGCTAGCTTACACAACTTTTCAATGCCGCCTGATATACCTTTATATATGATTACGATATTGATCGCGAAGGTGATCAGGAAAAATATATACGCTGATTGCATGCTGGAGAAGAACTGGTTTTTCTCAATGCCTTGAAATCCCCTTAAAAGCGACAACATGGTATTCTGGTCGGCAACCTGGCCGTATTTTCCCACAGCGGAAAAAACAGCATAAGCAAGTGTCCACGAGGCTATGTAATTATAATAGATAAATATGACAAGCGGTCCGAAGATTCCTATCACACCAAAGTATTTGATGAATCTATTTTTCTGCCACATGCTGTGAAAGACGCCTGGCGCAGTGCCATGGCCAAACCCGCCGCCAAACCTGCCCACTGTCCACTCGATCCACATGAGAGGGATGCCCAATAAAAGGAGGGAGATAAAGTAAGGTATCATGAACGCGCCGCCGCCATTCTGAGCTGCCTGCACAGGAAACCTCAAAAAATTCCCCAGCCCGACAGCGCTCCCCGCAACCGCCATTATGATGCCAAACTTGGATTTCCAGCTCTCGCGCTTCTTCATATAGAAAAATTATACTTTGTCAATTCGAATCTGTCAACTTGTCCAAAGTTACTATGTCCAAGGTTTTGCTTATAAAAATCTTTAATAGTATAGAAAATGTGGTATAATATGCCTATGAAAAAGATATGGGTACATAAAGCAGATTCGTTTACAAAAGCAAAGGATTTTGAGGCAAAGTATTATTCTGATTTGAGTAGTTCAGAAAGAATAGATATGGTTCAGTTTTTAAGAGAGCGCTATTTTAAGCTAAAAGGGCGATTAAAAGATGAGAGTAGAAAAGGATTACGAAGATCTCTTAAGATTATTCAATAAGAATAAAGTAAAATATTTTATCATCGGAGCTTATGCCGTCGCATTTTACGCTAGACCCAGATATACAAAAGACATAGATATATTAGTCGAGCCGGATATTAAAAATGGGGAAAGAATCATTAAGGCGTTGAAGGAATTTGGATTTAAAAGCCTTAAACTTTCTGCCAAAGATTTCGCTAAAAAAGGCCGTATTATCCAGTTAGGCTATGAGCCAATAAGAGTGGATATAATAACATCAATCCCAAGGACGAATTTTAAAGAAATGTGGGGAAACAAAAAAAGAAGCAAATATGGCAATGAAAAGGTATTTTTCATAGGGCGAAAGGATCTGATAAAAATAAAAAAAATATCAGGACGTAATCAGGATAAGGTAGATATAAAGATATTGACTAAAAATCTCTGATTTCCACACAAGTTCCATAATCTCGGAAACTATCAACGCTTAGTCGCCTTCAGTTACATAGCCATTTTGGACTGATTTTTGACACTTTGCGTGCCAGAAGCGTTGCCAAGAATAGTTCTTTGAAATCCACCTTTTATATGGTATAATTAACATTGTAAAAAATATTTAAGCAATATGGCCTTAATAGAAGGACAAGGCTATTTTTTTATCTAAATTATGATAAATATTTTAAAAGCATTAATTTTATTGCCTATAATAACTTTCTTGAGTCAGAATTCTGGATTCTGCGTTTCGAATCTAAATTTTAAGTTAAGGCCTCCCATGTATTTTAATAAATCGGTACAGGAATTCGACCGAGAGGAAGTTTTGATAGACAAAGAAGTGGAATTCAACGAAACTGAAATACTACATGAAACAGCTTTTAAAAAAATCTCAGAGCTTTTTAATAAAATAGATATGGAAGACTGGCCAAGTCCACCGATACCTTCTCCTGAGGCTGATGTCACGATAGAAGCAATTGTCAAGCTAAGGCAGCAGAGGATTCTTAGTGGCGGGACTTCGCTCTTAACATTTTTTGAAAAAAACAATAAAGGGCAAACCGAGAGAAGGGAGATGTAGGTAGATAGCGAGGAATGTCTTGATTGGCTAAGAAATCAGACTAGAGACACAACTTTTCATAAAGTAGTAACAGAAATATTAAAAAATGCTTATGATACTTGCGTGCGACGGATACTTGGTGAGCCTAATCCTAATGGCGGTGGGCGCATAGAGATAGGGAAAATACGTTTTGTCATGTCTATAAGAGAAAAGAATTTGGTTATTCGTATAATTGATAACGGTGAAGGTTTTAAAGGGTATTTTGGAATTCGCCCAAATTTTCATAGGCACTTTGGGACTGCTTATGAAAACTTGCTAACAGGCGGGCTAGATATAGGGATTCCTTTGGTGCAGGCAGTCATGAAATATCATGGTGGGACAATAACATGGGAAGGTCCATCTGGATATCCCGAGGGGTTTGGAACAGAGGTTATAATGACCTTTCCTATAGATGTTGGATTATTCAGAAAGGAACACTCTTTGCATCCGCACTATTTTTATACTCGCCGCCTCTTCCGTTATTCTATATAAATTTATCCTAACTTAGGTAGATTTACCAGAGTAAGCGAGTCTTTTGCTTCGCAAAATTTGGTGCGGAAGGTGGGAGTCGAACCAGTAAAGGGAAATTGTAATTGGGGATGTCTTACTGTGCTATAACATCCTTAGGGGCAATGAGTTTATCAAACCCGCATTGCAATTAAATTGCAATGCGGGTTTGGAGTTTTTCCTCTGTTCAAATAATACAGCTTAACCAGGACATCTTATTGACATATACAATATATAGGTTAAAATATACCTATTGTTATGTCAAACTTTGAGAGGTTTTATAAAGAACTTAATGGCGAGCAAAAAAAGGCGGTTGATGCCATAGAAGGTCCTGTGCTGGTGCTGGCAGGGCCTGGCACTGGCAAGACCCAGCTTCTGTCTGTGCGCGCTGCAAATATCATCTGTCAGAAAAAAGCCCTTCCGGAAAATCTCCTGATACTCACCTATACAAACGCGGCAGCAAAGACCATGAAGGAACGCCTTGCCAGGATAATTGGCATAAAAGGCTACGATGTCCAGGTCGGCACGTTCCACGCATTCGCCAATTCCATAATACTTGATTCAGAAGAGGCGGCAAACTACCTACAGGACAGGATCCAGATCACTGACATAGAAAAAGTAAAGGCCCTTGAGTATATCCTGGACCACACAAAGGATGTTTCCGAGATAAGGCCGTTCAGGGCGCCGTACACTTATGTCCACGAGATCGAGTCAAGGATAAGCGAGTTAAAAAGGGAAGGCATAAGCCCCGAAGAATTTTCAAAATACGTCAAAACTGTAAAGCCCGACGATGTCTATGTCGAGGAAAAACATATACCCAGGATAAAGGCCCTCGCGGTAGTATATGAGGAATACGAAAAACTCAAAGAAGGTAGAAATAAGGAAATATTCGACAGCCGCGGACGCTATGACTTTGACGATATGATCATGCTGGCGACAGAGGCCCTTAAAAATGAGAAATTCCTGAAGAAAAAATACGAGGAGATGTTCAAATTTATAATGGTCGATGAATTCCAGGACACGAACGGCGGCCAGTTAAGGTTCCTTTTTTCTCTTCTCGGCTCATCAAATCCTAACCTGTGCTGTGTCGGGGACGACGACCAGTCTATCTACAGGTTCCAGGGCGCCAGCGTCGGTAATTTTAAAGAACTGAAAAAGAGATTTTCCAAAAACCTAAAGGCCATATCGCTTAAGAAAAACTACCGCTCATCAAAAGACATAATAGACCTTGCCGGGGACCTTATAAAGAGCGTGCCTGAAGAAGAAAGGGCGGAGCTGAAATCCCTTGTGCCCGTGAAGGAGTTCAAGAAAAAATCAATTGAGTCATGGGAATTTACGACCGAAGAAGAGGAGCTTTGCTTCCTGGTGGAGAGGATAAAGGCTTTCAAAAAAGAGATCGAGTCATCAAAAGAACTATCCTCTGAAGAAAGGGGATTCCCGTATAATAATATCGCTGTCCTTGTCAGAAAACGTAACCTTATCCCGAAGATTATAGATAAATTCCTGCAGTCAGGCATACCGTATTCTACCGACGGGAAAGAAGACATACGGCCGGAGCCGCGCGTCCGCCAGATGCTGGACATACTGGAACTCGCCAATCTCAGCCCTGAAAATTTTGAGGACAGGGACAGGGTGCTTTACAAAGCGTTGATCTCTGATTATTTTAAGATCAAGCATAAAGACATATTGAAATTCATGGAGGCTGTCAATAAGAAGAAAAAACAGGATAGGACTATATCGCTCCTGTCAGAGTTTTTAAGTTTAACGCCACAAAGCCCTGAAATGGGAAAAGCCGTTGAGGTAATAAGTAGATTGCTGCAGACCGCGCCGCACAAGACGGCCCATACTGTGTTGATGGACTATATCAAGGACGCCGGTATCTTTAAATTTATACTCGAGAAATATGATAAGAAGGGCGTGGTAAAAATAAGGGAGCTAAGGAGCCTGGCATCTTTTGTAAACATGGTAAAAGAGGCGGACCTTTCAAATCCCGGCATGAGCCTGACCAGCCTGGTGGAAGATATAAAGACGCGCAATGAGCACAATATGCCTGTCCAGGGAGAGCTCGTGACCATGACGCAGGATGGTGTAAGGATATTTACCGCTCATGGCTCGAAAGGCCAGGAATTTCACAGCGTCATTATTCCATTCTGCCTGCAGGACAAAAGCTGGCCAATAAAACCAAGGCCTGCCACAATACCCTTACCTCCGGAATTACTTAAAACAATAGAGAGAGTGGATGATAAGGCGAGGATAAAACAGCTCCAGCAGTTTGACGAAACAAGGCTTTTCTACGTTGCTCTCAGCAGGGCAAAGAACAACGTGCTCTTTACAGCGAGTCCGGGCGAAAAGGATATTTCCAGTTCATTCCTGCACCACCTCGGAATCGAAACCAGGACGCGGCACGCTCTTGAGGAGAGGATCCTTGAAGAGTCTCTTAAAAAGACAGAATGGGACGACCCTTTTATTGGCACCGAAGTTGTCCTGAAAGATATGCTGGAGATAATTTCCCTTAATCCTACCAGTCTAAATAACTACCTCAGGTGCAGGAGAAAATTTCTCTATGACAATGTCCTTATGCTGCCCGGCCCGAAAAAACAAAGCCTGATCTTCGGAAATTCAGTTCATAACGGCCTTGAACAATTATACAGGCAATACATGCGGACAGGAGCCTTTCCGGATTTCCAGTTTTTTAAGGAAAAGTTTCTCGAGGCCCTTAAGTTCCAGGGCCTTGAAAAGGCAATGGAGCTCAGGTGCATGGAGCAGTTCGAGGGCTTACGTAAATATTATGACAGGATCTCTTCCAATCCGATCAAGCCACTCGGTCTCGAGAATAGGATACCTGTAAATATAGACGGTATTGTTTTTACCGGCAAATATGATAAGCTCGAACTTGAGGACGAGGAAAATGGATTTGTGCGGGTGGTGGATTATAAAACCGGCCAGGCCAAAAATCATGCCGCAGGCATGCATGGAGTCAGGAGCCTTGAAGACGATGCGTGTGACGAATACCTGCGCCAGCTGGTTTGTTATAAACTTCTTTATGAGCGCGATAAAACTCGCGAGCGCAAGGACCTTTCAGTAAGTCATGGAGTCCTGGTCTTTGTAGAGCCTGCAAAGGACGATATACGTAAATACGGGGTGAAAAAAGGAGAGCCGTCAGAATTCAAGATAGAAATAAACGAGGATATGGTCGATGAAATGGTAGCGATAATAAAAAACGTATGGCGAGACATACAGGCCCTGCGTTTTGAAAAACTCCCGGAACGGGACAAGAAAAAATGCGGGTATTGCGATTTTGATTATATATGCTGGGGATAGGAGGATGACCAAAATGAAAAACATGATTTATGTTCTATGCGTTATTTTTACAGGGGCGTGTTTATTATGCGGGTGTAATATTGTGCCAAAATCAGTCCAGTATCAGAATGAGGAAAAGGATCTTTTGGGCAATATTGAGATGGCTAATCCTCGAGTGGAGGAGATACAAATAGCCCTTGCAAATCTTGGATACAATACCGGGGCAAAAGACGGCAGGATGGGTCAGAAGATGCGCGAGGCCATAAAGGATTTCCAGGAATCAATAGGCGTAAAGCCTACAGGGTATATAAATGAGATCACCCTGCGCCAGATAGAGGACGCTAGAAGGGCTCGAGAACAAAAAGAGATGGAGAAAATTTATTCTTCTGTAGAGGTCCGCAGCGCGTTTCCTGAAAAAGGCGCCTCTATGGTTTCAGAATCAAAATGGACTATAAAAGACATCCAGACTGCCCTGAAAAACTCAGGATTTGATCCTGGCTCTATAGATGGTAAGCTTGGCCCCAGGACACAGCAGGCAATAAAAGAGTTTCAGAGGACTAAAGGCCTGAAAATAGACGGTAAGGTCGGTCCGCAAACGTGGGGAGAGCTCCGGGAATATCTAAAAAAATAAAAGGCGGATAATTGAGGACGTCTTACTGCGCTATAACATCCTTAGGGGCAATGAGTTGCAGTTGTGATGATTCCAGCGATTCTATCTGTCTCGTTGGAATCGTCACTCTTGTAACTATATAATTTATAGTGAGTTAGGTAACTGTAAGACGTCCCCTATTTTTGTATTGACAAAACAGCGTTTAGGTGGTATAAAAATGATAAAATAGTATGTTGAAAGGAGGGAACAATATGGGTAAATACATAACAGTGCTCGGAGGTTTAGTCTGTATCATCCTTGGAGTGTGCGGGATACTGATATGGAAGTGGCATTTTATAGCCCTGTTAAAAGGCTGTGTGCCTCCTGTGCTCGTGCTCGGCGGCCTTGCGGCATTTTTCGCAGGCTTGAGCGAAATAAAGGACGCTAGTCAGGCAAAAAAAGAAGAGGCAAAGGACAGTAAAGAAAAAAAGTAGCTTTTGAAAATAATGAGAAGAATGCCCGGATAGGCCTTGAATTTGATAGGCCTATCTGTGTTTTAGTCGTGTTCATTTGAGGGAGGGAGGGAAAAAGTTCATGAATTATATTAAAACAGGTCTTTTGCTCGCAGCCCTCACAATACTTTTTGTATGGATAGGCGGTTATTTTGGGGGCCAGGCAGGCGCGGGCTATGCTTTTTTATTTGCCCTGGCGATGAATGTGGGCGCGTACTGGTTCAGCGACAGGATAGTGCTGTCTATGTACGGCGCCAAAGAAGTATCCAAAGAAGAAATCCCTGAACTTTACGGTATATTAAAGGAGTTGACTGATTCCGCCAGGCTTCCCATGCCCAGG
>JAHIEN010000089.1 GCA_018901615.1 Candidatus Omnitrophota bacterium | reverse complement strand
AATAGATTCAACGCATTCCATTCGTGCTCCGGGACTCATGATATAACCCCCTTTCGAGGGCTATATTATTCGGTAACATTAATTATGAGTCAACGAAGCAGTATAGATTTATTTCGGTAACATTTAATGTGAGTCAATGCGTTTTTGTCCGGTTACCTTGACAAAATCAAAAGCGTATGGTATACTTTCCCCATATCTAATTTAGATCCTCGTTTTAATCTATGTCTCTTACAAAATTTGGCTGGGTTGACATTCTTTTCATAACCCTTTTAATTCGAATATGTTATATAGGGTTCAAAAATGGTCTTTTGCCTGAATTTTTCAGGCTGTTAGGCCTTTTTAGCGCGTTTGTTCTTTCTTTTAATAATTATACACTGGCAGGTAGATTCCTAACTACATATACCAAGTGGAACGGCGTAAACCTGGAAATCATCTCGTTTTTAGTTATATTTTCAGCCACACTTTTTATATTTAAATTGATTGCCATAGCGGCTGGTTTATTGTCCAGTCGTGAAAACGTTTCCTTATCCAGTAAGATAATAGGTCTGGCATTCGGTTTTTGCCGCGGGGTATTGCTGGTCAGCCTGATCTATATCTTATTCGTCAATAGCCAGATCAAGTATTTATCGAGAAGCGCGAATGAGAAGTCGATGTTAAGCCGGTATATTGCCGGGATTGTTCCAGCCGCATACGATATAGGGATTAATTTATACCCATTGCCCAGGATAGACACGCCGCTGGCCCAGATGTTAAAAAAATAATGCGCCTTGGTCAGATTAAAAAGGAGGATGAATGAAGCTTGTTGATATTTACAATACCGTAGTGACTTTTGGGATACAGATGGATCCCAGGGGCAAAGAGAAGGTAAGAGACGAACTTCTCAGGGCCAAAAAAGAATTTGATGAATTAAATAAGGATGAAAAGGAGTTTTATGATCAGGAGAAGCTTGTCCATCCGTACAGCGATACGCGTATTGTGTACGGGAAAAAAGATACAGAGGTCAAGACCGCTCTTGCAGGCATAGATATAGAAGTAGGCGAGGTGATCCTGGCCGACAGACTTAAAGAAAGAGGTGAAAAAATAGATCTTTTGTTTTCGCATCATCCAGAGGGCCTGGCGCTCGCGGGCTTTTACAACGTTATGTATATGCAGGTGGATATATTGAATAAAATGGGCGTACCTATAAATGTGGCTGAATCATTGATGCTTGAGCGTATCAAGGAAGTTGAGAGAAAGGTGTTGCCGGCCAACCACTTCCGTTCAGTGGACGCTGCCAGGCTTCTGGATATACCGTTCATGACTTGTCATACCCCGGCAGATAACTGCGTAGCGTCATATCTGCAAAAAACAATGGATAATAAAAGACCAGATACGCTGGGGGATATAATAGATCTACTGAAGGGAATACCGGAATACAGGGAGTCAGCAAAACAGGGCGCTCCTCCAAAGATCATAAGAGGTTTGCCCTCAAGTAAGGCAGGCAAGGTCTTTGTCGATATGACAGGCGGAACAGAGGGCTCGAAAAATATATTCAGCAAACTTTCCCAGGCAGGCGTATCCACGCTTTTATGCATGCATCTGAGCGAGGATCATTTCAAAAAGGCTAGAGAAGAGCACATGAATGTGATCATAGCCGGCCATATCGCGAGCGATAACCTGGGTCTCAATATAATGCTTGATAGGCTCGAGAAAAAAGGCAAATTAAAGATAGTGCCGTGCTCAGGGTTTAGAAGGTTTACGAGAAAACGCTGAACTTATGCTGAACTAGACGCGGAACCAATGCGGAACTTCCGCGATTTCAAGGTGAACTAAAATATGTCAAAGATACCCGAACACATCTTAAACGAGATCCAGGATAGATGCGATATAGTGGAAGTAGTTTCCAGTTATATACCGCTCAATCCAGCTGGAAGGAATTTTAAGGCCCTGTGCCCATTTCATCATGAAAAGACGCCGTCTTTTATAGTAAGCCCTGATAAGCAGATATATCATTGTTTTGGGTGTAACTCAGGAGGTAATGTATTTAATTTTGTGAAGGAGCATGAAAAGATAGATTTTATAGACGCTGTTAAGATGCTGGCTGAAAAAACAGGAGTTAAGCTCCCTGAATACAGACAGGAGAAGGGCGAGGATTCCTCGCTTGTGAGCACGATCTATACTATAAATGATATCGCGGCAGGTTTTTACAGCGGCTTACTGATAAAATGCGCAGCTTCAACAGATGTGAGACGCTATGTTGAAAAAAGAGGCATCGAAGACGAGGTATTAAAAAAATTCAGGGTCGGTTATGCTGACAGTTCATGGAGATCCCTGGCAGACTACCTGACACAGAGGGGCATAAAACATGAGATGGGCTTAAAGGCAGGCCTGGTATTAAATGGTAAGGACAATTCCTTTTATGACCTTTTCAGGGGCAGGCTTGTGTTTCCAATATTTGACGTAAGAGGAAGGGTCCTGGGTTTTGGCGCAAGGGTCATGGACGATTCTCTGCCAAAGTATATAAATTCTCCGGAGACCATTGTATACAAAAAGGCACAGCATCTTTATGGCCTTAATTTCGCAAAACCCCATATCAGAGAAAAGGGCTTTGCGATAATTTCCGAAGGGTATCTGGATGTGATTACGAGTCATCAGTACGGGATCAGCAACTCGATCTCTTCATTGGGAACCGCTCTTACAGTAGAACAGATAAGGCTTTTAAGGAGATACACTCATAAAGTTGTGATGGTGTACGACGCGGATCAGGCAGGGGAGATGGCGACTCTCAGGGGACTGGACCTGTTTCTGGAAGAAGGCATGAATGTCAAGATCGCCTGCCTTGAAAAAGGGCATGACCCTGACAGCTTTATAAGAAAATTTGGCCCCCGCGGCTTTGACGCAGCGATAAAAAAGGCAAAAAATCTTTTTGAATACAAGCTCGGAATTTTAAAAGAAAAATTTAACACCGATGAACCTGAAGCCAAGGCCGAGATAGTAAAAGAGATGCTTGGGACTATTAATAGAGTGAGGAACGCTGTTGTAAAGGCTGAGTTCATAAAGAATCTCTCAGCCGAGCTTTCTATAAAAGAAGAGGCCGTGTGGGAGGAATTGAAAAAGCTAGGTAAAGGCAACAGGATGTCTTTCAGCTACGCTCAGGGCAGACAGGCAACAGGCAGCAGGGGGCAGGAGACAAAAAGACAGGTTAGTATTTCTCCCGCAGAGAAGATTCTCGTGAGACTTATGCTCGAGGACGCAAGCGTGGTAGATACTGTAAAAGGGAGTCTCCAGCCTTTTGATTTTAAAAGTCCTGACGTCAGGCATCTTATCGAGACGTTGTTTAGTTTTAACGCTGAGGGGACAGCTATTGACGCGCGAAGGCTTATAAATTATCTCGAAGACAGGGTCTCTCCTCACGTGATATCTTTTATAGTCAATGATGAAGTCAGGATAAAGGATAAGGAAAAAAATATAAGGGATTGCATAAATGTGATTAAAAAGGAAAACAAGGACAGGCAGTTAAAGGATATTCAAGGCAGGTTATCGCTGGCGCAAAAGAATGGCTATAAAGACGAAGCAAAGGATCTTCTGGAAGAGTTTAACAGATTACTAAAAACGGGGAGCTAGACTATGAGAAAAAAAGAGAAAATCCAAAAAAAGGCAAAAGACAATAACAGTTATTTCGATAAGCTGATAGCGCTTGGCAGGAAGAAAGGTCACCTGACCTATGAGGAGATAAATGATTTTCTGCCCGAAGAGATCATCTCTTCGGATCAGATAGAAAAGGTGTTCAGCTCCCTGGACAATGAAAAAATAGAGATAGTGGACTCTGAAGAAGAATACAAGGAGCGCCACAAAGAACACGGTGGAAACGAGAAAGACAAAGACGTCAAGGGCAAACAAAAAGAAGGGGGCATGCTGGAGAACGCACCCACGAGCATAGAAGATCCGGTGAAGATGTATCTAAGGCAGATGGGCCAGATACCGCTTTTATCCAGAGAGGAAGAAATAAGAATCGCGCAGGAAATAGAAAAGGCAGAAGAGGAGTACAAGAACGCTGTCCTGAGCTGCCCGCATATAAAGGAAGCAGTTCTTTCTATTGCGAACGAGATGTTGACGCAGCAGATAAGCATAGAGGAGATGATAAAAGAAGAGCCTAGCGTAAAAAAAGAAGGCGATATCGTCAAGAAAATCGAAAAACTCTCCCGTAAAATACGCGCCTCCAGAAAAGGGCGTAGCATAATGGAGCTCTGCCTGGAGTTTAAGTTCAGCGTTTCTGTCATAGAAGACCTTGTCAAAAAGATAAGGACCGCGATATCAGAAATGGATTCAATTGACAGGGAGATCGTGAGAATGAGAAGGCGCAGGATCAGGGGCAATATAAAGTCATTTGAAAGAAAAAAGAAAGATATAGAATCCAGTTTTGGCAAAAAACAGGAAGATATCAAAAAGGATTTTTTCCTCATCAGGAAAAAGGCCTTAAAGTTCAACAGGGTTAAAAAAGCAATGGTGGAAGCTAATCTGAGGCTTGTTGTAAGTATTGCCAAAAAATACACAAACAGAGGGCTTTCTTTCCTGGATCTTATTCAGGAGGGGAACATAGGCTTAATGAAGGCCGTAGAGAAATTTGAGTATAAGAGAGGTTATAAATTTTCTACGTACGCGACCTGGTGGATACGCCAGGCAGTTACGCGTTCCATTGCCGACCAGGCCAGGACTATAAGGATACCTGTCCACATGACCGAGACCATAAATAAACTCATCAGGGTCTCCAGGATACTGGTGCAGGAAAACGGCAGGGAGCCTACAGCTGAAGAGATAGCTTCTGAGATGAGGATGAGCGTTGAAAAGGTCAGGAGCATATTGAAGATCGCTCAGGAGCCGATATCTTTACAGACACCTATAGGTGATGAAGGTGACACCAGTTTCGGCGATTTTATAGAAGACAAGAAAGCGATTTCTCCTGCCAATGCAAGCGCCTACATCATGCTTAAGGAGGAGATGGACAAGATACTTGATACCCTTACTGAAAGAGAAAAGAGGGTTCTCAGGCTGAGATTTGGCATAGGTGACGGTTATCCGAGAACCCTTGAAGAGGTAGGCAGCATCTTTAATGTGACGAGAGAAAGGGTCAGGCAGATAGAGGCAAAGGCATTAAGAAAACTGAGGCATCCCACCAGGAGTAGGCGCTTGAAGAATTTTCTCGAAATGGCTTTTGGTCAGGAAATATAATCAGCAATGAATGATGATCGGCGCGCGCTATCGCATATATTAAGGGCTGGATTTTTATATCCGGCCCTTTTTTTATTCATGTTTTTAATGGCAGGCCCCTGCTTTGCTGATTTCAGGTTTGCGGTAATGGGCGATAGCAGAGGAGGTGAAGACGGGATCAATACCGAGATGTTGAATAATTTCTTAGAACAGGCCAAATCAAATGATATTGATTTTATTATTTTTGTAGGAGACCTGATAACAGGGTCAAAGCATAAAGATATACATACAAGAAGACTGATGAAATGGAGGGATATTGTAGAAAGGTATGATATACCCGTGTACATAGTAATAGGGAATCACGAGATAAAATCAGAGACGTCAGAAGATGTAGTGAGATCTATTTTTGAAATGCCGAAAAATGGCCCTTTAGGTTTAGAGGAACTGGTATATTCGTTTGCTTATCAGAACGCGCATTTTATCGTACTTGATACTAACTTGTATAATAATTTTCACAGGATCGGAGACGTTCAGCTTAAGTGGCTCAAGGACGACCTGGATAGAAATAAAAAAGATATGATCTTTGTCTTTGGGCATGAGCCTGCTTATCCTGTTTCCGGGCATATAGGAAGTTCTTTGGATAGGTTTCCTTCTGAAAGAGATGAGTTATGGGAGGTATTTCGCAATAACGCGGTTTCTGTATATTTCTGCGGCCACGAACATATCTATAATAGAGCCATGCATGATGACGTCTATCATGTTATTACAGGAGGCGCGGGGGCAAGGCTGCATGCCTCGGAAGAAAAAGGCGGGTTCTATCATTTTGTTATCGTGGATACCTATGACGCAGGGGGATACGGGATTACTGTCAAAAATGAGGCAGGAGAAATAAAAGATAATTTTGTTGTCAAACCATCAGCAGGTGTAGTAAAATAAAATAATAATCTAAGGAGGGATTCATGACAAGGACAAAAAGAGCGTTAGGTTGTTTGATTCTTTGTTTAGCTATCTCGAGTTGCGCAATGCGTTCCAAGGCTATTAAAGAGGCTGATCTCAGGCAGAATGTCCCGAAGCCAGCAGTGAAAGAAGAGGTGGCAATCGAGCAGGTTGAGGAGAAAATCACAATAGCTTCTGCGCCTGCGCCGTCTATTGATAAAGCAGGACCTTTTCAACCCGCGGTCCCTGAAAAAATCACTTATGATCAGATCACAAATTTAATCGGAGAGTTTCTTGAGATAAAGGCAGTTGATAATGTTTCCGGGCAACCCCGTTTTGTGGGCACGTCAGAAAATAAACTTGTTACATTGGAAATGATCGGAGACAAGGATAATATTTCTATAGCCTCGATCAAACTTGTTTACCCTGATGATATAGAGCCTATTAACTCTGATTTGAACAACGCGATTGCGATCAGGTTCTTAAAAAATGTGGCGCCAGAGAACAAAGACTGGTCATCAAGTATTAAAGATATAGTAAACAAGTTTCATTCATTACAGATCGGAGATAAAAAAGAAGAAACTATATTATTTAATACCAAAGAGATAAAAATTGTAAGTGATAAAAATGCAAACGCTATTACGGTAATAACCAGATATCAATAAGAGGTATCGCTACTAGAGGACTTAGTCACTCCTCTTAAGTTTACAATTCTTGCATTCAGACTGTGTCGTAATCAAAAAATCATATGGTCTGATTAAGCGTTCTTTGACAAAAAAATAAGAATAATGGTTAAATCAAGGATGTATTAAGGTAATTTTGGTAAAGTCAAAGGCATTAGGTGAATTTTAGGTCATGATTGCCTTAATCAGTCCTTGAATACCAAAGATCGTAATCATCCTTGAGATATTAAAACAACTCGCTAATAGCGATATTTCTGCTTTGGCGCCATCAAGCCCTCGCAATAGAAAAGCATTAACTCCTAAGTTCCGCTTGATGTGTCCAAATGGCAGTTCAACTTTTTGCTGTCTAAGCTTATATATCTCCTGGGATTCTGGTTCGTTATACTGGCCTTCAAATCGCTGACGGGTTTCTTCATTAAGGAGCCTGCTTACTGCTTTGCCGCGCTTTGATTTTGTGCAAGTATTAAAACGAGCGCAGCCTAAACAGAAAGATTTATTCTCGATTCTGTAAACATGGGATTTCTTATCAATAGTTAACCCACTATTTTCTAAAATATGCCCTTCTGGGCAGAGGTAATAATCATTCTCGGAATCGTAGGTAAAGCTTTTTTTAATAGTACTTTTTTCACAGGGAGGCACTACTACTTTGATATTCTGTTTGTCGACTCTTTCTAATTCATCTGTGGTAGAATATCCCTGGTCAGCGCAAGCCACAAGGCATTTTTGTCCCAGCGTCTCATTGGCTTGAGAGATATGGGTGGCAAATTGTCGGCGGTCATTATTCTCATTCACAACATCGGCATGCACTATAAGGCCGTGTTTTTCGTCAACAACAGCTTGCGCATTATATCCGGCATGTGAACCTTGAATGCTATTCATTCGCGCGCACTCTGAATCAGTGGTGTTTATTGATTTTTTATTAGTTTCGTTTAGTTCTTTGAGAATATCTTCTATTTTAGCTTTAAGGGCGTTTTTATCATGAAGCTCTTCCTGCATTGATACCATTGATGGCTGATCTTGTTCATTTTCATCAACTGCCTCACATTCGGAAAGGATCTCGTCAATGCGCTCGTCTATTTTCCTGAGGGCTTCCTCGGAACGCTCTTTTGTCCATGTCTTCTTGATAGATGCGTTTGCGCGTATCTTTGTGCCATCGACAAACAATGTGTT
>JAHIEN010000088.1 GCA_018901615.1 Candidatus Omnitrophota bacterium | reverse complement strand
GCAGGCTACTGTAAAGGCGCTCTCTAACGAGGACCTGAAATATTGCAGCGCGCAGATAATCCTAGGGAATACCTACCACCTTTATTTAAGGCCTGGGATGGATATTATTAAAAATGCAGGGGGTCTGCATGGATTCATGTCATGGGACAGGCCTATACTGACAGATAGCGGAGGGTTTCAGATATTCAGCCTCGCAAAGCTCATGAAGATAAGAGAAGAAGGCGTGGAATTCAGCTCGCACATAGACGGTTCAAAGCATTTTTTAAGTCCGGAAGATATAGTGAGATTGCAGTTTGAATTAGGTAGTGACATCATGATGGTGCTTGATGAGTGCCTGCCTTACCCATGCCCCAAAGACAAGGCAGAGCGTTCTCTGGCGCTTACAAATAGGTGGGCGAAACGGAGTCGCATAGCGTCCTTCGACATTGCTCAGGACAGGCATAGCGCAAGGCGCATAGCTAATGATAAAAGGCCGCTTCTTTTTGGAATTGTCCAAGGGAGTACGTATCCGGATCTGCGCAAGAGGTCTGCGGAGGAATTGGTTGAGATAGGTTTTGATGGATATGCCATAGGAGGTCTGAGTGTCGGCGAACCAAAGGGCCTGATGTATGAGATGATGGAGAATTCAGCAGGCTATCTACCTGAAGACAGGCCGCGCTATACAATGGGAATCGGCATGCCACACGATTTTTTTAACGCGATAGAGATGGGAGTCGATATGTTTGACTGTGTCGTGCCCACGAGAAACGCGAGGAACGGAGCTGCTTATACTAATGAGGGGAGGATTATTATCAGGAACGGAGAGTACTCAAAGGACCTAAGGCCTTTGAGCGAAAGCTGCGATTGTGTCGTCTGTAAAACTTATACCCGCTCCTATATAAGGCACTTGTTTAATACAGAAGAAATATTGGGCCTGAGACTTACATCTTTACATAATGTATATTTTTATGTAAACTTATTAAAGAAGATCCGCGGGGCGATCAAGAATAACACGTTTGCGGAATTAAAAAAAGAGTTCATGAACAGGCAGTTTTAAAAACAGGGGAGGTAAGCGATGAATCCAGGTGCAACAGCTCCAAATACGATAGCCAGTCTATTGCCGATTATTTTTATATTCGGGATATTTTATTTTCTCTTAATAAGGCCTCAGCAGAAAAAACAGAAAGAACACAATAAGATGGTGTCTGAGCTGAAGAAGAACGACGAGGTCGTTACGAACGGAGGTCTGCACGGCACAGTGGTCAATGTAAAAGATGATACGATTATCTTAAAAGTAGATGAGAACGTTAAGGTAGAAATAAACAAAACAGCAGTCGCGTACCTTAAAAAAGGCAGGTAAGCGAGGACACGAGTTACGAAAATCTTCGATTTTCGTAACTCGTCTGTCCGAGCTTACCCCGCACCTTTTTAGTATTGGTCAGCTTAAGAAATATGAGCAGTAAGATTATGAATATATAAAAGGTGCGGGGTCAAATTCGCAGACGGCCTGTGGCCTACGACTTATGTCGCTTTGCTCCATAAGTCGTCTGCTCATTCGAGGAGGAAACAAATGACTAAGAATATGCAATGGAGGGTCTTGGTGGCTCTTGGCGTGGTGGGCTTTGCCCTGGCTGGCATGCTGCCATTAAAGGAAAAGATAAATCTCGGGCTTGACCTTCAGGGCGGTATGCACCTTGTGTTGAAGGTGGATACCTCAAAAATCCCTGAAGAGGCCAGAGAGGACGCGCCAAACAGGGCGCTTGAGATAATACGTAATCGTATTGATCAGTTCGGAGTCAGGGAGCCTCTCATACAGCGCCAGGGCAGGGATTCGATTGTCGTGCAGCTGCCGGGTGTAACTGACAGGGAGAGGGCAATAGAGCTTATTGGCAGGACTGCTCAGCTGGAATTTAAGCTCGTTGAAGATAGTGAGGATTTAAATAAACAGGCAGATGAGGGCAATGTGCCAGAGGGATATGAATTAAAGACAGTAGGCAAAGAAACCGTACTCTTGAAGGCGCAATCTGAATTGACAGGAGATACCCTTGTCGCGGCCGAGGTCAAATTTGATCAATCCAGGTTTAATGAACCTTACATCTCGATTGAATTCAATTCAAAGGGCGCGGCGGTATTTGCTGATGTCACAGGAAAGAGTGTTGGCAAAAGACTTGCCATTGTCCTGGATGGGAAGGTGCATTCAGCGCCGCGCATAAATGAAAAAATCCCCTCGGGAAGGGCCAGCATAACAGGCAGGTTTAGCGTGGAAGAAGCAGGAGACCTCGCGATTGTATTACGCGCAGGCGCCCTGCCAGCGCCTATATATATAGAAGAAGAACGCACAGTGGGCGCGCTCCTTGGCCGGGATTCTATTGAAAGCGGAATAAGGGCGTCACTTATAGGGCTCTGCCTTGTGTTAGGCTTCATGCTTTTGTATTATCTTTTTGCCGGCATTGTAGCTTCGATCGCCATGCTTTTAAATTTTGTAATAATCCTCGGAATGCTGGGATGGCTTCATACTACATTGACCCTTCCAGGTATAGCAGGCCTTATACTGGTTATTGGTATGGCAGTGGACGCGAATGTACTGATATATGAACGTATACGCGAGGAACTCGCAACAGGAAAACATATCCGCAGCGCTGTTGGGGCCGGTTACAATAAGGCATTTACCGCGATCCTGGATTCAAATATAACCACGCTGATCGCAGCGGCGCTTTTGTTTAGATTCGGGACAGGGCCTATCAGGGGTTTTGGAGTGACCCTTTCTATAGGTATAATGGCCAGCATGTTCACGGCCATATTTGTAACACGTATTATCTTTGACCTTGTTACGACTAACAAGCATTTTACAAAACTTCCCATGCTCCAGATATTTAAAAAGACTAATATAGATTTTATAGGTAAAAGGTGGATCGCTTATGCGCTTTCCGCGATCATCCTCGTGGGCGGCATGAGCATTTTCTTTGCCAAAGGCGAAAAGGCCTACGGTATTGATTTTACAGGCGGCCAGCTGCAGGAATATTCATTTGCCGCGCCTATCAAGGTCGAGGAAATAAGAAAGACCCTCTTTGATATAGGCATAGAGGACTCTACTATTCAGCTTGTGGGCGAGAAGAATGATGTGATGATAAAGACATCTGAAGATGCCGCGACCAGGATAAAACAGGAATTTGACAGCCGCTTCAGTGATAACCCGTGTGAGATCTTACGGGTCGAAAAAGTCGGACCCTCTGTCGGCAGGCATCTCAGGAAGAGCGCAAGGCTCGCTGTATTGTGGAGTCTCATAGGCATATTGCTGTATGTTGGATTCAGGTTTAAGAATGTGGCATTCGCGACAGCCGGCGTAATCGCCCTTTTTCATGATGTATTTATTACCATGGGATTCCTGGCGGTAACAGGCAGGGAGCTGAACCTTACCATTGTGGCCGCGCTTTTAACCATAGCAGGCTATTCTATAAACGACACCATTGTCATATATGACAGGATAAGGGAAAACATGAAGTTTTATCGCAAGGCTACTATGAAAGAGATTGTGAATATGAGTATTAACCAGACTCTTTCCAGGACTGTTTTGACGACATTTACTACGCTTCTCGCAGTGGCTTCGATATTCTTCTTTGGAGGAGAGGTGTTGAGAGATTTTTCTTTCGCGCTTCTCATAGGCATTGTATCAGGTATATATTCGACCATATATATTGCCGCGCCCCTTATAATATTCTGGCACGCGAAGGGGAGAAGATAGTTCAAATATGGACAAATTTTCAAAGATACGGCGCATACTGATCTTGATCCTGGCCTTTAACTGGCTTGTCGCGTTTAGTAAAATTGCCTACGGCCTTATTACGAAATGCGTGTCCATGACAGCTGACGGTTTTCATTCATTTGGCGACGGCGCGTCTAATATAATAGGGCTTATCGGCATATGGGCCGCCTCCAGGCCAAGGGACGAAACCCACCCTTACGGCCACAAGAAATTTGAGACCATCGCCACCCTCGGCATAGCAGTAATACTTTTTGCGGTCTCCTTTAATATAATAAAAGAGGCCGTCGAAAGGATGATACACCCTGTGATGCCTGATGTCAGAGTCATGAGTTTTGTCCTCATGGCTCTGACGATCTGCATAAATATTTTTGTGATGAGGTATGAGCAGAAAAAAGGCCGTCAGCTGGCGAGCGATATACTCATATGCGATTCATTGCATACGAGAAGCGATATCTTCGCTTCGTTCGCTGTCGTAGGCACGCTTATTTCAATAAGACTTGGATTTTCTTTTCTGGATACTATTGTAGCGGGTATGATAGCTGTGTTGATAGCCAAGTCAGGTATTGATATAATAAAGGCCAGTTCAAACGTCCTGTGTGATGGGAATGTTTTAGCCAATACAACGATAAAAGAAGCAGTGAATGGTATTGGCGGGATAAGATCGATTCATAAGATCAGGACAAGAGGCAGGCAGGATGATATACATGTGGACCTGCATGTGACTATTGACGCGAAGCTGCATGTTGACCAGGCCCATGAGATTAGTCATAAGATAGAATCAACTCTTAAAAGAAAGATATCCGGCGTAACAGATGTCAGCGTACATATAGAGCCATGTAAATGAAAAAGTGGAATGTAAAACAACCCGATGAACCGCGGCAAAGGTCACTCAGCAATGCCCTGGGTATATCCCGGGCAATAGGGCAACTCTTGATCAATAGAGGTCTTTATGATATTGAGCAGGCAAGGACTTTTCTGACAGGAGGCATCGCGGAGCTCTATAATCCTTTTTTGATGGAGGGGATGCATGAAGCAGTGGCGCGTTTGAACAGGGCCATTGCGAAAAAGGAAAAAATACTTATCCATGGTGATTATGACGTGGATGGCATAACATCGATTTCGATCCTGATATTTACATTACGCGGCTTAGGTGTGGACCCGCTTTACTATATACCTGACAGGCTTACAGAAGGTTACGGGCTTAGTTCTGGCGGAGTAGAAGAGGCCATAAAGGCGGGCGCGCGTCTCGTTGTAACTGTGGATTGTGGAATATCAAGCAGTAAAGAGGTCGAATCGCTTAATAGTCACGGTATAGATGTGATAATAACAGACCACCACGAGGTACCAGAGGTCTTGCCTCCCGCATACGCCATAATAAACCCTCTACAGAAACATTGCGCTTATCCTGACAAGAATCTTTCAGGCGTAAGCGTTACGTTCAAACTTTGCGAGGCGTTATGTTCGGAATTTCATAATAAAGATGTCTGGCAGCATCTCGATCTTGTTGCGCTGGGCACAGTATCTGACGTTGCTCCTCTGATAGGCGAGAACAGGATCCTGGTGAAAGAAGGATTAAAATTGCTCAAGAATGGCGGAGCCAATAAAGGCATAAGGGCGCTTATCGAGGTGAGCGGCATCAAGACAAAAGAACCAGGTTCTTTTGAAATAGGTTTTATACTGGGCCCAAGAATAAACGCGGCTGGCAGACTGGGTTCTGCCCGCGAGGCTGTAGAGCTCTTTCTTACTGATGATGACGCAAAGGCGAAGTCCCTTGCTGAAAAATTAAACAAGGCCAACCGCGAGCGCCAGAAGATAGAGGGTCTGACATTAAAAGAGGCCATGTCCAAGGTTGAAAGAGAAATAAATTTCAAAGAGCACAAGGTTATTGTGCTGCATAAAGAAGAGTGGCACACAGGGGTAATAGGTATTGTGGCCTCAAGGATAGCAGACAGATTTTACAGGCCCTGCATATTGATTTCAACAAAAGACGGCGTAGGAAGAGGTTCAGGCAGGTCTATAGAAAATTTCCATCTATTCGAGGCTATTGCTGGATGCGGAGATTTTTTAAAGGAATACGGAGGCCACAAGTACGCGTGTGGCCTGACCATAGGAGAGGAGAATCTCGCTAATTTCATAAAGTCCATAAACGAGATCGCGGATACAGTGCTTACATCCGATGATCTTATTCCTGGGCTTGATATAGACATGGAAATATCTCTTGGCTCGCTGGACGATGGCGTGATAGAGGATATGAACAGGCTTCAGCCTTTCGGGGAATCCAATCCTGAACCTGTATTCTGCTCAAGGAATCTAAAACTTGTACGGCCCGCCAGGATAATAAAAAGTGAACACGTTAAATTATGGGTTAGTGATGGAGGCAGGACCTTTGAGGCAATAGGGTTTGGCCTTGCCAGGAATAGCGATATAGAAGCGGTTATAAAAAAGTCGCCTGCCATGGACCTCGCCTATACAGTCTCATTTAATCACTGGCAGGGCACCCAGACCATCCAATTGAAAATAAAGGATATTCGCGCCGCCCATCCTTAAGCTGTTCAGGCCTTTTTTATCCTGCCAGCTTTGATGCAGGCCGCGCATACCTTGATTCGTCTGGTAGTGCCGTTTTGAATCGCGCGTACGGTTTGAATATTTGGCAGGAATCTTCTTTTTGTTACCCCGGTTATTTTCTTACCAACTCCGCCTTTTTTCTTTGCCAGACCTCTTCTCGCTATTGACCTTCCGGCTACAGGTCTTTTTCCGCAGATCGTGCATACTCGTGACATAAGATACTCCTCATTTTTTAATGATTGAATTAGAGGTAAAATAATAGCATAATATAAGGAACTATGCAAGAGAAAATTAAGAAGGCTTATAATTTAATGGAATCGTGCAGCCTCTGTCCCAGGAAGTGCGGGGTAAACCGGCTTAAGGGCGGGATCGGGTTCTGTAAAGCCGGACTCCTTCCCATGGTGTCCAGTTTCCATGCGCATTTTGGAGAAGAGCCGCCTATATCAGGGCACAAAGGTTCAGGCACTATATTTTTCACGCACTGCAGCCTAAGGTGCGTATTCTGTCAGAATTATCCGATAAGCCAGATGGGCGAGGGAAGAGAGGTCAGCATATCTGAATTGGCGAAGATTATGATTAAACTGCAGGACCAGGGTTGCCACAATATAAATTTTGTCACGCCCACGCATTACATCCCGCAGATATTAAAAGCCGTATGCGTCGCAAAAGAAAAAGGGCTTGATGTGCCGCTTGTTTATAATTGCGGCGGGTATGAATCTCTGGAAGCGCTTAAAATCCTTGACGGCGTGATAGACATGTACATGCCTGACATGAAATATTCTGATAATGCCGCGGCCAGAAAATATTCGTCAGCCCCTGATTATTTTGAGGCATCGAAAAAGGCAATAAAAGAAATGTACGCTCAGGTCGGAGATTTAAAAGTGGTTAGAGGCATTGCGGAAAAGGGCATATTGATAAGGCACCTTGTCTTGCCGGACAATCTGGCGGGCAGCGAGGCTATTTTTGATTTTATAATCAACGAACTTTCTCCTGACACATATGTTAATATAATGGCGCAGTATTATCCCTGCCACCTGGCCTTTAATTTTCCTGAGATCTCAAGGCGCATTACTCACCGCGAGTATATCGATGCAATAGATATTGCTAAGAAAAAAGGGCTTTCAGGAGGATTCAGGCAGGTGCTGGCTACTATTGACAGGGCCAGGATTCCAGAATGGACCGATAACCTCAGGGAATAAGTTAAGGGGATGGAAAATGGGAGATCTGGGAATATCAGCGAGATATATTAAAGGCGTGGGGCCGTCGAAATTTAAACTGCTTAACCGGCTCGGCATAGAAACAGTAGAGGATCTTTTATATTGCTTGCCCAGGAGATACGAAGACAGGAGCAGGATCAGGCAGGTCGTAGAAGTAAGGCCGGGTAATTTTGAGACTATCAGGGCAAAGGTCATTACCTTTGGTGATAGGACTACCAGGAAAGGAATGAATATTTTTCAGATGGCTGTTGGCGATTCCACTGGCGTGATACATGCGACATGGTTTAACCAGCCATACATGAAAGATAGATTCAAGATAGGGCAGGAACTTATACTTTATGGTAAGGTGGAAAAGCACATCTATCTGCAGATCAGTAATCCCGAGTATGAATCGTTGACCGGCGCAAAGGCGGATTCTATAAACATGGGAAGGATCGTGCCTGTATACCCGTTGACTGAAAACCTGAACCAGCGCTGGTTCAGGAATGCGATGAAGACAGCGGTTGATGAATATGTAGGCAGTATCCAGGAGTTCCTGCCGTACGATATAAGGAAAAGAAATAATCTGATGATCCTGAAAGAGGCGGTCCGTAATATACATTTTCCAGTGAGCGATATTGTCCTTAAAAGGGCAAAGGAACGGCTTATCTTTAATGAATTCCTGCTGTTGCAGACAGGCATTGCCATGAAACGGGCCAGAATAAAAATAGATCTAAACGGTTATTCGCATGATCTAAGAGGAGATTTAATAGAAAAATTCAAAAAGAGGCTCCTGTTTGAATTCACAAAAAGCCAGGCAAGGGTAATAGGGGAAATAGAGGAAGACATGAGGCTTCCCAGGCCAATGAACAGGCTCTTGCAGGGCGATGTTGGGAGCGGCAAGACAATAGTCGCGCTCTATGCCCTTGTATTGACCCTGCAGAATGGATACCAGGGCGCCTTAATGGTCCCCACAGAGATATTGGCGGATCAGCATTATAAAAATATAAAGTCCATGCTGGCTGGTCTTGGTTTAAAAGTAGTACAGTTATCAGGTGATCTAAAACCAGAGGAACGCGACAGACGCAGGCGCATGATAGAAATAGGAGAAGCGGATCTGGCGGTAGGTACGCACGCGCTTATACAGGAGGGAGTGAATTTTAAAAATCTGGGCTTGGTTGTGATCGACGAGCAGCATAAATTCGGAGTCATGCAGCGTTCGCTTTTAAAGTCAAAGTCCGGGAATCCTGATATGCTTATAATGACAGCTACGCCTATACCGAGGACGCTTGCCCTGACCCTTTACGGTGACATGGACGTTTCGATAATAGACGAGCTCCCGCCAGGCAGAAGAAATATAAAGACCCTGTATTTTGAAGGCGAAAATCGTGATAAGGCTTACAGAATAGCTTATGAGCAGGTAAAGATGGGTAGGCAGGTATACGTGGTCTATCCGATAATAGAAGAGTCTGAGCGTTCAGACCTGAGGGCAGCGGCAAAGATGCACAAAGAGCTTACGGAGTCTTTCCCGGATTTAAAGATAGGACTTTTGCACGGCAAGATGAAATCTGCCGAGAAAGAAAGAATCATGTCTGACTTTAAAAATCAGGCAATAGACATCCTGACCTCGACCATAGTGGTAGAGGTTGGCGTGGATATCCCAAATGCCTCTGCAATGATAATAGAGCACGCTGACAGATTTGGCTTGAGTCAGCTGCATCAATTAAGAGGCAGGATAGGCAGGGGCAGGTTTTTTTCTTATTGCATTTTAATAGCAGACCCAAAGACGGATGACGCAAAAGAACGTATAAAGGTCATGTTAAAGACGCAAGATGGTTTTAAGATAGCTGAAAAAGACATGGAAATAAGAGGTCCTGGTGAATTTTTTGGCACCAGACAGAGCGGGCTTCCTGAGTTAAAAATAGGAAATATTGTGCGCGACAGGGATATATTTGAGAGGACCAGGGCTGAGGCCTCTGAATTGATAAAAAAGGACAGGTTTCTGCGCGGGCCAGAGAATATATCTCTGCGCATAGAGCTGAAGAAAAAGTTCAGCGCTCAGGATTTGGAACTGGCCGCGGTAGGATAATCGCGGAACGCAAAATATGAAAATAATTTCAGGTAAATTCAAAGGCAGGGTTATAGAAATGCCAAGGGCTATAAGGCCTACGTCAGATAAGGTGCGCGAGGCGCTGTTCGAAATCCTGAAAGGTCGCATAGAAGGCGCTAGTTTTCTGGACCTTTATTGTGGTTCGGGAGCAATGGGCATTGAGGCATTGTCGCGCGGCGCAGAAACTGTGTCATTTGTGGACAATAGCCTTAAAGGTGTCTCTATTTTAAAGAAAAACTTGTCTATCTTGGGCCTATCTGACGCCTCTTATATAAATATATATAAAGAGAGTGTCCTGGCTGTCCTGCGGGATTTTGAGAAATCATGTCTGAAATTTGACATTATTTTTCTGGACCCGCCCTATCATAACGACCTGGCTAAAAATAGCTTGATAGAGATTTCCAACTATGATATACTGACCCGAAATGCCATAATAGTGGCCGAGATATATAAAAAAGAAAACCTGCCTGAAGCAATAGGTCTCTTAAGGAAAACACGGACCTCAAGATACGGCGATACTGCGCTGGAGTTTTTTAAAAATGAAAAAGATAGTAGTATATCCCGGAAGTTTTGACCCAATCACATACGGTCACCTTGATATTATTAAACGTGCCCTTAAGATATCAGATAGGGTGATTGTGGCCGTGGCGCACAATACAGACAAGAGGCCTTTTTTCAGCGTTAAGGAACGGGTGTCCATGCTTAAAAAGGCGGTAAAGGGACTTAAGGGCGTGGAGGTAGGTGATTTTGACGGGCTTGTTATCAAGTATGTGAGAAAAAAAGGGGCCAGGGTCGTGATCAGGGGCCTGCGCATGATATCTGATTTTGAATACGAGTTCCAGATGGCCCTGACAAACAGGAAGCTCGCTAACGATATAGAGACAATATTCATGATGCCGTCAGAGTCATACTCATATTTATCAAGCAAGCTCATTAAGGAAGCTGCTTCTTTCGGCGCGAACATCAAGGGTTTTGTCCCGCGTTTTGTAGAGCAGGCAATAAAAGAAAAATTAAGTAGGGTCAAACTTGCCTTTGACAGGAAAGACTAAATTTGTGGATTTTATAGAAAAGATATACAGAGGCGCGAAGAGAGTTAAGAAAAAAATAATACTGCCCGAAGGCGAAACTCCGCGTGTTTTAAAAGCAATCGCAGTCCTCTTAAAAAAAGAGATATGCCTGCCTGTTATTTTAGGCGATCCCGAGAAGATACAGAAGAGTTTAAGGAAAGAGGGTATTAATATAAACGGGGCGGAGATTATTGACAGTGGTTCTTACAACAACCTGGATAAATACATAGCTCTTTACTGTGAAATAAGAAAGCATAAAGAAATCAGCGAGGATGAGGCAAGAAAGCTCATTACGCAAAATCCTGTGTTTTACGCGGCGCTTGGCGTCAGGGCTGGAGATTTTGACGGTCTTGTGGCGGGCGCCTCAACAACCACGCGCGATGTTGCCAGGGCGGCGATTTATTGCATAGGGCCTGATGAGGATACGCCGGTTATTTCGAGTTCTATAATTATGATATTCAATGACAAGAGTCTTGGCTCTAACGGAGTTTTTATATTCGCTGACGCAGGCGTTATTCCTGATCCGACCGCAGAGCAGTTGTGCGATATAGCTATTGCCTCCGCGAAGATGGCAAGGGTTATCCTTGACGATGAGCCCAAAGTGGCGATGCTGAGTTATTCGACTAAAGGCAGCGGCGGCACGGGGAAAAACGTGGAGAAGGTCAGAGAGGCGACGAGGCTTGTATCAGAAAAGATGCCGGGCCTTCTTATAGATGGAGAGATCCAGGTGGATTGCGCTGTTGTACCAGAGGTAGCGAATAGAAAAGACCCTGATAGCAGGATCAAAGGCAGGGCCAATGTATTTATTTTTCCAAATCTCGATGCCGGGAATATATCGTATAAGATAGCGGAGCGCTTTGCAAAGGCGCACGTCCTTGGACCAGTCCTGCAAGGTCTTAGAAAACCAGCCAGCGACCTGTCGCGGGGATGCAATACACAAGATATCGTTGATACTGTAGCAATAACTGCTTTCAGGGCTCAGGACAGCAGGGGCTGATATATAAAATGTTTATACTGGTATTAAACAGCGGAAGCTCTTCGATAAAATACAAGCTCTTTGATATATCCGGTAAAGGCGAAAGGCTTTTAGATAAGGGTGTTGTCGAGCGGATAGGCCATAAGGTGCCCAGTCACAGGGAAGCGCTGGCGATGATACTGGATAAGCTGCGTACCAGGATTGACGCAGTGGGCCACAGGGTTGTCCATGGCGGAAAGTTCAAGGAGGCGGCCATTGTCAATAAAGAGGTCATAAAAGAGATCAGTCGTTTCAGCGAGGTAGCGCCTTTACATAACCCGGCGGCAATTATGACTATAACAGAGTCCATGAAGCTGATCTCAGGTATTCCGCATGTGTCTGTCTTTGACACCGCGTTTTACCAGACTATGCCGGAGCACGCGTATCTATATGCAATACCTTATAGATATCACGAAAAATATAGGATACGCAAATATGGATTTCATGGTACGAGCCACAGATATGTTACCATGCAGGCGGCCCGCATATTGAAAAAATCAATAAACAATGTGAACCTTGTTACTTGCCATCTTGGAAACGGCTGTAGCATAACAGCTGTAGAAAACGGAAAGGCCATTGATACTAGCATGGGCTTTACGCCGCTCGAAGGCCTTATCATGGGCACGCGTTCAGGAGATATAGACCCAGCTATCATCCCGTATATAATGGAAAAAGAAAATATAGATATAAACGCTGTCATGAAGATGCTAAACAAGAAAAGCGGGCTTTTAGGTATTTCCGGTATAAGCAATGATATGAGAGAGATAATAAAAGCGGCAAGGTCCAGCAAAAAGGCGAGGCTTGCCCTGGACATGTTTATTTATAGGATAAAAAAATACATAGGCGCGTATGTCGGTATACTCAAGAAAGTCGATGCAGTGGTCTTTACAGGAGGCATAGGCGAGAACTATGCTGGCTTGATGAAAAAGACCTGCAAAGGAGTCGTGCCGAAGAATAGCAAGATCCTGATCATACCGACTGATGAAGAGCTGATGATAGCGCGTGACACCTATAATTTAGTATCATGAAAATACACGTTGATAAGATCCCTCGCTATTGCTCGGGATTAAATTCGCACTTGTAATCCGCCTAGGCGGATTATGTGCTCATTTAATTTAGTATCATGAAAATACATATTAATAAGATACCGCCAGAAGGGTTGGAGATAACCGAAGAGATCGATCCGCGTGTCATGTCCCTGGGCATGGAGAGTCAGGGCATTGCGCTGACCAGTTCGATTTTAGTCAAGGCAAATGTCCTGAAAGCAGGCGGCGAGGTATTTGCTGATGTATGCTTGGAGGCGCCAGCTGAATATACGTGCGGCCGATGCCTGGCAAAATTTTCAGGTATTCTTAAAAAAGAATTCAAAACCAGCTATGAGGCGAAACCAGGGGAGATCATTGATATGGACGAAGACATAAGACAAGAGACGATCCTAGATTGCCCTATGAAATCTTTATGTAAGCCTGATTGCAAGGGGCTTTGTCCGAATTGCGGACAGAATTTGAATACGCTAAAGTGTGAATGTGAGATATAAGTTGTATAAGGTTATATTAGGTTGTATGAGGTTATCTGAAGTTGTAAGATGTTGTCTGAAGTTACGAAAAGCAACCTCAAATAACCTTATATAACATCATATAACTTCAGATAACATTCATTACTATAACGGAGGGATAATATGCCATTACCAAAAAGAAGGCATTCCAGTTCAAGGCAGGGTAAAAGACGCGGCGCGCAGAAAATACATATACCCAGTAGTTCTATCTGCCCTAATTGCAAAGCGCCTAAGCTGCCGCATCGCGTGTGTAATATATGCGGTTTCTACAAAGGCAGACAGGTGATGCAGATAAAGAAAAAAGAGAAGAAGGAAAAGAAATAAGGTAGCTAATATATGATTACAATCGCCCTTGACGCAATGGGTTCGGATAATTCGCCGTCAGTTGATGTGGCAGGCGCGGTAATCGCGGCGCGCGAATTCGACTATCATATTATATTAATAGGCGATAAAGCCCTTATAGAAAAAGAGCTTGATAAACATAGGCCTATTCCTGGCAATATTTCTATCCAGCACGCGCCTGAGGTCATAGGTATGAACGAACAGCCTGTTCTGAGTGTAAGAAGAAAAAAACAATCTTCCATAGTAATCCTCGCGAACCTTGCCAAAGAAAAAAAAGTAGACGCGATAGTGAGCGCTGGTAATACAGGCGCCATGGTGTGCGCCGCCACACTCAAATGCAGGCTCTTACCTGGCATAGAGAGGGCTGGTATAGGCGTAATAATACCTACGCTGAAAGGGACAGCCCTGATGATTGACGGCGGAGCTAATATAGACGCGAAACCAAAACATCTTCTGCAGTATGCTATAATGGGCAGCGCTTATTCTCAGTATATACTGAATAATTCTTCGCCGAAAGTAGGACTCTTGAATGTAGGGGCAGAGGAGTCCAAGGGCACAGGATTTTTAAAAGAGGCGTTCGGCCTCCTGGAGCTTTCAGGCCTGAATTTTATAGGGAATATAGAAGGTAGAGATCTGTTCTTGGGTGATTGCGATGTTATTGTCTGTGATGGTCTAGTAGGCAATGTTGCCCTCAAGGCATCAGAGAGCACGGCCCATGCCCTTACAGAGATTCTTAAAAGAGGGTTTAAAAGCAGCCTGGCCTCAAGGCTTGGCGCGTTATTAAGCAAAAAGGCGCTGGCTTCTTTTAAAAGTAAATTGGATTCAGCAGAATACGGGGGCGCACCTCTACTTGGCATAAACGGCATCTGTATAATCTGCCATGGCGCGTCTACTCCAAAGGCCATAAAGAATGCCGTAAGGGTTGCTGGCGAAGAAGTCATAAAGAATGTCAATCAGCATATTATAGAGAAAATTAAATGAGCGCTCATTAAAGAAAGGATTGCATATAATGCGTAAAGCCGGGATACTGGGACTGGGCTACTATCTGCCTCCAAAAAGACTGACAAATAGCGACTTAGAAAAGATGGTGGATACGTCTGATCAATGGATAATGACTCGCACTGGCATAAAGGAGAGACGGATTGCTGGTAAAGACATTGCCACGAGCGACCTCGGTATAAAGGCCAGCAAGTTGGCCATACAAGACTCGGGATTAAAACCAGAAGACATAGACCTGATCATCACGGCTACCATAACCCCTGACATGGCCTTTCCTGCTACAGGGTGTATTATACAGGATAAGATAGGAGCGAAAAACGCCGCGGCCTTTGATATAAATGCCGCATGTTCTGGGTTTGTTTTTGGTATTGTTATAGCGCAGCAGCTTGTGAGTACGGGCGCGTACAATAATGTGCTTGTGGTTGGCGCGGAGAAATTGTCAAGCATTGTAGACTGGGAGGATCGCTCCACATGTGTCTTGTTCGGAGACGGCTCAGGCGCGTGCGTTATAGGAGCGAGCGATAACCGGGTGATAGTTTCGAGTTTTCTGGGCGCGGATGGCTCAGGCGCGGATCTTTTAAAGCTGCCTGCCGGAGGTTCAAGGATGCCAGCGACAAAAGAGACGATTAAGCAAAGGTTGCATTTTTTAAAGATGGAAGGCAATGAGGTATTCAAGATAGCGGTAAGGATAATGGTTGAAGCCGCGAATAAAGCTATAACAAAGGTAGGGCTGGGTTGCGAGGATATAGATTTATTGATCCCCCACCAGGCAAATATCAGGATATTGATGGCAGTCGCGAAACGGCTTGGCCTTCCGGAAGAAAAAATTTTTATGAATATAGAAAGATATGGCAATATGTCCGCGGCATCGACTGCGGTTGCCCTTGCGGAGGCCAGTAAGAAGAATAAGATTAAAAGAGGAGATAATATTGTCTTGGTCGCCTTTGGTGGAGGCCTGACTTATGGAGCCGCGTTGATTCAATGGTGAAAAAAATAGCTTATATATTCCCAGGACAGGGCGCGCAGTATGTTGGAATGGGAAGAGACCTGTATGATAATTGCCCTGAAGCAAAAAAGGTATTTGACGAAGCTGATAATATTATACCGGACGCAGGTATAAAAAGACTCTGTTTTGAAGGGCCCCTGGAAGAATTGACGCAGACAGCGAATAGCCAGGTGTGCATATTGGTCGCGAGCATTGCTGCTTTGAGGGTATTGGAGCCTAAGGTGAAGGGTGAAGGGTGGAGGGTAGAGGCCTGCGCGGGCTTGAGTCTTGGGGAATTGACTTCTCTGGTAGCTGCTGGAAGCATTAATTTTACTGATGCCGTGAAGCTGGTAAGGCGGCGCGGAGAACTGATGGAAGAGGCCTCTATGAAAAATCCAGGCGGCATGGCGTCTATTATCGGCCTTCAGCTTGAGCATTTAAAAGACATCTGTGTTCATACAGGTTCGGAGATAGCAAACCTTAATTGTCCCGGGCAGATTGTCATATCCGGGGGAAAAGAGGCAGTGGCAAAATGCATGGCCATGGCAGTGGAAAAAGGCGCGAAAAAGGCTATTTCATTAAAAGTAAGCGGCGCGTTTCATTCATCATTGATGAAAGAAGCTGCGGAAAAATTCAGGGCAGAACTTGAAAAGGTTACTTTTTCAGCTCCGGCGATAAGGGTTATTAGCAATGTCACGGCAGAGGAGGAAGCCTTGCCTGAAGGCATAAAAGAAAATCTCGTAAGACAGCTATACAGCCCTGTTCGGTGGGAAGAGTCGGTCAGGAAAATGTCCAGAGAAGGCGTTGAAATATTTTTTGAAATAGGGCCGGGCAAGGTCCTGAAGGGCCTTCTGCGCAGGATCGACGCGGATTTAAAGGTGTATAACATAGAGACTTTGGAAGACATAAAGAAGGTCCCTCGTCCGCCTAAGGCAGGCTCGGGACCAAATTTTGCTAAGCAAAATTTGGGAGGTACTCATGTGTGAATTATCATTAGAAGGTAAAGTTGCTCTTATAACAGGCGGCGCCAGGGGTATAGGCAGGGACATAGCCCTTGTCTTTGCAAAGGAGGGAGCTGACATAGTTATATGCGATGTAAATCTGGAGCAGGCAGAGGCAGCGGCCAAAGAGGTCCGGGATATGGGCAGATCTTCCATCGCGTTTAAGGCTGATGTCACTGATTCCAAGGCAGTGCAGGCGATGGTAGATAAAATTCTTGACAAATATAAGAAATTAGATATACTTATAAACAATGCGGGCATAACTAAAGACAGTCTTATCCTTAGGATGTCAGAAGAAGACTGGGATAAGGTCATAGCAGTCAACCTGAAAGGTTGTTTTGTGTGTACCAGGGCGGCTGCAAAGATTATGCTGAAGCAGCGTTCAGGGCATATTGTAAATCTAGCCTCGATCATTGGTATAATGGGTAATAGCGGCCAGGCAAATTACGCGGCCTCCAAGGCAGGCATAATAGGCCTGACAAAGAGCGTGGCAAAAGAGCTGGCGTCACGGGGCGTTTGTGTTAATGCCATAGCCCCGGGGTTCATAAAGACCGATATGACAGCCAGGCTGCCTGAAGATATTCAGAAAAAGATGCTGTCCGCTATACCACTCGGAAGATTCGGAGAGGCTAAAGACGTGGCAGAGCTTGCCTTATTTCTTTCGAGTGAGAGGTCTTCGTATATAACAGGTCAGGTAGTTCAGATCGATGGCGGCATGTTGATGTAGTATAACAAGGAGGGACAGCAAATGGCAGTTATCGAAAAAGTAAAATCAATCATAGCAGAACAGCTTGGTGTAAAGCCGGAAGAGGTAACACCAGAGGCCTCTTTTATAGATGACCTTGGCGCGGATTCTCTTGATACAGTAGAGCTTGTTATGGCGCTCGAAGAGGAATTCGGGGTAGAGATCCCGGATGAAGATGCCGAAAAGATTACCACTGTAGGCGACGCGATTAAATATATAGAAGAAAAAGGCGGCAACAAGCAATAAGGTCATGCCTTTGATAGAGTTCTAATATATGGGGTTAGGGGAGTAAATCTTTGATTTTAATTCTCTTCTAACCCTTTTTTTTAAAGGCGGGTTAAATGAAAAAAAGGGTTGTTGTAACAGGTATCGGCGTAATCTCCCCGGTTGGCAATAATAAAGAAGAATTCTGGGCTGGTATTTCGTCAGGTAAGAGTGGTATTGGGCCCTTGACCAGCTTTGACTGCAAGGACTATGATTCCCGCATTGCCGGAGAGGTAAAAAATTTTACGCCCCACCCGTGTATCCCTAAAAAAGAGCTGCGACACATGGAGAAGTTTGTGCGGTTCGCAGTGACAGCTGCTAAAGAGGCCATAGACGATTCAGGCCTGGATATATCAAAAGAAGACCCTTTTAATATTGGCGTATTGGTCGGTTCAGGCATAGGCAGTCTAAGGATTATAGAAGAGCAGTATAAGGTTATACTGGAAAAAGGTCCTTCCAGGATGTCACCTTTTCTAATCCCCATGCTTATAGTAAATATGGCGGCAGGGCATATTTCTATAATGTTCAAGGTTAAGGGCCCTAATTCCTGCACTACTACAGCCTGCGCGTCTGGTACGCATGCGATAGGCGAGGCCTTCAGGTTAATACAACATGGCGACGCGGATATTATGATAGCAGGAGGGACAGAGAGCTGTATTACGGCATTAGGCGTAGGCGGGTTCTGCGCGCTTAAGGCATTGTCCACTCGGAACAATGAACCGGAAAAAGCCTCAAGGCCTTTTGATAAGAATAGGGACGGTTTTGTCATGGCAGAAGGCGCTGGTATAGTGATACTGGAAGAACTCGAACGCGCAAAGAAAAGAAATGCCAGGATCTATGGCGAAGTTTCGGGTTATGGAATGACAGGCGATGGATACCACATGACAGCGCCTGACCCCTCAGGCGAAGGCGCCGCAAGGTGTATGGCTAATGCCCTAAAGCATGGAAACATGAAACCCGGAGATGTTACTTATATAAATGCCCATGGCACATCCACGCAGCTCAACGATAAGACTGAAACATTGGCGATAAAAAAGGTCTTTGGCGAATATGCCAGAAAAATAGCTGTTTCTTCCACCAAGTCAGTGACAGGCCATATGCTCGGGGCTGCCGGCGGAGTCGAGTTCGTGGCATGCTGCCTTGCTATGGAAAATAGTATTATCCCACCAACAATGAATTACGAGACCCCGGACCCTGAATGTGACCTTGATTATGTGCCCAACAAAGCCAGGCAGGCAAAGATCAATGTGGCGCTTTCCAATTCACTAGGTTTTGGCGGACACAACGCCACCATCTGCCTGAAGAAAATATAACCCCCTAGCTGCCCTCTGACTGAAAAATAGGCAAGATAATATGATTGTCAGGCTATTTTGTTTTGAGGCGTATTGGTCTATAATTCTTGTATAGCCATGCCTATTAAAATGCCGGCTCCATTAGGCGAGAGGTTACTGAAAAAAGGCCTGATATCTGACAGCGAACTGGATATTGCCCTGGCGGAACATGTAAAGACAGGGGAGCTCCTTGGCCGCGCCTTGATCAGGCTCGGATTCCTCGATGAAGAAGAATTATGCCTTACTATTTCAGAACAGCTTAGCATCCCGTATGTAAAAATAAAACATGTAGATATCGACGCCAGTCTGCTGGAAAAAGTTTCTGCCAGGATAGCCTGCCATTACAAACTCATACCGATTAGATTTAAAGAGAATACTTTGGTCGCGGCTGTTACGGATCCTCTGGACATAAAAGCGCTGGATGACTTAAGAATTATTTTAGGCTGCGAAGTGGATAGTGTGCTTGCGAAAGAATCTGATATATTTGAATCAATCAGGAGGCACTATGGAATAGGGGCTGATACCATGGAAGAGGCAGGCGGCCCTGATGAGGATTTATTGTTACGGGCGAAGTCGCAGGATATAGAGAGCATAACAGAGGACGCGTCTATAATAAGATTTGTAAACCAGATCCTTGCCCAGGCAGTCAAAGACAGAGCCACGGATATCCACATAGAGCCTTATGAAGATGAGCTTAAGGTCAGATACAGGGTGGATGGCGTGCTTTTCGATATGCCCATACCTAAGAATATAAAATATTTTCAATCCGCCATAGTTTCAAGGATAAAGATAATGGCAAACCTTGATATAGCTGAGAGGCGTCTGCCGCAGGACGGCAGGATCAAGATCAGGATGACAGGCCAGGAGCTGGATCTGAGGATATCTATTTTGCCGACGCAGTTTGGTGAAAGCATTGATATAAGACTCCTTAGCGCTGACATGCTCTATAGCCTGCGGGATCTAGGATTTTTGCCTGAAGACTTAAAGATAATAGAATATCTTATACAGAAACCTCACGGCATAATTTTTGTAACAGGCCCGACAGGGAGCGGAAAGACCACTACGCTCTATTCGTGCCTCTCAAAGATAAATAAAAGCGACAGGAAGATCATTACCATTGAGGACCCGGTGGAATATCAGTTAAAAGGCATTACACAGATCCAGATAAATCCGCAGATAGGATTGACCTTTGCCGCCGGACTGAGGTCTATGCTTCGCCACGACCCTGATATTATGATGGTAGGGGAGGCAAGGGACTTTGAGACAGCGGAGACCACTATAAGGATCGCTCTCACGGGCCACCTTGTGTTCAGTACCCTGCACACCAATGACGCCTCCGGCGGGATTGCGCGCTTGCTAGACATGGGCGTAGAGCCTTATCTTGTTTCCAGTTCTGTCGAATGTTTTATAGCCCAGCGCCTTGTGCGGCTTATATGCCCTAACTGCAGGATTAGTAAAAAGGTGGACAGAGATATACTGAAAGAGTTCGGGGTCAAAGACGCTGCCGGAGACGTTATTGTTTATGAGGGTCAGGGCTGTGAATACTGCAAGTTCAGCGGATACAGAGGCCGGACAGGCATATACGAATTTTTACCAATGAACGAGGCTATCAGAGAATTGATTATTTCCAAGGCCTCCAGTGACCGGATAAAAAAGAACGCCCTTGCCTCTGGCATGCGCACATTGCGCATGGATGGGTGGGAGAAAACAAAAAAGGGGTTGACTACTATAAGCGAGATAATCAGGGTCACTAAGGAAGATAGATTTTAAATGAGCTCCTTCGTATTTAAGGCTAAAAAAAGTCCAAGTGAAGAATTAGAGGGTAGCGTAGAGGCTGAGTCAGAACGTTCAGCCGTAAATAAAATAATATCTTCCGGCTATTATCCTGTATGGATCAAAGAAGAGGATATAGACGCCGTGTCGATTTCCAGGAGGGTGGGCCGCGGGGTTATCGCGGGTTTCACGCGCCAGCTTTCAGATCTTTTGAGTTCAGGATTGACGCTTTTTGACAGTCTGCTTATAATCGAAGACCAGGCCCGGACGCTCAAGCCCGTCGTAAGAACAATAAGGAACAACATAAAAAAAGGAAAGACCTTTTCAGAATCACTTAGGTCCCGCCCTGATATTTTTTCAGACCTGTACGTCAATCTCGTCAGATCCGGCGAGGCAGGAGGAATACTCGACGATACGCTCTCAAATATCTCTGATCTATTGGAAAAACAGGAAGACATCAAGTTGCGGATTATAAACGCCATGCTCTATCCTGCGTTTGTGGCAGGCATTGGAATCGCCACCATATTCATACTCATGATTTTTGTTATCCCTAGATTAGCGGACATGTTTATCGAGATGGGTCAGACGCTGCCTCTTTCGACTCGAATTTTAATAGGCCTCAGCAGTTTTGTAAGGGACTGGTGGGGTTTATCAGGCGTCTTTATTGCCGGGTCGTTATTTTTATTGAAAAGAAGAGAAAAAACAAATATTACAAGAAGCGCCATAGACAGATTAAGGCTTAAGATACCTGTTATTGGTTGCTTTTTAAGAGACATTGAGTTAGAAAGATTTTCCAGGACCCTGTCCGTGCTATTAAAAAATGGGGTGCCAATGCTTTGTTCGCTGAGGATTGCCTCTGACACAATATCCAATGAGGTTATAAAAATAGATATTAGCAGCGCCTATAATGATGTCGCCTCAGGCCTGTCTCTTTCAGCGGCCCTGAGGAAAAGCAAGTATTGTACGAATTACATAGTGACTATGACAGCGACAGGCGAAGAAGGAGGTTTTCTCGATAGAGCTCTTTTAAAGGTGGCGCAGGGTTATGAATCTGAAAATGACAAGGCAATCAAAAGGTTTGCGTCGTTATTGGAACCGGCTATGATTCTGGTCATAGGAATTTTGGTGGGTTTTGTTGTGATCTCAATGCTCTTGCCTGTGTTTGAAATATCAATATCAGCTCACTGACCTGCCACTTTTGTAGGTACTGAATTTGGGCAAGGCTTAGCCCGCCCAGGAAAGGGGATTTATATGAATAAAAAAGGGTTTACGCTTATCGAACTGATGCTTGTCGTGATTATAATAGGCGTCCTGGTGTCGATGGTGGCGCCGAGACTGGTGGGCCGGTCTGAGGAGGCCAGGATATCCGCGGCAAGAGCGGACGTGAACGCGAATATTTCAGTTGCGCTGGATCTGTATGAACTTGACAATGGCAGGTATCCGACCACTGAGGAGGGCCTTGAGGCATTGAGGGCCAAGCCAGGCGCTATAGCGAGTTGGAAAGGCCCATACCTTAAAAGAAGACCAGTGGATCCGTGGGGGAATCCCTACAGCTATAACTCTCCTGGCAGCCATAATACTGACTACGATCTTTATTCTTACGGTCCTGACGCCGCGGAAGGGGGCAATGATGACATCGCTAACTGGGAAGAGACAAAATAAAGGTTTTCTGCTTATGGAGCTGATGGTCGGGATAAGCGTGCTTTCTATAGGACTCTTGTTTGCAATGGATTCTCTTGCAAGGGCCGCGGTTGCGATAAAGATATCAAAGGATTTATTCGGCGCGGGACTTATGCTTGAAGAAAATATTTATAAGGTTTACAATACAGATAGAGAAGAGGGCGTTGAAGAAGGCGTGGCGCGGATCCATGGTGCTGTATTTACCTGGAGCGTGGATATAAAAAGGATAGAAGAATATTCTATGGATGAGGCTGCGTTCAATATTTTTTCAAATCAGGAAAAGTCCAGGATCGAGCTGACAGCAGTCACGTATTTCATATGAGACGGACAGGATTGACTTTTATAGAGCTCATGATAGGTATTGCCATATTATCGGTGGCCATGCTTACTGTCTATGGCGTGTTTAGTATTGGTTTAAAGATATGGCACAGGAGCCATGCTGAGAGAGCGTTGCAGGACGTAAGGCTGGCGTTTTTAAAGATAGATAAAGAGATGAAAAATACGTTCTTTTTTTCAGAGATCCCGTTTAAGGGATCAGAAGATAAAGTGACTTTTCCTGTAAGCGTCAATGAAGGCGAAAAGCAGAAACTTTATGTCGTTAGCTATGTTATAAAAAACCCTTCTGGCCCCGGGCTTAAAGAACTCGCGAGGGAAGAGAGGTATTTTTCTGAACGCGCGTATGAAAGCTCAGACATGGTAAAGGTCAGAACGATGGTCGGCTCGCTTAAATCAGCAAGATTCGAGTACGCTTACAGTAATGCCAGTGGCTATGAATGGCTGCCTTACTGGGACGGGACAGGACAGGGTCAGATGCCTTCCGGCGTCAGGATTTCTCTTGAGATAGAAAACGATTTTTATAACAAGGTAATATTTCTTCAGCATGGAAAGCTTGGTGTAAGATGAGACAGAAAGGCAGTGTTTTAATGCTTATATTGTGGGTGCTTATAGTGCTGGCCGTGTTCAGCGTGGCTGTATCTTTTCAGGCGTCCAGCGATACAAGGCTTGCCAGACATGAAACTGACAAGATAAAGGCGACTTATCTGACAAGGGCGGGTATTATAAAGATGCTGGCTGAAATCGTAAGGGATGCCAATTCTTACGACAGCCTCAATGAAGACTGGAATCGATCCAGGAAGGATCCAAAGACGCTGACCATAAGAAATGATAAAATATTTTACGGTGCCTCGGATGAAAGCGCCAGACTCAATCTAAACAGTAGATCCTTGACTGGCAGGCAGCTTGTGGCCCTGGGCATTGAAGAGTCGCTGGCAGAAGAGCTGATAAGATATAAATCTAAAAAAGGAGACAAGGGGTTTGAGTTTTTAGAGGAATTATTTTTAGTAAAAGGAATGACCCGCCAGATCTACGCGGATATAGAGAATTTTATCACTATCTACAGGGACGAGAGCGCGGTTGTGAATATCAATACGGCCGCGAGCCGCGTATTGGAAGCGATCCTTATTGATCATAGCGTTGTTCAGGATATACTGGAATACAGAAAAGGGCCTGATGAAAAACAGGGCACTTCAGATGACGGAGTGTTCAGGCAGCCAGCCGATATGTCAGTAATCAAAGGTATTGATCCGGGATTGTTCAGCGTCAGTTCAGATGTCTTTAGGATATGGGCCCAGGCCTTGATATCAGAGGACGATGACGCGGCCGTAAGCATAGAAGCTGTAGTGAGCCGTTCAGGCAAGACGTATAATTGGAAGGAATTTTAGATTGGATAGCGGGAAAAATATTTTAATCGCGCCGCGGCATAAAATCTTTTTAAGATTTATAGACGTCCCTTCAATGGATGATGCTGAAATAAAGAGCATGGCAGCCCTGCAGGCCATAAAAGAGGTGCCGTTCTTAAGAGAAGAGATTACTGTAAGCTATAGGAATCTTGGAGTTTTTAGGAGCGGATTCTCTTCTATTATGCTTGCCATCGCAAAAAAAGATATGATCAGCGATATGACAAAGAAAAACAAGATATATAGCGCTGCGCCAGAGTCAATAAGACTGGAGACAGAGCTCTTGTACCTTTTGTTATGTAAAAAAGGGATAATAAATGAAAAAGGCGTGGACCTTGTGATTAGTATCGGTAAAGACTATTCGGAACTGATGATTATAGATAAAACAAGGCCTGTTTTTTCAAGGAGTTTTAAAAATAGCGGAAGATTCTCACAAGAGGTGAATTATTCTGTCATGGCTTATAAGAAAGATAGAAACGCCAAAGACCCTGATGGTGTTAAAATCGTGCGTAGGCCCGATATAGATATAGAAGGCCTTACCCATGTCATAGAAAAAAATTTTACCGTACCTGTCAATTTTTACGAATTAAAAGAAGACCTGTCCAGAGAGGACCTTCCCGCGCAAATAGACCTTGTGCCTGCTGAGATAGCTGAAAGGAATTCAATGATGCTCCGGAAAAAAGAGCTTGCGTTTACTTATCTTCTGGCTGGCTTCGCTGTTCTATTGTCAGTTATTTTTACGTATTTTAAGATTTATCAAAAACAGGGGATCCTGGATGTGATGTCTTTAAGGCTGGAAGCAGTTGAGCCGCATGTGAATATACTTGAGGATTGTCTTAGAAGAGTGAGTTTTTTTGAAGAAGAACAAAGAAGGACCGGGATATTGACCAGGATCATTGCTGTTTCTTATGATACAGGCCTGCGCGATATTTCTCTTTCTGATTTTGGATATAATGGCGGGGAAAATTTCTATTTTAAAGGGACAGCCGGGGAGATGTCGGTCATCCTGGCGTTTGTTAAAAGGCTAAATGAGACTGGTTATTTTGATTTAGTTGAGATCAAGCAGGCCACAAAGGGCATCGTCAGGGGAGAAGAGAGAACAGGTTTTGATATCCAGGGCATGATAAAGATATGATCCGCCTATCCAAGCGTGAAAAATATATTTTTACACTGGCCGCTG
>JAHIEN010000087.1 GCA_018901615.1 Candidatus Omnitrophota bacterium | reverse complement strand
GAATAAGATATGGAACGCGTCGAGATTTGTGCTCATGAATATTAAAGCAACATCATTGTTCGAGGTTAAGCCTCGAACAATGGCTATTACTGTTCGAGGCTTAACCTCGAACATGAGTCTGACGGATAGGTGGATACTGAGCAGGCTTAACAGGACGGTCGAGGCAGTTACAAAGGCGCTTGAGAATTACAGGTTTAACGAGGCAGAGTCTATTGCCTATGACTTTTTCTGGCATGATTTTTGCGACTGGTATGTGGAGATGGTCAAGCCTATTTTAGCAGACCCCGCACCACAGGGGTGCGGGGCAAGTAGCGCAGAGCGCACCCCGTACCATTGTGGTACGGGGCAGGCAGCGGACAGAAGAGAAATTGCAGAGCTGGTCTTAATGCATGTCCTTGAGAATTCCTTGAAACTGCTTCACCCTTTCATGCCTTTTGTTACCGAAGCGGTTTGGCAGAACATAAAAGAACAGCAGAGCATAATGACGGAGAAATGGCCGGAGCAGGATAAATCATTGGTAGATAAAGGCGTTGAAAAAAATATAGAGCTGATCCAGGGCATAATCATCAGCATAAGGAATATTCGTTCAGACATGAATATCCCTTACACGACCATGCTGACGGCATATATTGTCCCGTTAAAAAAAGGCGGAGGCGGAAAATTAGGAGAAGGCGTTGAGTATATCAAGCGCCTGGTAAGGGTAGAGAAGCTGGTTATCGAGAAAACCGCTGAAAAACCCGCGCAATGCGCCACCGCGATTCTCGAAGGATTTAATATCTTTGTGCCGCTGGAGGGGGTTATTGATGTAGAGGCGGAAAAGTCAAGGCTTAAAAAGAAGATGGAAGATATTGAAATCAAACTCAAGTCCGCGGATAAAAGGCTGAAAGACAAGGCGTTTATCGCAAAGGCCCCGGAAAAGGTAGTGAACATGGAAAAAGAAAAAAGCGCGAGCTTAAAAGAGCAGATAGAGCGGCTGAAGAAGACGCTGAAGAGTTTATGAAGCTTGTCAAAGAAAGAATATTACCATTAATAATGACTGCGTTGAGTGAAGACATTGGCAGCGGAGACATAACGACTGTTGTTATCCTCGAGAAGGACACGAGCGCCAGCGCGAATATTATAGCTAAGGAGGATTGTGTTGTAGCCGGCATAGATGTCGTAAGATGGGTTTTTGATACCATGGACGACAGGACGCATTTTACAACGCTTTGTAAAGACGGAGACAGCGTCAAAAAAGGCAAAAAGGTGATTCATCTTAAAGGGTCTTTTAAAAATATCCTGGCAGGAGAAAGAGTTGCCTTGAATTTTCTCAGCAGGATTTCCGGGGTCGCCACGCTTACAGGTAAATTTGTCGCAAAGGTAAAGGGCACAGGCGCGAAGATACTCGATACCAGAAAGACCATGCCTGGCATGAGGCCCCTGGATAAATACGCGGTCAGGGCAGGCGGCGGATATAACCATAGGATGGGGTTGTGGGACGGGGTGTTGATAAAGGATAATCATATTAATAGCTCAAGGCTCATAGCTCAGAGCTCAGAGGAGGATGTTATAAAAAAATTAATCAAAAAAGCCAGGGGTAAAGGGCACAAAAATATAGAGATAGAGGTGAATAATTTAAAAGAATTTCAGGCGGCGCTGGAAGCCGGAGCGGATATAATAATGCTGGACAATATGAAGATAGAAGAGATTAAAAAAGCTGTCAAGGTCAATGGCTCAAGGGCTCTGCTGGAAGTTTCAGGCAAGGTAAATCTAGACAATGTCCGTAGCATTGCAAAGGCAGGGGTGGATAGAATTTCCATAGGCTCCCTCACCCATTCAGCCCCATCCATAGATTTTTCACTGGAAGTTTACAAGTAATCGCAGCATCTTACCTGTCCCGAGCGCAGTCGAGGGATGCTGCCTAACTTGACAAAACGAGTAATTGTCAAGTTAAGGGGTGCGGTATGTCAGATTTTAGATTAGTCAGCTCATTTAAGCCAGAGGGTGACCAGCCCAAGGCTATTGAAAGGCTTCTTAGCGGACTGAAAAGAGGCTCGAGGTTTCAAACTCTGCTCGGGGTTACTGGCAGCGGCAAGACATTTACCATGGCGAATGTCATAACCAGCCTCCAGAGGCCGACACTTGTGATATCTCACAATAAGACGCTTGCCGCGCAGCTCTACGGCGAGTTCAAGGAATTTTTTCCGCACAATGCCGTTGAATATTTCGTGAGCTACTATGATTATTACCAACCAGAGGCCTATGTGCCACAGACAGACACCTATATAGAGAAGGACGCCTCGATAAATGATAATATAGACAGGTTGAGACTTTCAGCTACAAGTTCGCTTATGTCGCGGAGGGACGTGATTATCGTGGCGAGCGTATCGTGTATATACGGCCTTGGCTCTCCCGATGATTACCAGGGCCTTTTACTTTTTTTGGAAAAAGGACAGTCGATCAAACGAGTCGATCTCCTGGCCAGGCTTGTAAATATCCAGTATTCGCGGAATGATATTGATTTCAAGCGCGGCTCTTTCAGGGTGCGAGGCGAGATAATAGAGATCTTTCCCGCTTACAAGGAAACTGCCTACAGGGTATACTTTTTTGGAGACGAGGTGGAAAGGATAGCTGAGGTAGACCCGTTGACAGGCGAGGTCTTAGGGGAGATGGGAAAGATAGCGATATATCCCGCGAAACATTTTGTTACCACAGAAGAGAGGATAGAAAAGGCAATAGCCACAATAGAGATCGAGCTCAAGGAACAGCTTGAGGCATTGAAGTCTAATAATAAATTGCTCGAGGCGCAACGGCTTAATTCAAGGACGCGCTATGATATGGAGATGCTGAGAGAGATGGGATTTTGCAACGGCATTGAAAATTATTCCAGGCATCTGAGCGACAGGCAGCCCGGGTCAAGGCCTTATTGCCTGCTGGATTATTTTCCAGATGATTTCCTCACTATTATCGACGAGTCGCATGTGACGATCCCGCAGCTCCGCGGTATGTATAATGGCGACAGGGCGCGGAAACAGGTCCTGGTTGATTACGGTTTCAGGCTGCCTTCAGCCCTGGACAACAGGCCCCTTAATTTTGATGAATTTATGAGCATTATACATGAATCAATATTTGTATCCGCCACGCCTTCTATCTACGAGATGAAAAACTCAGGCCAGGTCGTGGAGCAGCTTATCAGGCCAACAGGCCTTATAGACCCGGAGATTATTATAAAACCATCGGAAGGGCAGATAGCGGACCTCGTTGAAAATATCAAAAAAAGATCTGTCGTGGGCCAGCGCGTACTGGTCACTACATTGACAAAGAGAATGGCGGAGGACCTGACAGCGTATTTAAAAGACGCGGGGGTAAAAGTAAATTACATACATTCTGAGATAGGCGTGATCGAGCGCTCAGAGATATTGCGGGATTTAAGAAAGAAAGAATTTGATTGCCTTGTGGGTATAAATTTATTGCGCGAAGGCCTGGATCTTCCCGAGGTCTCGCTCGTGGCTATCCTGGACGCGGACAAGGAAGGCTTTTTAAGATCAGAGACCGCGCTTATCCAGGTGTCTGGCAGGGCCGCGCGTCATATAGACGGACAGGTCATAATGTACGCTGACACAATAACAAATTCCATAAGAAAGACCATTGAGGAGACGAATCGCAGGAGAAGCAAGCAGCTGGAATTTAATAAGGAGCATAACATTACGCCGAGATCTATTGACAAGGCGATCAGGAACGGCATCGAATCCGCAAAAAAGGCGATAGAGGTGACGCTTGACGCGGCAGGGCAAACTGAAGAAGAATATGAGAGAGAGAGCTTGGTCGCTGAATTACAGAGAGATATGGAGTTATGCGCGAGAAACCTTCAGTTTGAACGCGCCGCAGAATTGAGAGACAGTATAAAAAGAATCAAGGACAGAGGTCTTTATAATGTTGGATGATAAGATATTGAAATTTTTTAAGAAGAATGAGGATGGGTATGTGTCTGGCGAGGAGCTGAGCGGCGCGCTTGGGATATCCAGGACCGCTGTGTGGAAACATATGGAGAAGCTGCGTGATGAGGGATATGAGATAATCGCCTCTCCACATCTCGGTTACAGGCTGGTGTCAGCGCCTGACCGCCTGACAGAAGTAGAGCTAAAGTGGAAGCTCGATACAGATATAATCGGGAAAAAGATATATTCTTATGATGAGGTCGCCTCTACCAATGACGCGGCGCACAAGCTGGCGCTCTCCGGGGAAAAAGAAGGTTTGGTCGTGACAGCTGAATACCAGACAAGGGGCAGGGGGAGGCTTGGGAGAAAATGGGTCTCGCCCAGAGGCAAAGGCGCGTACCTATCAGTAATACTCAGGCCGGATGTGCTGCCAAGGGAGGCCTGTATGATAACGCTTTTTTCAGCATTGAGCGTCGCAATGACCATAAGAGAAGAGACAGGCCTGCCAGCTCTTATAAAGTGGCCTAACGACGTTCTTATAAACAGTAAAAAGGTGAGCGGGATACTGACAGAGCTTAATGCCGAGACTGACAAGGTCAATTTTGTTATAGCCGGCATAGGTATTAATATAAATACAAAGAAGGAACTTTTGCCTGAAGGCGGGACTTCTATCTTTGTAGAGAAAGACAGTCAGGTATCAAGGGTAGATTTTGTAAAAAGATTGCTGAAAAACCTTGATAAGTATTACGCTATTTATAAACATGGAAAGCTGGACAGGATCGTGGAGGAGCATAAAAAGCTTTCAGCAATCCTTGACAAGAGGGTCCAGGTAAATTATCATAATCAGTCTATATCAGGCCACGCGCTGGACGTTGACAAAGAAGGTGCTCTTATATTAAGGCTGGATTCCGGGTTTAATGAAAGGGTGCTTGCCGGCGATGTTATTTTATTGAGATAAACGCAGAACCGATGCGGAACTGTAGAATCGCGGCACCTACATGGAAAATATGCTGTTAGCTGTAGATATCGGAAACACAAATATTCATTGCGGGATTTTTAAGGGTGATTCTCTGGGTAAGACTTTTACGATTAAGACCAGAGACAAGACTCTGGGGCGTAAAATCAGGCCATACGCGAAACAAATCGATCGGGCTATTATTGCAAGCGTTGTGCCAGAGGCGTTGAAATATATCGAGAAGGACCTTTGCGGCGTTTTGAAATGTCGCGCGCTTGTAGTAGGCAGGGATGTGGATAGTGGAGTTAAAAATCGATACAGGAAGCCGGGGCAAGTCGGTCAGGACAGGCTGGTAAATGCCAGGGCAGCGTTTGAGCTTTATGGAGGCAGGGCAGTAGTGGTGGATTTTGGGACAGCAATAACCATAGATGTTATTAATGATAAAAAGGAATATCTGGGTGGGGTTATAGCGCCTGGAGTGGAGCTTTCTATTGATGCGCTGTCAAGGCGCGCGGTATTATTGCCTGATGTGGCATTGCGCCAGCCTCGCGATATACTGGGCAGAGAAACTCGAGAGAGCATGATAAGCGGGGCGATCTATGGTTACAGCAGCCTCTGCGACGGGGTAGTCGAAAGATTAAAAAAGAAATATTGTAAAAGATGCAGGGTCATAGCTACCGGAGGCATGTCACGCCTGATAGGGCCCTACTGCAAAACTGTTAACAGCATAGACCCGGATTTAACATTGAAAGGCCTAAGGCTAATAGGAGAAGATGCTGATGTTTAAGATATTGATTAATAAAAAAATAGCGCCTGCGATTTATAAAATGGAACTGGAAGCGCCTTTTGTGGCGCAAAAGGCCATGGCAGGCCAGTTTGTAATGGTCAGGATTGATGAAAACGGAGAGAGGATACCTCTGACAATAGCAGGTCGCGGCGAAAAGACAATTGCTATCGTGTATCAGACAGTAGGCGTTACGACCCAGAGGCTTACAGAGAAAAAGGCAGGCGAATATTTGCTTGATGTGGTCGGGCCCCTGGGGCATGCCACAGATGTTAAAAAAATCGGCACTGTGTGCTGTATAGGCGGAGGGGTTGGCATCGCGGAGCTCTATCCTGTTGTAAAGGCCTACAGCGAAGCCGGGAACAGGGTGATAGTGATAATAGGGGCGAGGAACAAAGAACTGGTCATATTCAAGGATGAACTTAAAAAAACAAGTCATGAGATGTTTATTACCACTGACGATGGGACAGAAGGCGAAAAGGGTTTTGTGTCAGATGCCTTAAAGAGATTGATGGCAAAAGGCGAAAAGATAGACCTGGTGTACGCGGTAGGGCCGGCTGTCATGATGAAGGTCGTCAGCGATCTGACAAAGCCGGCCGGGATCATGACAATGGTTTCATTGAACACAGTGCTTGTCGACGGCACAGGTATGTGCGGCTCGTGCAGGATAGAGGTTGGCGAAGAGACAAAATTCGCGTGCGTTGATGGCCCTGAATTTGATGGCCACAAGGTCAATTTTAACGAACTGATGGTCAGGCAGGGACTTTTTAAAGAACAGGAAAAACACGCGTGCAAGATCAAGGGAGTATTACAAGGATGAAAAAACAGGCCCCGGCTGAAAGAATAAAAAATTTCAAAGAAGTAGCGTTTGGCATGTCTCAGGAGGAGGCATTAAAAGAGGCATCCAGATGCCTTGTTTGCAAGGATGCCAGGTGTTCCGCGAAATGTCCGGTAGAGATAGATATCCCGCGTTTCATAAACGCTATAAAAAATAAGGAGTTTGACGACGCGATTAAGACGATAAAAGAAAAAAATAATCTTCCGGGCGTATGCGGCAGGGTGTGTCCGCAGGAGGATCGGTGCGAGGGCGCGTGTATACTGAATAAAAAAGGCAACCCTATAAATATAGGGGCACTGGAGAGGTTTGCCGCGGATTGGGGGCTTAAAAACGCGTCACGCGTTACGCGTCACGCGTCACGGACAAAGGGGACGAAGGTCGCGGTTATCGGCAGTGGTCCTGCCGGTCTCACATGCGCCGGTGACATAGCGAAGTTGGGTTATATAGTTACGGTATTTGAGGCCCTTCACGCGGAAGGAGGGGTCCTGGTTTACGGTATACCTGAATTTCGCCTGCCCAAAAATATTGTAAAAAAAGAGGTGGAGTATCTTGAGTCATTAGGCGTGGTGTTCAAGGGAAATTTTATAGTCGGGAAAACCATCACGCTTAAGGAGCTTTTTGAACAAGGATACAAAGCGGTGTTTATAGGCACAGGCGCGGGGCTTCCTAATTTTATGAATATATCCGGAGAAAACCTGAACAGGGTCTATTCATCTAACGAACTCCTGACAAGAGTGAATCTGATGAAGGCTTATCTTTTTCCAGAATATGACACGCCGATAAATATTGGTAAAAAGATCGCGGTGGTGGGCGGCGGCAACACTGCTATGGATTCAGCCAGGGTGTGTTTAAGGCTTGGCGCAGAAAAAGTTTATATAGTTTACAGGAGATCAGAGAAAGAGATGCCCGCAAGAAAGGAAGAAATAGAAAACACAAAGGAAGAAGGCATAGAGTTCATGACCCTGGCCTTACCAAAAAAGATATTAGGAGATGGTAAGGGTTTTGTAAAGGGCGTGGAATGTATAAAGATGGAACTGGGAGAGCCGGATTCTTCAGGCAGGAGAAGGCCTATTCCTGTGCCATGTTCGGAATTTATCCTGGACGCTGATACAGTTATCATGGCGGTCGGCCAGAGTCCTAATCCCGTATTTTTAAGGGCTACGCCTGAGCTTAAAACAGGAAAGTGGGACAAGATAGAGATTGATAATGAAACTCAGTCGACTAACATACAGGGTGTTTACGCGGGAGGCGATGCCACTAGCGGCGATGATACAGTGATTGCCGCGATGGGGTCGGGCAAACGAGCCGCAAGGGCCATAGATAACTACCTAAAAAACAGACTATAAATAATTTTAACCCTTAATTCTAGTCCGAGGCATGTCTAAAAGAGTTTTAGTGGCAATGAGCGGCGGGGTCGATAGCTCTGTCGCCGCAGCGATTTTAAAAGACCAGTGCTTTGATGTTATCGGAGCCACGATGAAGATATGGTCGAAGGAATCTTGCGGCAGACACAAGGAGCGCTCATGCTGTTCATTACGGGATATAGAGGATGCCAGAAGGGTTTGCGGCGCGCTCGACATCAAGCATTATGTGTTAAATTTTGAAAAGGTCTTCAGGAAAGAAGTAATAGACTATTTTACACAGGAATATATGGCGGGCAGAACGCCGAACCCCTGCATAGTCTGTAACGAGAAGATCAAATTCGGAAGCCTGCTGAAAAAGGCAGAGGCCCTGGAATGCGATTTTATAGCGACAGGGCATTATGCCAGGATAGAGCGAGGCGATTCCTGCAGACTTAAAGAGTCTGTGGATAAGGCAAAAGACCAGTCCTATGTCCTTTCTCTGCTTACGCCTGCTCAACTACAAAAGACCCTCTTTCCCCTGGGTGAGTTTAAAAAAACACATGTCAGAAAAAAGGCAAAGGCCCTGGGTCTTGGCGTGTATGAAAAACCGGACAGCCAGGAGATATGTTTTGTGCCCGGCAATAAGTATTCCGAGTTTATCAAGGAGCATTGCGGCGTAGGAGAAAAAGAGGGAGACATAGTTGATTCATCTGGCAAGGTGCTCGGCAGGCACAAGGGATTCTGGAATTTTACAATAGGCCAGCGCAGGGGGTTGGGCGTATCTCACAAAGAACCTTTATACGTTACAGCTATACTACCGGAGAAAAACCTTATTGTGGCGAGCGAGGGATCTGAGACAAAAAAGAAGAAATTCGTCGTCACTGATATTAATTGGATTTCTAAAAAAGATACACCTGATTTTGAAGCTGAGGTAAAGATCCGATACGCGCATAAAAAGGCCAGGGCGCGGGTAAAGGTCACAGGCAGTTCCGCGACAGAGGTGGAGTTTGATGAGCCTCAGAAAGCTATTACGCCAGGCCAGGCAGCGGTCTTTTACGAAAATGAATATGTACTTGGCGGCGGCTGGATAGAAAAAATAATTGGTTAAGGTCGGTGCATATATGAACAAAAGAAAAAAATTAAGGGAGATCTTAATGGGACTCGATAGTGTTGTAGTAGCGTTTTCAGGCGGGGTGGACTCAAGCTTTCTTCTAAAGGCAGCGATTGATGCATTGCCTGAAAAGAACGTTCTGGCCGTCACAGCCGCGTCAGAGACCTATACAGATTCCGAACTTAAACAGGCAAAGAAATTCGCAAGGCATCTAGGGGCAAGACACAGGATAATTTATACCAATGAATTGAGAGACAGGAATTTTGCAAGAAATCCCAGTGACAGGTGTTATTATTGCAAGAAAGAGCTGTTTGGCAGACTGAAGGATATTGCGAGAAAGCAGGGGATGCGATTTATTGTGGACGCTTCCAATCTTGATGACAAAAAAGATTACAGGCCAGGCAACATCGCGAAAAAAGAGTTCAACGTGAAAAGCCCGCTGCGGGAAGCTGGTATAACCAAAGCAGATATTCGCAACTACTCGAAGATAATGCGGCTTGAGACATGGGATATGCCTTCAATGGCATGCCTAGCTTCGAGAGTTCCCTACGGCAAAAGAATAAATAAGGGCACGCTTAAAAAGATTGAGCGCGCAGAGGATTTTGTAAAGCGCCAAGGGATAAGACAGGTGAGGGTAAGATGTCACGAAGATACAGCAAGGATAGAAGTGGAACAAAAAGACATAAAAAAGTTTCTAAATAACAGGTTTTGTGATAAAATAATAAAACATTTGAAGGCCCTTGGGTTTCTGTATGTTGTCCTTGATTTGGAGGGGTACAGGACAGGGAGTTTGAATGAAGGATTGAAGCAAAAATAGGTCCCTCGACGCGCCTAATAATGCGCCTGTTCGTCCCTCGGCTTGGTTCGGCTTCGCTCACCACAAGTCGCTCGGGACGAAATTTTGTTTCACAAAATTTCGGCGGCGTAGCTCAGTCTGGTCAGAGCAGTCGGCTCATACCCGGCGCGTCAGTGGTTCGAATCCACTCGCCGCTACCATCCTTCGACGCGTAAAAATTTTTATGCATTCATGAAGAGATAAAAAATTTTTACTTGCTCAGGATAGTCTCGAGTAATAGTCCCGAGCACGTGAGCATGTGAACCAGCCTCCGTGCGAACGCGACGAGGGGCAAAATAAAAGTTTATCATGCCAGCCACTTTCCTTGACAAAATCAGATCTACCATAAAAAAATACAGGATGCTCGACAGGCATGACAGCGTGCTGGTGGGTTTGTCAGGAGGCCCTGATTCAGTTGCCCTTCTTCATGCGTTGGCAGCTATTAAACAGGACTATAGTCTAAAAATATATATAGCGCATATTGATCATATGTTCAGAGGAGAAGAATCAAAGCAGGACAGGAAGTTTTGTCAAGATCTGGCAGAATCAATGGGCCTGACAGCTTTTTGTGAAGAAAGAGACATCCCGAAGATTGCAGAAGAAAAGGGCATGTCTTCAGAGGAAGTCGCGCGTCTTGAGCGTTATGAATTTTTTTTCAGGGTTGCGCGCGAGAACAGTGTAGATAAAATTGCTGTTGGCCACACAAAAGACGATCAGGCAGAGACGATTTTGATGCGTATGATACGCGGTTCAGGCCTGTCAGGACTTGGGGGTATGAATCCGGTGAAAGACATGAAAGGCATGGTTGTCATAAGGCCGCTTATCAATGCCACAAGACAGGAGATAGAAGGATTTATAAAAGAGTGCGGGCTTAAGTGCCGGCATGATTCGTCCAATGATGAGGTGGTGTTTACACGCAATAAGGTAAGACACGAGTTGATCCCTTATCTTGAAGACAGGTTCAACCCTAACATAAAAGAGGTCCTGGTAAACATGGCTGAAAACCTCAGGACAGAGGATGAATTTCTGGAGAAGTTCAGTAGCCGTAAGTTTAAGATAATGTCAAAAAAGAGCAGGTCAGGATATATTACCGTAGATATCGGAAAATTTAAAAAACAACCGCACGCAATTAAAAAAAGGATAATCAGGAGCGCCTTGAAAGAACTCAAGGGCGACCTTAGAAGATTTACATATCAGCACTGGAAGGAGATAGAGGAATTAGTGAATGCAAGACCCGTAAATTCAGTCGTAGACCTGCCAGGAGGCATAGATATAAAAAAAGAAAAAGGTGCTATAATATTTAAAAAGGTTTAACTTGACAAAACGAGTAATACTCGAAATGTCAAGTTAAGCTTGCTTTTTTAGGAATTGGTTGATAAAATAAATATTTGAGCTAGGCGGATGTGAACAGGAAGGAATAAGATGAGAATTCAGAACCAGAATAAGGGCAGAAAACAGAATAACAATAAAAATAATTTCAACAAGAATGTATTTCTATGGCTTGGCATATTCTTGTTTCTCATGTATATGTTCAGGATGGGTTCGATCGGCCCTCAGTCAGCTCCTAGAGAAATGACATACGGGGAATTTTATCAACTGCTTCAAGGGAACAGCGAATCAGGAGCTATAATGTCAGCTGTCAAGGTGGAAGACCGCGTCAAAGGAGTTCTCTCGAGTGGCGCGCAGTTTACAGTAAATATCCCGGTGGGAGACCAGGATCTTCTGAGGGAGTTGAAAAAAAATGTTCCTGACTTTGATATAAAGCCCCCAAAGACATTGTGGGTTAATCTATTTTATTCTCTTGGGCCGATGATACTCTTTATCGGATTTTTGTGGTTTTTTGTCTACAGGAGCGCTCAGGGAGGAGGCGGCGGCAGGCTCCTTTCTTTTGGCAAGAGCAAGGCAAAACAGATTACAAAAGACAAGACCAAGATCACTTTCAATGACGTTGCCGGAGTGGACGAGGCAAAAGAAGAACTCAAAGAGATCATAGAATTTTTAAAAGAGCCTAAGAAATTCCAAAAACTTGGCGGTAAGATTCCCAAAGGTGTGTTGCTTATGGGCCCACCTGGGACAGGAAAGACATTGCTCGCAAAGGCAGTCAGCGGCGAGGCAGATGTCCCCTTTTTCAGCATAAGTGGTTCAGATTTTGTGGAGATGTTTGTGGGTGTGGGCGCGTCCAGAGTAAGAGATATGTTTGAACAGGCAAAGCGCGCCGCTAAAATGGGTGGCAAGGGCTGCATAATTTTCATAGATGAGATAGACGCTGTTGGAAGGCAGAGGTTTGCCGGTATTGGCGGAGGCCACGACGAGCGAGAGCAGACCCTTAATGCGCTTCTCGTGGAGATGGATGGGTTTGACACGCAGGAAGGTGTTATATTGATAGCGGCGACCAACAGGCCGGATGTGCTTGATCCTGCGTTATTGAGGCCTGGCAGATTTGACAGGTTGATAGTGATTTTCAGGCCTGATATAATAGGCAGGGAGGATATTTTGAAAGTTCATGTAAAAAAAATAAAGATAGCGAAAGAAGTTGATCTGAGGTCTATTGCCAGGCAGACATCGGGGTTTTCAGGAGCAGATCTGGCGAATCTTGTTAATGAAGGCGCGTTATTGGCTGCCAGGAGAAATAAAAATTCAGTTGAGAAAGAAGAGCTGCAGGAATCTATTGAAAGGGTCATCGCCGGACCGCAGAAAAAAGCCAGGGTGCTTAGCTCTGAAGAAAAAAAGATGACCGCGTATCACGAGGCAGGCCACGCGCTTTTGTCTTTTCTTATTCCCGACGGCGATCCGCTGCATAAGGTGTCTATTATTCCCAGGGGCATGGCGGGCGGATATACAATGAAGCTCCCCATAGAGGACAGGCATTATTATACTAAAAAGTATTTGATGTCCACTATAACAGGTCTTATGGGGGGTAGGGCCAGCGAGGTCATGATATTTAACGAGCTTTCCACTGGCGCGCAGAACGATCTGGAGAAGGCCACTGAGATCGCGAGGGATATGGTGATGAGATGGGGCATGAGCGAGAAGCTGGGTAGCCTTACTTTTGGAAAACGCGAGGAACAGATTTTTCTGGGCCGAGACATAACTGAGCAAAAGAATTACAGCGAGGCCACCGCGGTAGATATAGATAAAGAAGTGCGCCGCATAACAGACGAATGCTATTCAAGGGCTGAAAAAGAGCTGGCAAAAAACAGTGATAAGCTGAAGCTTCTAGCTGAAAAATTGCTGGAAAAAGAGGTAATGGATTCAGAAGAAGTAAAGAGTCTTATTTTCCCAGAATCTAAGAACACATGAATGGCCTTGATTTTGGTTCACGCACCTATGTGATGGGCATACTGAATCTCACGCCTGATTCATTCAGCGGAGACGGCGTGTATAATGACGTGGGTCGCGCGCTCGAAGAGGCGGAGAGGATCATTGAAGAAGGCGCGGATATAATTGACATAGGCGGTGAATCCACAAGACCTGGGGCCCAGCCTGTTTCTCTGGAAGAAGAAATAAAGAGGGTGGTGCCTGTTGTGGAGAAACTGGCAAAAAAAATAAAGATCCCGATTTCAGTTGATACGCGTAAGTCAGAAGTTGCGCTGCGCGCGCTAGACAAAGGCGCATCCATAATAAATGATATAACAGGACTTGAATGTGACAGCCGCATGACTGAGGTCGCCGTTAGATATGACGCGGGTATCATTATAATGCATATCAAAGGCGAGCCACAGACAATGCAGGAATTTCCGACGTACAACAATATTATAAAAGAGATCCTCAAAAAACTTACTGACCTCGTGAATCGGGCTGAGAAAAATGGTGTAAAAAAAGAAAATATCATAGTAGACCCAGGTATAGGTTTTGGAAAGACCCTTGAGCACAATCTCGAGATTTTAAATAACCTGTCAGCTTTCAAGGTCATGGACAAGCCTATTTTGGTTGGGGCTTCAAGAAAGTCTTTCATAGGCGCTATCCTAGGCGCTGAGCCGCAGGAAAGGGTATGGGGCACAGCGGCCAGTGTGGCTATTTCAATAAACAACGGCGCGGATATCGTGAGGGTGCACGACGTGAAAGAGATGAAGCAGGTGGTCAGGGTCGCAGACGCCATTATAAGAAACAGGGAGAAGATAAATGCCTAATTATCTGGTTTTAGCAAAGATATTTGTCGAGATAGGGATCCTCTGGTTCATATTTTATGTGATTTTGATGTTTTCGCGCGGCACGAGAGGGGTCCATGTTTTAAAAGGCATAATATTGATAGCGCTTTTTTTTATTATCACGCAGAAACTGGGCCTGGACTCGATCAACTGGATCCTTACTAAATTGTTCGCGATATCAGTCATAGGTTTTCTTATTATATTCCAGCCTGAATTGCGCAGAGGACTGGCCGGTATAGGCCAGCATCGCTGGTCAGAGATATTTTTTAAAGAGGCAGAGATTATCAAGGAGGTAGTAAAGGCCTCGCTTTCTCTGTCAAAGCGCCGCATAGGCGCGCTTATAGCGATTCAGAGAGAGAGCAGGCTGAACCATTATGTGGAGAGCGGCATAGAAATAGACGCCAAGGTAAATACAGAGCTTTTGATGACGATATTTATGCCAAATACTCCGCTCCATGACGGCGGAGTGATAATCTCAGGGAATAGGATTTCAGGCGCGGGCTGCTTATTCCCGCTTACGCAGAATCCCAAGGTGTCAAGGACCTTAGGCACCAGGCACAGGGCAGGTCTTGGCCTGAGCGAGGAAAGCGACGCCGTGGTGATAGTAATTTCTGAGGAAACAGGAAGTATTTCAGTGGCTACGGGCGGAAAGCTGACGCATGACCTTGATAAGGACGCGCTTAGCCGTGTATTGAATAATCTCTGTAAGCCCGAAAGAAAGAAAAAAGACATAGCTTCTAACAGGAGTCGACCATGAAAGATTGGGTATTTAATAATTTCTGGATAAAGGTCATATCTCTGGTCCTCGCTATTATAACGTGGTTCTATGTGAACGGCGAATTGGAAAAAAACAACCGCCTGGCGAGTAAGTTTTATGGCTCTGAACTCTACAAATCATACCTGGACGAAAATTCACAAGAACAGCCAGCCCCGGAAAAGAAAACAAAGAATAAAGGATACGTAACGGAGAACAAGTAATATGCCAGAGCTCGGCGTAAACATAGACCATGTGGCAACATTGCGCCAGGCAAGAGGAGGCGTTGAGCCAGATCCTGTTGCCGCTGCTTTGATATGCGAAAAGGCGGGATGCAACAGCTTAGTCGCTCATTTAAGGGAAGATCGCAGACATATTAATGATGCGGATATAAAAAAGTTAAGGCGTGTCGTGAAGACCAGATTTAACCTAGAGATGTCAATAAACCAGAACATTGTGCAGATTGCCAGAAAGATTCGCCCACACCAGGCCACTCTTGTCCCGGAAAAAAGACAGGAACTTACTACAGAAGGTGGCCTAAGCGTTACAAAGAATAGCGCGAAAATAAAAAGAGCGGTCGAGCTTTTAAAAGAAAAAGATATAGACGTGAGTCTTTTTATTGACCCTGACGAAAAAGAGATCTATGAAGCAAAGGCCATTGGAGTGGATATTATAGAGATACATACAGGAAGATACAGCCTGGCAGTAAACAGAGAGGCGACAGACATAGAGTATAGAAAAATAAAAAACGCAATAGACTACAGTCTGTCGCTTGGTCTGGTGGTGAATGCCGGGCATGGCCTGAATTATCTGAACGCGAAGAGGATAGCGAATATAAAAGGTGTCAATGAATTAAACATAGGCCATTCTATAATCTCGCGGGCCATATTTTCAGGGTTATATAAGGCGGTAAAAGATATGAAAGCGCTCATAAAATGATAATAGGGATAGGTGTGGATATTATAGAAGTATGGCGGGTAAAAAAGGTCCTTGATAAATGGGGCGAGCTATTCCTGAAGAGGGTGTTTACACAGAGAGAGCTTGATTACGCTAATACCAAGAAGTTTTCCCATGAAACGCTTGCTGCCCGCTTTGCCTGCAAGGAATCAGTGCTCAAGGCGTTTGGCGACACTAGGATCGGCGCGAGGCTTAAAAATATTGAAATCCTTAATGATTCAAAAGGCAAGCCCGAGGTAATATTGCACGGCGAGGTCAAAGAATTCGCGGATAAAAACCAGCTTGACAATATAATGGTCAGTATGTCCCACACAAATAATTACGCGGTAAGCAACGCAATCCTCTGGAAAAATAACCCTTACGAGAAAAAATGTTTTTAAAAAAAAGAAAAAGAGATTCCTATAAAGGCGATTACGGGCAGGTGTTTATTTTAGCCGGGTCCACAGGGCTTACTGGCGCGGCAGCTCTTTGCAGCCAGGCATGTATGCGCTCGGGCGCAGGTCTTGTTACCCTTGGTATACCGCGTTCGCTGAATGCGGTAATGGAAATAAAATTAACAGAAGCAATGACTTGCCCTCTTTCAGAGACCAGGCAGGGCACGCTTTCATTAAAGGCCAAGACAGAGGCCTTGAAAAAAATTAATGATTCTGATGTCGCTGTTTTAGGACCCGGTCTTTCTTCGAATAAGGAAACGCAGAAATTAATAAGAGAGCTTATAGTGAGCGCGAAAAGGCCTATGGTGCTTGACGCTGACGCGCTGAATGCCGCTTCAGCGAACCCAGCTATATTAAAAAAGATAAAAAACCCGTATATTATTACGCCGCATCAAGGAGAGATGGCAGGGCTTTTTAAAAAGGACGTGGACTACATAAAGAAGAATCGATTAATTGTTGCAAAAAAATTTGCAAATTATTATAATGCTGTAGTGGTTTTAAAGGGCGCAGGAACAATTGTGGCGGATCCTGGTATCAAGCAAAGATTTTATTTAAACAAAACAGGGAATCCTGGGATGGCAACTGCAGGCAGCGGCGATGTGCTGACAGGGATAATAGCAGGATTTCTGGCACAGGGATTAGAGGCGTTTGACGCGGCGAAATGGGCCGTGTATGTGCATGGCATTGCTGGAGATCTGGCAGGAAGAGAAAAAGGGGAAGCAGGTCTCATAGCGAGCGACATATTGGAAAAAATACCTGAGGCAATAAAGTTAGTAACCCGTAACCCGTAACCAGGAACCAGGAATAAAAAGATTTGGTTTTAGAATTTTAAAAATTCCTAGTTACCGGTTACGAGTTACTGGTTACCTTTGCAATGGGCAGATACCCGAGTGGCCAAAGGGGTCAGACTGTAAATCTGATGGCTCGCGCCTACGGAGGTTCGAATCCTCCTCTGCCCACCAAAAATTTTGTAAAACAAAATTTTTGGTGAGGTCTCGCCGACATTCTACAAAGCAAGATGTCGAGGCGGACCCACCAAATTTGCCAAAGGCAAATTTGTCCCGAGCAGCCCGCGGGTTCTGAATTATGCTGCGAG
>JAHIEN010000086.1 GCA_018901615.1 Candidatus Omnitrophota bacterium | reverse complement strand
TGGAATTTCTGGAAATTTTCCTCAAAGAACCTGCTCTGCGTCTGGCGCTTGAACTGTAAAGGCGTGAGGGAAGAAAAATCCACGCCCTGCGCCCTTAATTCTAAAAACAAGGTGGCCTGGTCTGGTATGATCCTGTATATATAGCGGTCTATATACGGCCGGCCTTCAAAATAATCATGATTCGAGACAAGCTCTATCTTCTCGCCTGTGCGCCATGACTTGAATCTATACGGCCCTGTGCCTACGGGCCTTCTGGAAAATTGAGTGTTATTCAGGTCTTCGGTTTTAAGCAGGTGTTCAGGCATAATATTCATGCCCCAGCTTGAGAGCCCTGGCGAAAAAGGCTCATCATAGATAACCTTGACCGTGTATTCATCAATAACCTGAAACTCCTTTACCATAATAAAATCCCCGGCATAGGGCGTCCTGACTCCAGGGTCTATAAGCCGTTCGTAAGTAAACTTAACGTCTCTTGCTGTGAAAGGCTCATTATCATGCCACCTGACCCCTTTTCTTAAATAAAAAATTATCTCAAGGCCGTCCTCTGACACGGACCAGCTCTCAGCCAGGTCGCCTGTTAAATTCAGATCCTTGTCATATTTCAAAAGTCCGTTGAATACCATGCCGCATACTGTTCCGGAAGAGCTGTCAGAGGCAAGGATAGGCACAAGCGTCCTTGGCTCTCCGATCGAACCGACTACAATGGCATCCCCGTAGTCTGACCTGGAAAATGCCATGAGCATCAACGCCGTAAATAAAAAAACCGCCTTAAAAAAGACGGTTTTAAATCGTTGAATGGTCCTGGATTGAATAATCAATTTACTTGGCCTCGTCAGCGCCTCCCTGAATGTCAACTGGCGCAACAGGAGCCGGGATCTCTTCAGGAAGCGATACTGGAACCTGGACAGCCTTGGGCAACTTTACTTTGTCAACGAGAGACTTATTCCTGCGGCTGGATATAAGCGCAAGAGAAAGACACGTTATTATAAATAAAGTCGCGGATATGGCGGTCAACCTTGAGAGCACACTCGCGCTCTTTGTGCCGAATAGATTCTGCATCTGAGAGCCGCCGAACGTATCTGACAAGCCCCCTCCCCTTCCAGCCTGAAGAAGTATAACAGCTATTAAAAATAGACTTGCTATCACGTGTATTGTAACAAAAAAAGCGTACATATATTCTCCCTTTGTTTATAGATTCCCGCCCGCCTAGCGGCGAGGCCGCTGGCTTTCGCGGGAATGACAATGCTGGCTACTTTACCGCGTTTTCAACTATCTCTGTAAATGAATTCACATCAAGGCTCGCCCCGCCGACAAGCGCGCCATCAACATCTTCCTGAGCCATCAGCTGAGCGATATTATCCGGCTTGACGCTCCCGCCGTATTGAATCCGGATCTTGACAGATGTCTCCCTGTCATATAAGCGCTCTACGAAATCCCGTATATACCTGTGGGACTCCTGGGCCTGCTGCGGAGTGGCAGTCCTTCCTGTCCCTATTGCCCATATAGGTTCGTACGCGATTATAACGCGCGCAGCCTGTTCTTTCGCAAACCCCTTGAGATCGCGCGTCAATTGTTTTTCCAGGATCTCGAACGTCATCCCATTGTCTCTTTCCTCGAGCTGCTCGCCAATGCACATAATAGGTATCATGCCATGCTTCAAGATTATCTTAAGCTTTTTATTTACATCCTCGTCTGTCTCGCCGAATATATTCCTTCTCTCAGAATGACCGGCTATGACATATCTGCACCCGACATCTTTAAGCATGCCAGGAGATATCTCTCCTGTAAAGGCCCCTGACTCTTCCCAGTACATGTCCTGCGCGCCGAGCATGATGCTTGAATCCACGATCTGCTCATGCACCTTGCTCAAAGCTGTAAATGGCGGACATATCACAACATCAGCTTCTGAAAAAGTGTAAAATTTCCTTTTAAGTCCAACAGCGATCGAAACAGCCTCATCAACTGTCTTGTTCATCTTCCAGTTACCGGCAATAATTGGTCTCCTCATACATGCTCTCCTGTCTTATTTATTATTCAATGCCGCTATGCCTGGCAGTACCTTGCCTTCCATATATTCCAATGAGGCCCCGCCTCCGGTTGATATATGCGACATCGCGTCCGTAAGCCCAAATTTAGAAATAGCGCTTGCTGTATCCCCGCCTCCTATAATAGTCGTTGCCTTAAGCCCTGCTATAAACCTCGCGATATCCTCTGTGCCCCTGGCAAACTTTGATATCTCAAAAATCCCCATAGGGCCGTTCCAGATGATCATTTTCGCGTTTCTCAATTCTTTCTTAAATTCATCCACTGTCTTCGGGCCTATATCAACAGCCATCCAGTTATGCGGCACTGTCTCATCCACCACCCTGGTGTTACTGTACGCGTCTATCGCATCGGCTATGAGATGATCTATGGGCAATAGCAGCTTCACGCCTTTTTCCTTTGCCTTCTGCATCAAGGACTTCGCGACATCCAATTTGTCGGCCTCTAACTTTGAGTTGCCTATTTCCTTGCCCTGCGCTTTGATAAAAGTATAGGCCATGCCCCCGCCTATTAAAAGCGCGTCCACCTTTTCCATTAAATTCTCGATCACCATTATCTTATCAGACACCTTTGCGCCGCCCAGTATCGCTACAAAAGGTTTTGGCGGGTCTGTAAGGGCCTTATCAAAATATTCTATCTCTTTTGCCAGTAAAAACCCTGCCACAGAAACTTTCAGAAATTTTGTCACACCCTCTGTAGAAGCGTGCGCCCTGTGCGCTGTGCCAAACGCGTCGTTTACATAGACCTCTCCAAGAGAGGCCAGTTTTTTGGCAAAGACAGGGTCGTTTTTCTCCTCTTCAGGATGAAATCTAAGATTTTCAAGGAGTATTACATCGCCGTCTTTCATACCCATGACCGCCTTCTTGACATCATCGCCTATGCAGTCATCCAGCTTCTTGACAGGCTTGCCTAAAAGCTCGGAAAGCCTTTCAGCTGCAGGCGTAAGTCTCATTGAATCCTGGACCTTGCCATTTGGCCTTCCAAGGTGGCTCATAAGAATAAGCCTTGCCTTATTCTCAATAGCGTACTTAATAGTGGGGAGCGCGGCCTTTATCCTGATATCATCATCGATCTTCAGGTCTTCTTTATTAAGCGGGACATTAAAATCCGCCCGCATAAGAACGCGCTTACCCTTGATATCAATATCTTTTATGCTTTTCTTGTTCATGCACCTTTTCCCTGTATTAACATATATTTCAATATATATAACATAAATATCCACCCATGGCAACCAAAAAATTAAATGTCTGGGTGTCGGAACGTCATGGTTATGTTGAAGGCTGCCTCTTGCGCGCTCTTAAGATTTAACTGCCATATTGGAAATACGCAATATGCCTGGTAACTCAGGCCATATGAACGCTCGGACTGGGACACGGCCATTACCGGGAAATGCCAGACCTTTGTGGGATTTTCTGAAAATCTAAACTCCAGGCCCAGCCCTCCAGAGCTGTCCTTTATTGAAAATAACCCCTGTCTGATTTCATATTCATACCTGTTATAATCAGCGAGAGGCATAAAGATGTTAAATTCTGTCCCGAATAGAGTATTGAGATCAAACTGGCTTTTATTCTTTATACAATACGCTATCTCAATAGAATCGCCTGACGTGATACGCGCCTCTTTCCTGAGATAGACAGACCTGCCGTCAACCATGCCTTCACGACTAAGGATCACCCTGTCTTTTTGCGCGTCTACTGAATATCGCGAACCGGCAAAACCTCCGACATCCACATAATTGCAATCCTCGAAATCTGACTTTTTTAGTCTCTTGTCTATAAAATGGTCCACCAGGCAAGCCCTTGGATACCTGTCATAAAAAATACCCCTCTTTATGTCTTTGTCCATTGTCTTAATGGCATCCTGTATGGCCAGGGGCCCTGTCCTCGTATTGGTAATGCGCTCTATTATCTTCTTGTGATAATCTTCTTTTCTCCTGGCAAGGGTATTTATAATATTCAGGTTGCCGGGTTTATAATCCAGCTCCCTTATGATCCCTCCGGAGGCAGGGTCTATGCACATAAAAAAATCCTTACTCTCCGCTATGACAGCGTTTTCCCCGCGCCTGTAAAAGTCAAAAGCTCTTACAGTCCCGCTTTCAGGCTCTAAGTTATCGACTATCTTATCGGCCTTTATAAGGTGTTCGTAAATAGCGCCGCGCAGATGGTAAAGATATACCCCGCCGAACACGCCGTGCCAGTAAGGACAATTCGTCTGTCCTTTATATAACTCTCTCTGCGCATCTTTTAATATTTCCTTATCAGCTATGCGATCACTGACATAAAGCATCCTCTTATGCATCTGGTTTGACTCAGGATATTTTGAGAGAAAATTGAGCCACCCGCCGCCTGACCATTCCATCATCTCCTCGTAAGCGCACGCCGGCACGTCCACTGTGCCCAGCGGCTCATGATTCTCAAGGTATTCAGAAAATCTGACTGTCTTTAGCCACCGCCTGTTTTTTTCAATCGCGTGGAAAAATTTATCCAGCCACCCCTTTTTATAGACCCAGTCATGCGTCCATGGCCATTCTCCGAATTTCTCGGCATCATCACCGTATGTAAATAAAGGGCTGTTTTTATTCTTTGAGGCGCGCTTGAAATATCTCATATTTTCACGCGGCATCCTGAATGGTATTGAGTAGCGGAGGATCTTTGTCGTGGGAAAAATGGCGATATTCTCTTTCGCGTCCCCTGTCATAAAATAGCCTGCCATGTCATCTTTACCAACCCCTGCCCTCGCGAGATGCGCGTCATCCAGTATGGTATATTTTATGCCGCAGTTTACAAAATCTTTTACAAGATCAGGAGACCACACCCTTTCAGGCGTCCATATGCCTTTCGGCCTTGCGCCAAACTTCTTCTCGATATAATCTGACAGCATATTGATCTGGCCCAGCCTGTCCCTGTGCGGTATTGCCTGGAATATCGGCTCATAATACCCGCCGCCCATGACCTCTGCCTGTCCCAGATCGACCATTTCAGCCACCCTGTCAAGATAATCCGGGTGAAGGGCCTCAAAAAAATCCAGGAGATTACCTGAAAAATGAAATGTGCATTTGATGCGCGGGTGATCGCGTAAAACTTCCAGGAAGGGATTGTAACATTTAGAGTATGCCCGCTCTAAAATGTTTTCAAAATTTCCAACAGGCTGGTGCAGGTGCACCCCCATTGCAAAAGATACGTCAGGCAGAGAGCCTATCATAAAGTTTTTCGTATTTTTCAGCTGATGAATCCCAGGAATAATCACAGGCAAGACAATTTTTAAGAAGAGAATGCCAAAGCTTCTTATTTTTAAATACGCTTATAGCTTTTTTCAAAGATTTTAACAGCTCCTGACACCTGGCGTCTTTAAACTTAAACCCGTTTCCAGTTTTCCTGGCTGTATCAAAGTTTTCAACAGTGTCCTCTAAGCCGCCGACAGCCCTGACCACCGGGACTGTCGCGTATTTCAGGCTGTAGAGCTGATTTAATCCGCACGGCTCATACCTTGAGGGCATTAAAAACATATCAGAGCCCGCCTCTATCTTGTGCGCCAGGACATTGTCAAATTTTATGAGCGCGGCCATGTGGCCTTTGTATTTTAATGTCAGCCTTGAAAATATATTATTATATTTCTCGTCTCCGAAACCAAGGATCACAAAATCCGCGCCCATCCTTATTATATTGCCCATGCCCTGCGCGACAAGATCGATGCCTTTCTGCTCGGCAAACCTTGTTATCATCCCGACGAGCGGCCGCCTGGGATCATATTTTATGCCGCATTCTTTCAGTATATCTTTTTTGCAAGCCTCTTTTCCGCTCAGGTCTTTTTCGCTGAATCCAGCCGCTATCAATTTATCTATTGCCGGGTTCCATATAGTATAATCAACGCCGTTGACTATGCCGTAGAGATCCTTCTCCCTGGTCTTTAAAAGTCCGTCCAGGCCAGTTCCGAATTCCGGGGTCAATATTTCACGGCTATAACCTTTGCTGACAGTAGTAACAGCGTCGGAATATATTATGCCTGCCTTCATAAAATTAAACTTGCCATAAAACTCGAGCCGCTCAGGCGTAAAGAGCTCTTCGCCGAGGCCCAGGCCCGCCATCGCCTCTCTGCCAAAAAGGCCCTGGTATGCCATGTTGTGTATGGTAAATAGTATCTTTGTTTTATTGAACTCGGGCCTTTTTTTGTGGAAAAGTTTTATGTAAAGCGGGGTGAGCGCTGACTGCCAGTCATTGCAATGCAGTATGTCCTGCCTGCCTATGTGACTTACGGATTCAATGACTGCCTTTGCGAAAAACCCGAAGCGGGAAGCATTGTCTGGATAATCTCCCTGGGGCGTGCCATAGAGCTGGTCTCTGTCGTAATATTCATCTTTCTCTATGAAATATACCTTTACATTGCCGTGCCGCAAAAGGCGCAGATTAAAACCATTCAGCTCTTTGAATAATCTAGGGGCAAAACCGTTCTTCTTTACGCACTTATATAACGGCAATATAACACTGCAGGCATGGCCTCTTTTGGCAAGGGCCTCAGGGAGCGCGCCTATTACATCAGCGAGCCCTCCGGTTTTTGCAAAAGGAAAGACTTCAGAGGAGACAAAGAGTATGTTCATAATATAGAGGTTATATGAGGTTGTCTGAGGTTATATAAGGTTATGTGAGGTTATTTGAGGTTGCTTGAGATAACCCGCAACTTCAGATAACATCATCTAACATCAGACAACCTCTTACAACCTCAGACAACCTCAGACAACCTCTTACAACCTCAGACAACCTTCTATCTACAGGCCTTTATTGGCTATAAACTCTATGAGATCCACGACCCTGCAGGAGTAGCCCCACTCGTTATCATACCACGCCATGACCTTTACCATTCTTTTGTCAATAACAGTAGTCAGGTCCGCGTCCACTATTGAAGACTTTGGATTTCCGTTAAAGTCTTTTGAGACAAGAGGCTTGTCGCTATATTCCAGGATATTGCTGAGCTTGCCTTCCGCCGCTCCTTTCAGGGCCCTGTTTACCTCTTCCCTGGACGTATCTTTTTCAACCACACATACGAGGTCGACCAAAGATACATTAGGAGTAGGCACTCTTATGGCAAGCCCGTCCAGCTTTCCTTTTAATTCAGGGAGCACCAGGCTTACTGCCTTTGCGGCTCCAGTTGTGGTAGGTATCATGGAAAGCGCCGCTGCCCTTGAGCGTCTCAGATCCTTATGCACCAGGTCCAGTACCTTCTGGTCATTTGTATAAGAGTGAATGGTTGTCATCAAGCCGCTCTTGATACCGAAATTTTCTATCAGGACCTTTGCGACTGGCGCAAGACAGTTAGTGGTGCATGACGCGTTAGAAATGATCTGATGCTTCTGGGGATTGTACATGTTCTCATTTACACCCAGGACGATCGTTATATCCTCATCTTTCGCAGGGGCTGTTATTATAACCTTCTTCGCGCCTGCCTGCACATGTCTCATCGCCTTTTCCTTGTCCTTGAACACGCCAGTGGACTCTACCACTATCTGTACTCCCATGCCGCCCCACGGTATTTCCGCGGGATCCTTGTGATTCAGGACCTTTATCTCCTTGCCATTGACAACAAGCATGTCTTCCCTGACCTCTACATTTACTTTTAACTCTCCTAATATTGAATCATACTTCAGAAGATGAGCTAAGGCGTTTATGGGCACAGGCAAGTCGTTTATCGCCACAAAATCAATGTTCTTATTTTCAACAGCCGCCCTAAAAATATTTCTCCCTATGCGTCCAAAACCATTAATACCAACTTTTACTGCCATTAGAAACCTCCTTTTAATGAGCGCTTGACTTACGGAACGAACAAAGTGAGTGAACGTAAGTCAATGTGCGAATTAACCCCGAGTAACCAGAGCTCTGCACATTTAGTTACGAGGGGTAATGTTCCTTTTAATGAGCCCTTGACATCGAAGATGTCAAGGGCGGGGTCAAACTCGGCCTTATGACCCGCCGCTGCGGGTCATGGCCTCATTTGACTTCCCTCAGATACTTCGCTGCTGCTTCGGGGGACGTCGGGTTTATGTAGAAGCCCGAACCCCATTCAAAACCTGCCACATGCGTTAACTTTGGCATTATCTCCAGATGCCAGTGAAACCCCTCATTAATACCGTCTCTTACAGGAGAGGTGTGTATTATAAAATTATACGCCGGGTCATTCAGGGTCTTTTTTATTCTCGCGAGCGTGTCCTTTAAAATAGACGCCATTTCGCCCACTCTATTATCGTCTATGGATCTAAAATGCCGGGCGTGGGTCTTTGGCAAGATCCATGTCTCATATGGGAATCTCGAGACAAACGGGCAGAAGGCTATAAAATTACTATTCTCTGACACGACGCGGAGCTTTTCTTGTTTTTCATTAGCTATGATATCGCAAAACACGCACCGTTCCTTATAATTAAAGTAATTTGCCGCGCCCTTCAACTCCTCTATGACCCTTTTTGGAATAATCGGGAGGGCTACAAGCTGCGTATGCGTATGTTCAAGCGAAGCGCCTGCCTGCAAGCCATGATTTTTAAATATCAGCATATACCTGAACCTGACATCTTTTTCCAGGTCAAGGATCCTTGATCGATATTTAAATATTACGTTTCTCATTTCATCCTCTGTCAGGTCGCCTAAATCTTTTGAATGGTCAGGCGTCTCTATTATAACTTCGTGGGCGCCTATGCCGTTGGACATGTCATAAATACCAATGCCTCTTTGATCCAGATCCCCTTCTATCTTAAGCGCTGGAAATTTATTGGGCACTACCCTTACTAACCATCCACCTGTGTCGCGTCCTGTGTCAGGATTCCTTATTGCCTCCACTTCAGGCGGCGTCATCTTTTCATTACCCGCGCAGAAAGGACACGTCCCGCCCTTCTTGGCCTGAGGCCTGAGATCAAAGTCCTCGGGTCTTTTAGGGTTTGTAATATTCACAAGGATCCATCTGCCTGTTATCGGGTCTTTGCGCAGCTGTGACATTTTAAAGTTCCGTCTCCCTTAAGTATTTTGCGGCGTCTTCCGGAGGAGTGGGGTTTATATAGAATCCCGAGCCCCATTCAAAACCAGCCACCTGGGTTATCCTCGGAGTAAGTTCGATGTGCCAGTGATAATCATCTTTTATAGTAGTCCAGTAACCCGCCCTTTCATCTCTCCTGAAAGGAGCGGTGTGCAGCATGTAATTATAGGGTGGGTTATTCAACGCCTTGGAAAGCTTGCCGATAACTGTCTTTAAAACAACGGCCAGGTCGTTTATTTCATCCTTCTTTATATTCATAAAATCAGAACAATGTTTTTTAGGCAATATCCATATCTCGAACGGGAACCTCGAGGCAAATGGGGCCAGGGCTATTATATGTTTTGTGTCCATCACGACCCTTGTTTCTGTATCTAATTCCTGCCTTATTATGTCACAAAAGATGCATCTTTCCTTATACCTATAATAAAAAAGGCTGCCTCTTAATTCTTCTTTTACCCGGGTCGGAGTCACAGGGGTCACTATGATCTGCGAGCGGATGTGTTTCGTGGCCTTGCTTCCGCCTGCCTTCAAGCCGTGATTTTTAAAAAGCAGTCCATATTTAAACCTGGGGTCTTTTTCTAGATCGATCAACCTTTCGGCAGACACTTTGATGATGAGTTCTATTTTTTCTTTGGGCAGCTGCGATATGTCGCTAAGATGCTGAGGGGACTCTATGATTATCTCATGGGCTCCTATGGGGTTCATTATGTCGTACATGCCTATACCCCTGCGGTCAAGCCCTCCATGTATAGTGAATTTAGGCGAGATGCTCGGGACAACCCTTACATCCCAGCCTGGTTTGTCTTTTTTTGAGTCAGCTTGTCTTATCGCAAAGATCTCAGTAGGTGTCTGTTTTTCGTGTCCTTCACAGAAAGGACACTGGCCAGACTCTTCCTCTTCCGGGCGGGCGGCCTTAAAATCACTAGGCCTCTTTGCCCTTTCAATAGAAACTATTACCCATCTTCCGATTATAGGATCTTTGCGTAGTTCTGGCATATGAGTTTATAATTATAGCATAAACAATTGCAACTGCAACAAAAAAATCTCGATCAAGTTAAGGTTGGTTCAATATCTTTCCGGCAGCGATCTCCTTATGCCCCGCGATAAACTCTTCTACGCTCATGCGGCGCTTACCTTCCAGCTGAAGTTCTTCTATCTCCAGGCCGCCTTTCCCGGTGCTCACTAAAATCCCGTTCTTTTTGATCTCCAAAACAGTGCCTGGCGGTGAACCGGAATAATCAGGAATATCTTCCTGCCTTACTTTCCATATCTTTAGAATTTTTCTATCAAATAGCGTAAAACATCCTGGCCACGGCACAAACGCCCTGACCCTGTTATGGATCTCCTCAGCGTTCATATCCCAATCTATGAGCCCGTCCTGTTTTTCGAGTTTGGGCGCGCAAGTGGCCACGGAGCTATCCTGTTTTTGAAAGCTGATCTTTTCTTCTTTTATCAGTTCTATTGATTTTAATAACAGTTCCGCGCCTTTTCTTGAAAGCTTGCCCGAAAGCGTTATAGCGTCGTCATCCGCCGAAATACTGACTATGCCTGAGGAAGATATATCACCTTCATCCATTTTTTCATTCATCTTTATAATGGTGACGCCTGTTTCCTTTTCTCCATTGGCTATCACCCAGTTTATTGGAGCCGCGCCGCGGTATTTTGGCAAAAGCGAGGCGTGAACATTAAGGCAATATTGCTTCGGTATGTCCAGGAGTCCCTTTTTTAATATCTGCCCGAAACTGACTACTACAAAGACATCGGCATCAAATTTTCTCAGATACTCTACCGAATCTTTTTTATTTACATTCTCAGGCTGATATGTCTCTATGCCAAGGCTGACGGCTGATTGCTTGACAGCGGTAGAAGCGACCTTTAACAACCTGCCTTTTTCCCTGTCAGGCTGAGTCACCGCAAGCGCCACATTTTCTTTTTTATTCAATGCCTCCAGAACAGGCACCGCGAAATCAGAACTTCCGAAAAATACAATATTCATAGGTTTAAAGTTCCATGCAGACTTTAGGCGATATCTTTTTAAAGATCCGCCTCCGCCTTAAAAAGTCTATCCTGTCTATAAACAAAATACCGTCCAGATGGTCTATCTCATGCTGTATCACCCTTGCGAGAAGACCGCCTGTGTCTATCTTTATCTTATCCCCGTCCAGATCCAGGGCCTCTACGATAATAAATTCAGGCCTCAAGATATCATTGGTAACATCAGGCACGCTAAGACAGCCTTCGCAGAGACTTGAGCGGCCCTTTTTTTTAATTACAACAGGGTTTATAAGAACGAGCGAGGATTTGGTGTTTTCCAGGTCATCGACCACTATAATACGCCTGGAAATCCCTACCTGCGGCGCTGCCAGGCCAATACCATTGGCGGAACGCATAGTATCTATCATGTCACTGGCAAGCTTGCGATCTTCTTTGCCTACGCGCTTCACCACGCTCGACTTTTTCCTCAATGCCTCATCCGGATATGTCTTTATACCTAATATCCCCATGCGCCCAATCTAATTTCACACTTTTTTGTGTGTCAACTTAGTGTGAAATTATTTTAACATACATGTTGCGTCTTGACAATCATATATACTTACTGTAAAATTGTGCTATATGGCAGACAAAATAAGCCCGCAAGATCTGAAAGAATTTTATACTAAAGGTATTCTGGCGTTTGAAAAGAAAAACTACGATTACGCCATTGAAATCTTTTCCCAGATACTAATATACCAGCACGATCATCTTGAGGCCAGGCATTACCTGCATCTTTCTTTAAAAAATAAGGCTGGCGCGGCCTCTTCCTCCTCTATCACAAAAGCAATAAACACAGCCAGCCGGATCTTACTCATGTTGCCTGTGGAGGGCATGTTGAAAAAAGGCAATGTGCCCGCGGCCCTCGAAGGCCTTGAAAAGATACTCGTAAAAAATCCGAATGACACAGAGGTCCTGAAAAAAATCGCTGATGTATTTTACAAGAACGAACTTGTGGCCAATGCCCTGCAAAACCTTGAAGAGGCAAAGGCAATAAACTCTAAAGACATAGAGATACTAAAAACGCTCGGGGATATATACCTGAAAAAAGAAGACTACAAGAACGCGAAGACCAATTACGAGGCTGCCCTTCACATAGACCCCAGTAATACCGACGTCTTAAAATCCCTAAAAAATCTGGACGCCCTCGGCACTATCCAGCAAGAATTCAAAGATCAGTAACCAGGAATTTTAAAAAGACGGGGATCTTTTACCTGCTTCATGGTTACTGGTTACGAGTTACTGGTTACTCTAATAAGGATCCACGTCAACCGTTACAATAATCCCATTCTCTCTTCTGCGGGCGCCAATTGTATCTCTTAAAAGCGCGGTGATGCGCTCTACCTTATCGGATTTCAAAAACAGGTTCCACCTGTACGTGCCTTTTACGCGCGAAATAGGCGCTGGGGCAGGCCCGAGTATTTCAATTTTTCCTGACTTATTTTTTCTCTCAAGTTTATTCCTTAGGGATTCGCTTACCTTTAAGACCTTGTCTTCGCTGCGGCCCCTGAAGTTGAGCGTTACCATATGAGAAAAAGGCGGCAGGTTTAAATCCTTTCTGAATGATATCTCTTTTCCGTAAAAACTATTGTAGTCATGGGTCCTGGCCGCCTGTATAGCATAGTGCCCCGGAGTATACGTCTGTATGATCACCTTTCCGCCGAGATCGCTTCTGCCTGCGCGGCCCGCGACCTGAGTCAAGAGATTAAAGGTCCTCTCGCCTGAACGAAAATCCGGAAGATTCAGGGCCGTATCAGCGGATATTACGCCCACGAGCGTCACCTTTGGAAAATCCAGGCCCTTTGCTATCATTTGGGTGCCTACCAGTATATCTATCTTGTGATCTTTAAATTTAGACAGCACCTTTTCATGCGTGCCGCGCTTGTGAGTGGAGTCTGTATCCATGCGCGAGATCCTGGCGCCAGGGAAAAACCTGTGCGCCTCGCTCTCGACCTTTTCCGTGCCTATCCCCCAGTATTTCAGATAACTGGAATCGCACTTGGGGCAGATGTCCGGCGGGTCCATCTCATAATTACAATGATGGCAGTTAAGTTTCTTTGAGTGAAAATGATAAGTAAGGCTCACGCTGCAACGCTTGCACATGACCACATGGCCGCATTTCCTGCAGCTTATAAATGTGGAAAATCCCCGCCTGTTCAAGAATAGTATGACCTGTTTTCCTTCAGCCACATCCTTGTCTATCCAGGATTTAAGCGAGGCAGAGAATATGTGGAGCTTTTTTGTCCTGGATAATTCATCCCTCATATCCACTATCTCCACTTCAGGCATCAGTCTCGAATCTATTCTTTCAGGCAGTTCAATAAGCACATACCTGCCTTTTTGCGCGGCGTAAAAAGATTCGAGCGACGGTGTAGCGCTTCCCAATATCGTGACTGCCCCGGCAAGCTCTGCCCTTTTTATAGCCACGTCCCGCGCGTTGTATCTCGGCACATCATCCTGTTTATAGGAAGTCTCGTGTTCTTCGTCCACCACCACGAGCCCGAGGTCTTTTATCGGAGCGAATATCGCGGAGCGCGCGCCCACGACTACGCAAGGCTCCCCAGAGGCGATCCTCTCCCATTCTGAGGCCCTCCTGGAACCTGTCAAACGCGAGTGTAACACCGCTATTTTACCTTCGAACCTGGCCTTGAAGCGCGCGACTGTCTGAGGCGTAAGAGATATCTCAGGCACAAGGACAATGCTGGAAAGGCCTGATTTCAGGGCATGGCCGATAGCCTGTAGATAGACCTCTGTCTTTCCGCTGCCTGTTACGCCGTGAAGCAGAAACACGCGAGGATTTTTATCATCTATGTGTTGTTTTATCTGATCAAGCGCGACTGTCTGTTCAGGGGTAGGGGCAAGATGGGTATCTGAGCCGTCTATATATTCCGGGATGTCTTCTTCTTTTTGACTGACTCTCCTCTTCTGATTGAGGCTCTTTTTTAACGCCCCCGGCACAGCCGCTGAAATGGCCTCTCCCCAAGTTGAATAATAATATTTTGACAGCCACCTTGTAAGCTCCAGCATGTGAGTGTCTATCAGAGGCGAGCGATCCAGGACCCTGCTGATCGGTTTGACATTCTTGATATTGCAATCAGGGGAAAGTCCCACGACATATCCTGTAAGCCTTTTTGGGCCGAACGAGACCTCTACGCAGCTCCCGATTTTCACAGCGTCTTCGAGCTCTTCAGGAATCGAATACGTAAAAGGCCCTTCGACAGGCCGGTTAACGACAATGTCCGCAAACCTGTCCTTGCTCACAATATCTCCATTATTTTTTTCATGTCCTGCCAGACAAGATTCTTGTCCCGGGGATTGCGCAAAAGGTATGCTGGGTGGTATGTTGGCATGAACCTTATACCTCTATATTCCTGCCAGTTACCTCTGAGTTTTGTAATCGGCGTTTCTGTCTTTAAGAGAACCTGGCTCGCAAATTTGCCAAGCCCGCATATGACCTGCGGCTTAATATGATCTATCTGTCTTGAGAGGTGTCCCGCGCAAGACGCGATCTCATCAGGCAATGGGTTCCTGTTTTGCGGCGGGCGGCACTTTAGAATATTGCAGATATAAACATCTTCCCGTTTTAATCCCATAGCCTCTATTATCCTGGTAAGAAGTATGCCTGCCTTACCTACAAACGGCAGGCCCTGGATATCCTCGTCAAAACCCGGGGCCTCTCCTACAAACACAAGCCTGGCCCTTATATTGCCTGAACCAAAGACGACATTCTTGCGTGTCTTCGCAAGGCCGCACATCTGGCAAGACATGACCTCTTCTTTAAACGTTAAAAATTCATCCTTCTTTTTTGGGGCAAAAAGATATTCGCGCACCCCGCTCTGTTTCTCTGCCTCAAAATAGTTTCTTATCTTGTTTATGATATTCTCTGGCATTTTGCTACCTATGACAGCTTCCATGTTCGAGGTTAAACCTCGAACATTGAGATGTTCGAGGTTAAGCCTCGAACATCTCATGGCCGCGGGTGAAACTTTTTGTGAATCGATTTCAGCCTGTCCTTATTCACGTGCGTATAAATCTGCGTAGTGGATATATCAGCGTGACCCAGCATCTCCTGCACTATCCTCAGGTCAGCGCCTCTCTCAAGTATATGTGTCGCGAAAGAATGCCTCAGGCTGTGCGGGGTAACGTTTTTTTTAATCCGCGCCTCTCTAGTATATTTTTTGATTGTCTTCCAGAATGTCTGGCGGGACATCGCCCTGCCGAGCCTTGTCAGGAACAAGGCGTTAGAAACCTTTTTTTTAAGGAGGCGGGGCCTTGATTTCTCAAGATATCTGAGTATGCTTTCTTTGGCCTTTCTTCCAAAAGGCACTATGCGCTCCTTGCCGCCTTTTCCAAAACACTTGGCAAACCCCACTTTAATATTCAGGTCATCCATTTTCAAATTCACCAGTTCTGAAACCCTCATGCCTGTCGCGTACATCAGCTCAATCGATGCCTTGTCCCTGGCGCCTGCCACATCTCTTATATTAGGGGTCTTAAGAATAGCTTCGACCTCATCCAGGCTCAAAACATCAGGGAGCTTTTTCCATAATTTAGGAGATTCTATGACGCCTGTTATGTTATCTTTTATTTTGTTTTCCCTTAACAGAAACTTAAAAAAACTCTTCAGGCACGCCAGCTCCCTTGATATAGAATTAGCCGATAGCCCTTTATCTTTTTCATCCAGCATAAAAGACGTAACATTATGCCTCGAGACCTTTTCTATCGAAGCTATGCGCCTGGCCTTTAAATAATTAAGGAATTTCCTCAGGTCTCTTTTGTATGAGATAAGCGTATTATTGGAAAGGCCTCTTTCCACAGAAAGGTAACTCAGAAACTCATCGATAAGGGTATCCATAAAAACCGCCCTTAACTTGACAAAACGCGTATTACTCGTTTTGTCAAGTTAAGCAATGAAGGGGTTGTTTTGTTTTTCGTGGCCAATGGTGGTAGACGGGCCATGGCCCGGGTAAACTACATACCTGTCTTCCAGGGTAAACAATCTTTCTTTTATAGACTTTAATATGTCTTCTTGCGAACCGTATATAAAATCTGTCCTGCCTATGCCTTCATAAAAAAGCGTATCGCCTGCGAAGATCACGCCGTCGCCTTTAAGGCATATTGAGCCAGGCGTATGTCCTGGGGTATGGATAACCTCCAGATCATGCTTCCCGAAAGATAAAATATCGCCATGTTCCAAAAGGCTGCTGGCAGGGCCTGTCTCAAACATAATGCCGAATGCGCCTGAAAGATTCTTTAAAGGGTCCCGCAGGAAATCAGCGTCCAACCTGTGTATCCACACGGGCAGGCCGAACTCGCCGTCAGCTATTATATGGTCTCCATGGCCGTGAGTATTTATAACTGCCTTTGGCCTCAGGCCTTCCCTGTCTATTATCTTTTTTATCTCCTTATAATCTCCGCCAGGGTCAATGACAAAGGCCTCTTTTGTGGCTTCATCCCCGGCAATATAGCAATTTGTCTCCATCCCTCCGACAACAATCTTTTTAATGATCATTTTTGCAGCTCCAGGCTGTCCTTGACCTTGCTGTATGAAAACTGCCTGTCTATCTGACGTTTGGTAGTTTCCAGGAGATGTCTCATCCTGTATTTCTGGCTCTTTGAAAGCCTCGCGTTTTTGACTTCAGGATCGATCGTATTTATTCTGACTATAAATTTCTCAAGTTCAACGCCCTTTGGTTCTTTCAAATACTTCTTCATCTCTCTCAGGCTTGAGATAGTGAAGTCAAAGCACTCAGCCCTTTTCTTGTAAGTCCCGCCCATTCTGTCGATCAGTTCTGTCTGCCAGCTCTTCCAGAACAGGAAGTGTTTTCTGTAGAGTTCGTCCACGCGCCGGTCTTTCGCGTAGTCATATGTAGTAATTACAGGCGCGGGCCTTGCCTCGTCTTTTTTCTTACGGGCGAATTTCCGCTGCAGGCCCCCGCAGCCGCATAAAGATACGCTAAAAATTATAATTAACGAATACGTTATAGCTTTCCTTAACATTAGGTCCCTCGATTCCTATTTTTGAATTAATTTTTTAAATTCTTCCTCTCTTATTATTTTTACACCGAGTTTCTTCGCCTTATCGTATTTAAACCCCGGGTCTTTGCCCGTAACCAGAAAATCTGTTTTTTTACTCACGCTCGAGGACGCATTGCCTCCATTTTGCCTTATCAATTCCTCAGCGTCCTGCCTGGAAAAATTCTCTAAAGCCCCTGTCACAACAAAAGTCTTTCCCTCTAACGCTTTACGCTCTGCGCTACCTGCCCCGTACCCTTGTGGTGCGGGGTGCGCTCTGCCTTTTACATTCACCTCTGCCTTCTTCAGCTTTTCAATGACCTTTTTATTCTCTTTTGTCCTAAAAAAATTGTATATGCTCTCGGCCATAACAGGCCCAATCTCATTTATGGCCTCGAATCCTTCTATCTCCGCTGACGCAATCTTGTCAATCGACCCGAATCTCGCGGAAAGAATCCACGCGGCCCTGATTCCCACGTGCCTTATGCCAAGGCCAAACACCAGCCTGTTTAATGTGTTGCGTTTACTTTTCTCAATTGCGTCAATAAGGTTTGACGCGGATTTTTCTGCCATGCGCTCAAGTCCCGCCAGGTCAGCGCGCTTCAGATAATATATATCACCGTAGTCCTTTATCATGCCCCTGTCAACCAGCTGCGCCGCGATCGCGTCGCCCATGCCCTCTATATCCATTGCCTGCCTTGACGCAAAATGTTTTACCCGCTCTTTTAGCTGGGCAGCGCAAGCCAAATTTTCACACCTCAGCGCCACCTCGCCTTTTACCTCTTTGACCTCAGAGCCGCATACCGGGCATTTTCCAGGCATTGAGAATTTCCTCTCCCTGCCTTTTCTCTTGGATTTTATTGCCTCCACTACCTGCGGGATGATCTCGCCGGCCTTTTCTATTATTACATGGTCGCCTATCCTTATATCTTTACGGGCCACTTCATCCTGATTATGCAGGGTCGCGCGGCTCACAGTAGAACCTGATAATTCGATTGGTTTTAAAACAGCTACCGGCGTAAGGGTGCCTGTGCGGCCGACCTGCACGATGATATCCTCGAGTATTGTTTCTTTTTGCTCAGCCGGAAATTTATACGATATCATCCAGCGCGGGCTCTTAGATGTATGGCCCAGGGCCCTTTGATGCGCGAAAGGATCCACCTTTATGACCATGCCGTCTATGTCGTATTCGAGAGAATCTTTTTTATGCTCCCATTCTTTGCAGTATTCAATGACCTCATTTATCGAACGGCATTTTTTAATGCGCGGGTTAACGCGGAATCCAGCGCCTTTTAAAAAACCAAGCGCCTCAGACTGCGCCTTAAACACACTGCCTTCAACATACCCGAGGCCGTATATCCACATATCCAGCTGGCGTTCAGCTACCATGGCGCTGTCTAAAAGTTTCAATGAGCCGGCAGCCGCGTTTCGCGGGTTAGCAAACGGCTCTTCGTTATTTTTCTCTTTTTCCTTATTGATCTTCAAAAACATCCTGCTGGAAAGGTATATCTCGCCCCTTGCCTCAAAAGTCCCTGGAATTTTTACGCCCCTGACAGGTTCTAGTTTTAACGGCAGGCTCTTTATTGTCTTTAAATTCACAGTGACGTCATCACCCTTCACGCCGTCTCCGCGCGTAGCGCCCTGTATGAATTTACCATTTTCGTAAAGAAGCGATATGCTCACTCCGTCTATCTTTAATTCAACCACGTAATCGATCTTATCTATCTCCAGGTTCTTTCTTACGCGCTTGTCAAACTCCATTATCTCATCTGCGGAATACGTATTGTCCATGCTCAACATGGGCACGCGATGTTCAACAGTCTTGAAGCCTTCCAGCGCCTCTCCGCCTACTCTCTGTGTAGGCGAATCAGGAGTGATAAGCTCAGGGTGAAGCGCCTCTAATTCCTTAAGCTCCCGCATCAACCTGTCATATTCCTGGTCAGAAATATCAGGCCGGCTCTCGACATAGTATTGCCTGTCGTGATGATTGATCAACTCCCGAAGCTTTTCTATGCGTTTTTTTATATCCTGCTTATACATAAACTTAAGCCTCTATACTGAATGTTTTGAATTCTTGGGTGGCTTCTTGCCAGCTTATATCAACGTTGATTATGTATCGGTTTGAAAATTCTTTTACCACTCTATCCAGAAACTGGCCTATGTCCTTTTCCTTACCTTCACACACGACTTCTACCCTGCCATCAGGCAGGTTCCTCGCCAACCCTAGAAGCTTGAGTTGAGAGGCGATATTCCTGACCGTATACCTGAACCCAACGCCCTGTACCCGGCCTGAGTAAAAAATATGCGCTCGTTTGTAAGCCATTACTTTTCTAATTTTCTCTTGAGCTCTGTCAGATAGACTACGTGCTGCTTTTCTTCATTAATAAGATTCTGGACCGCGTCTTTATTCGCTCCCATGAAAGGAAGCATCTCTTTAAAAAAGAGTATAGCGTCTTTTTCAAAGCCTATGCCATACTGGACCGCGGATAGAGGAGTCTTGACATTTTTACTGAATGAATCAGGCGAGACTTCTTTATACAACCTGTCATCCACCAGAGATTTAATATAATCGCCTAATTCTCCGGGGTAAGAATCCGTGGCCCCCGGCTCTTTAACGCCTTTTCTGATCTCGGTAAACTTTTTTATGTGTTCCTCTTCCCAGTCCCTGAGATTCACAAAAAGTCCTTTCATCTCCTTGTCGCTGAAATTCTCGGCTACAAGGCCATAAAAATCCCTTCTCTTTTTTTCTTTTTCAATCCCCATATCCATGACCTCGGCGGCATTGAATAAGTTTCCCATAGCGTTTCTCCTTTCTGAATATTTCCTTTATTTTACCGCCAAATAACTATTTATGCAATTTATAAAAAAGCTATAGCATGGATTATCTGCTTTACGTCATCTCAGCTCAATAACTAACCTCTTATCAAAAACATCTGCGATACGCTTCAAAGTATCTACAGAAACATTCTCATGTCCATTTTCAATTTTAGAAATATACTGCTGAATTACACCGAGTTTCTTTGCTATCTCTTTCTGAGTATAGCCTAATTTTATGCGAATATTTCTAATCTCATGAGCAACCTTTATTCGCTCTGGAGGGATTTTTGCGTCCTGAGTCTCCCTTATCCTAATCCCCTGCTCCCTCAATCTTTCACAAGTGCGTTCATATATGGTCTGCCAAAATACAACCCTATCTTTAAGCCACTGATCCTTTTGAATCCTTCTTTTTATAGTAGGCCATTTTCTACAAAAGTCTACTTCATGAAGAATGCTAAACACCATCTTAGGATCGGACACCCTTGAAAGGAGCCTCTCAGCATAAATATCAAATTTTGGATGATCTACGTCCTTCAAAATCTTCCTTACTTCTTTCTCATCCAGCATAGTATCCCACAACCAATTTACCCTAATCATTCTTACTGCCTCCTTATCTCAATTTATCTGGTAGATTTTTTAAAATCTCATCATCAAGATACCTCAGTGCCTTACCTGTATCAACTCCCTCAACTAAATCCAATAACTCCAGTTTCAAATTCATTCTGTTAAAACCCCTATACCAAGCAATAAAATTCTCCACTCTATCAATAGAAAAATACTTCAGGAAAAAATCCGACACCTTCTTATAAT
>JAHIEN010000085.1 GCA_018901615.1 Candidatus Omnitrophota bacterium | reverse complement strand
TCAGCGTATTCAGGGTATTGCAGGACAAGGGCGCATTGCAGATACGCGCTGCTGTGGAAACCGCTGGATAACTTAAAGTGCCCTTTTAGAAGCGCTCCTTTTTCCTCAAATATCCTGATGATCTCGTCTTGATTCATAATTATTTTATGCCTTTAATAACTTTTACAGGGTCTTTCGCTTTTGTAACCGGCCGGCCTATCACGATATAGTCAGCGCCAGCATCCAGGGCCTCTTTGGGAGTAGCCGTTCTCTTTTGGTCTCCTTTTTCAGCCCCTTCCGGCCTTATGCCTGGGGTGACTATCAGAAAATCTCCTCCTAATTCTTCCCTAATCGCCTTTGTCTCTTGCGGTGAAGCTACGACTCCGTCCATACTAGATTGCTTCGCTAGCCTAGCCAGGCTCAGAACCTGCCCTTCCGAAGATTCAATGCTTGTAAGAACAGTAACCCCTAAGATCCTTGGCCTATCTATGCCTGACCTTTGGCTCTCTTCTTCTGCCCCTTCGAGCGCTGCCTTCATCATATCAGTTCCACCCTGCGCATGTACATTAAACATGAATACGCCAAATCTCGTTGCAACCTTAGCGGAATTTTTGACAGTGTTTGGTATATCATGAAACTTTAAATCGAGAAAAGTTTCTCTGTCGTATTTTTTTATGATGTCTATCACCTTTGGCCCGCAGGAATAGAACAGCTCCATGCCTACCTTGAATATACTTATATGTGGACTCAATATATCGACCAGCCGTTCTGCTTCTTTGATTTTGCTAACGTCCAGGGCTATGATTATTTTTTTTCTGTCCATATTTTTACGCCTTTTATTATCTTTTCGCAGGCCCCAGGGTCGATAAAATTTGCCGTTCCTACCTGTATAGCCCTTGCGCCCGCTATTAGAAATTCTATCGCGTCCTCTGCCGTCGCTATACCACCCACTCCAATAACAGGTCTATCAATATTTTTCGCGGCCTCCCACACCATTCTAAGGGCAATAGGTTTAATACAGGGGCCGCTCAAACCTCCTGTAATATTACCAAGTATTGGTTTGCGTGTTTCTATATCTATGGCCATACCGATCAATGTATTTATCAGGCTCACGCTATCTGCGTGAGCCTTACAAGCCGCCTCTGCGATCTCAACAATATCAGTAACATTAGGTGAAAGCTTAGCGATTAAAGTTTTGCTTGTCGCGCCTCTTGCCTTTTTCACGACATTATACGTAGCATCTTTATCCTGCGCGATCAATCTTCCACCCTTCACGCTAAACCCTCTACCTTTAATGTTCGGGCACGAAAGATTCAATTCTATCCCATCCACGCCTTTTTCTCTATCAAGCCTTTTTGCCAGTTCGCAAAATTCATCCGCGCTATCACCTGATATGCTCACTATAATAGGCACGCCTATCTTTGAAAGATACGGCAATTTCTCATGTATAAAATCATCTATGCCTTCGTTTTGAAGCCCTATTGCGTTGAGCATACCGGATGCGGTCTCGCATGTCCTGGGCATTGGATTGCCTGTCCTGGGTTTAAGAGTAATAGTCTTTGTGACAATGGCTCCAAGTTTTTTCAGGTCAATAAGTCCTTCAAACTCCTTTGCGTACCCGAAAGTACCTGACGCGACCATTACCGGATTTTTTAGATTGAGCTTCCCTATCTTAACCACTAAACCTGCCTTCCTATTATTTTATTTGCTTTAAAGACCGGGCCATCTTTGCACGCCAGCTTATATCTATAACTATCCTCCGCCCTTGACCCTTCACCCTTCACCCTTACTGCGCAGCCTAAACACGCGCCAATGCCACACGCCATTTTTTCTTCAAGTGAAACCTCGCACTCTACATCTTTTTTAACGCACATATCAGCTATACACTCGAGCATTACGCGCGGCCCGCAGGCATAGACAGCGCATGGCGCATAGCGCCCTTCGACTCCGCTCAGGGCAGGCATAGCGCATAGCATTTTTTTAAATAAATCTGTCACAAAACCTTTACAACCGCGCGTTCCGTCATCCGTAGTTATATGAACTTTGGCTCCTAATTTTTTAAATTCTTTCTCGCATAAAATCAGTTTTTTTGTCTTTGCGCCTAATAAAACTGTTATTCGGATTTCCGCTAATTTTTCTGCCAGAAAAACCAGAGGCGCAACTCCGATACCACCGGCAACTATTAGGGTGGAGGGTGGAGGGTGGAGGGTGGAGGG
>JAHIEN010000084.1 GCA_018901615.1 Candidatus Omnitrophota bacterium | reverse complement strand
TATCCTTACATGGAAAGATTGTGTGGTTGAGGCGAAGAAGGACCATCCTGATTTAATCTCTGCTGCTGAGAAAGTCAAACAGGCAAGAGAGGATAAGGTAATAGAGATAAGCTCCATGTTGCCTCAGATAGACGGCACAGTATCAGGTAAAAGCGCAAAGGCCACGACTGGCGCCACGACTGATACTTATTTATATAGCGTAACCGGCGAACAGCTCATCTTCGACGGCTTTAAGACACTACATGATATATCCAGCTCATCAAAGACTTTTAAGGCAGAAGAATATAATTATAAAGTCACTTCTTCGAACATAAGGCTGAATTTGAGAAATTCTTTTATCGGGCTTTTAAGGGCGCAGGAACTCGCCATTCTTACAAAGGATATTGCCGAGCGCAGGAGGCAAAATCTCAAGCTGGTTAAATTGCGATATGAAGCGGGAAGAGAGCATAAGGGTTCGCTTTTGACTGCCGAGGCAGACCTTGCCAACGCAGAATACGAAGTAAAACAGGCAGAAAGAAACATTGTTCTTTATCAGCGTGAGTTATCAAAAGAAATGGGCCTTGAAAAAATGGATCTCATGAGCGTGAAAGGAGAATTTTCTCTTGCAAGAGACTATGACATTAAACCAGACATTGAGAACCTGGCTGATACTACGCCTTTTCTCCAGGAATTAATAGCCGAGAAGGAAGCGGCGCGATATGACCTTAAATCAGAGCAGGCTGATTTTTTGCCGCAGGTTTATCTGAACGGTTCTGCAGGCAAATCCAGCGATGACTGGCCGCCCAGAAGCGATACGTGGTCTTTCGGCGTGTCAGTGTCATTGCCTATATTTGAGGGCGGAAGCCGCATCGCGGAAGTTAGAAAGGCAAAGTCTAAATTACGTCAAGCTGAATCAGAAGAGCGGAGCGGCAAGGACAGTGTATTGGTCACATTAGAGACTACATGGAAGGACCTGATTGACTCAATAGAAAATGTCTCTGTGCGGGAAAAGTTTTTTGAGGCATCCGAAGAGAGGGCAAAGATAACCCAGGCGCAATACGAAACAGGCCTTATATCATTTGATGACTGGATAATCATAGAAGATAATTTCGTGAATGCCAAAAAGTCATACCTGAATACCCAGGCAAATATGATGATTACCGAGGCATATTGGATCCAGGCAATAGGAGGCACGTTAGAATATGATGAAAAATAAATCAATAGTTATTATAGCGGTAATTATAGGATGCGCTGCTGTATTTTTGTTTATGCATTCAAAGGCCGGCAAGGATCAGTCCAAATTGAATAACAAAAAGATCGTGAATCCTTCTATAGGCGATGTTAAGATTACAGTAGAGACGACAGGTGTTGTAGAGCCGCAGAATAGACTTCAGTTGAAGCCTTCTATAAGCGGCCGCATTGAGGAGATCCTGGTTAGAGAGGGAGACAAGGTTGATAAGGGCGATATCCTTGCGTGGATGAGTTCTACCGAGAGGGCTGCTCTGGTGGATGCCGCAAGGTCACAGGGAGACGAGGCCTTAAAATACTGGGAAGAGGCGTATAAGAAGACTCCGATTATCTCGCCCATAGACGGCGAGATCATAGTCCGTTCTGTCGAGCCAGGACAGACTATTTCAGCCTCTGACGCAGTACTGGTTTTATCCGACCGTCTTGTGGTAAGCGCCCAGTTTGACGAGACTGATATAGGAAGAGTGAAGGTGGGGCAGGACGCCCTTATAATACTAGATGCCTATCCTGATGTTCGACTCGATGGCATAGTGGATCATGTGGCATATGAATCCGAGATAGTTAGCAATGTGACGATATACAATGTTGATATATTACCGAATGAGATCCCGGATATGCTTCGTTCAGGCATGAGCGTTACAGTGGAGGTAGTTGAAAAAAAATCAAAAGATGTTTTAATGATCCCCTCAAGCGCTATTCATTATGACGGGGAAAGACGATTTGTGCTGGTCCAGGGCTCTCGCGGTAAAATCACGGAACGCGATATTAAAATAGGATTAAATAATGACCAAGCAGCCGAGATTATTTCAGGTCTGAGCGCTGAGGACAACGTAATAATCCAGGATACCCTGTATTTACCCAAGACGAAGAGTTTAGGCACCAACCCATTCATATCCGAGAGAAAGAGATAATGATAGAAATCAAGAATCTGTACAAGACCTATGGCAGGGGAGAGACTTCTGTTTTCGCTTTAAGAGACATCTCTCTTAGTATCCAACAAGGCGAATTCGTGGCAATCATGGGGCCTTCTGGTTCCGGTAAGTCCACGCTCCTTCACATGCTGGGTTTTCTGGATCGCCCTGACAAAGGCTCGTACAGGCTTTTAGGAGCCGAGGTCTCAAAATTTTTCGACGACGAACTCGCGCATCTTAGGAACCGCTTGGTAGGATTTGTATTCCAGCAGTTTCACCTTCTCCGCAGGACCAGCGCGCTCGAAAACGTCGAACTCCCGCTCGTCTATTCAGGAAAAAAAGGCGCGTTCGAAAACGCCAGGAAGAATCTGGAATCATTAGGGCTTTCCGGACGCATAGCGCACAAACCTAATGAGCTGTCGGGAGGCGAGCAGCAGAGGGTGGCTATCGCAAGAGCGCTGGTGAATGATCCATTGATCCTTTTCGCGGACGAGCCCACGGGAAACCTGGACACAAAGAGCGAAGAGGAGATAATAAAGATTTTAAAGGAATTAAACGAGCATGGCAAGACCGTAATACTGGTCACGCATGAAAAAGAAATAGCCCAGCACGCCAAAAGGATTATAAGCATGCGCGATGGGAAGATTGTATCAGACAACATCAGGGAAAGGCCCAAAGGCTCTGTGACAAAAGATGTGTCTGTTGAAGAACTGGTAAAAGATAGTCATTCTCATTTCGGCAGGGTTGAATTCAGAGAGCATGTCAGCCAGTCATTCAGGGCAATATTAGCGAATAAGGTCCGTTCGTTTCTTTCCATACTCGGCATACTTTTCGGCGTGGCAGCGGTCATAGCAATGCTCGCGCTCGGACAGGGCGCTAAGGTGTCAATGGAAGAAAGTATCAAAACCCTCGGTTCAAACCTCCTTTCAATACATGGCGGCTCATCAAGGGTGAGGGGCGCTGCCCGCGGAGCAGGTACTGTGACGCGTTTTACTAATGCCGACATTGACGCCATAAAAAGCCTGGCGCCTATGGTAAAAAATGTCAGTGGTTACGCGAGCGGTAGTGGTCAGGCAGTTTATAAGAATGAAAACTGGAATACGAGGATAGAAGGCGTCGGATATGATTACGGAGAAATGCGCGCCACGACCCCTGAGATAGGGAGATGGTTTTCAAAGGAAGAGATTGCCCGTCGGGACAAGATAGCCATACTGGGGCTGTCAGTGGTGAACGAACTTTTCGGCAATAGGAATCCCGTGGGCGAGACCATAAAGATAAATCGTATTAATTTTAAGGTAATAGGAGTTGCCCCTAAAAAAGGCGCGGGCGGCTGGCATGATCAGGATGATATCATTTATATCCCTGTCACCACAGCTATGTACAGGATGCTTGGAAAGGATTATTTCGATGGTATTTACGCTGAAATAAGCGATGTCGAGTCAATGAAAAAAGCTCAGGAAAAGATCAAGTTGCTTATCGCAAAGCGGCATCGTATATTAAAGGATCCAGACGATTATTTTCACATGCATGATATGAGCGAGATACAGGAGATGCTTTCCTCGACTACCCAGACCATGAGCATGCTTCTGGGTTGTATTGCCGCGATATCTCTTCTCGTAGGCGGTATAGGTATAATGAATATCATGCTTGTCTCTGTAACCGAACGTACACGTGAGATAGGGCTGCGCAAGGCAGTCGGCGCTAGAGCCAAGGACATCATGACTCAGTTCCTTATCGAATCAGTGGTCATGACTCTTAGCGGCGGATTGATGGGTATACTGCTTGGTATATTAACGTCTATCATGCTTTCATATTTAGCTGGATGGGCTACTAAAGTTACTATTTTTAATATTATACTTGCCGCGAGTTTTTCCATCGCTGTAGGCATGTTCTTTGGTCTATGGCCGGCCAAGAAGGCATCAGAGCTTAATCCTATAGAGGGATTAAGGTATGAATGAGGCAAGTTCGAGTCCTCGCGGAGGAGCCATTACTTTTAAACCCTTGTAGAGAGATAAGTTGCAAGGGGTTTTTATTTGTGTTATAGTAGGTAAAAAGAAAGGGGTAATGTGAAAAAAAGTTTTAAACGCAAAAGTTTGTTAGTCGCGCCGCAGGATGAACCGGGCGTAGCTAGCCTCATTAATAAAGTGCAGCAGCAGTTGAGCGCCATGGAGAAGAAGCTGGATACCTTAATCAGCCAGTCTTCGAAAATGCCTTTTGAGAAAAGCTATTCCCAGCAGCCTTCCCGTAGCTTCAATCGCTCTCATCGCCATGACAGAGGAAGACAAGACAATGGTCCCAGGGAAAGGACTTATACTCGGGTTATTTGCTCAGACTGTAACAAAGAATGCGAAATCCCGTTCAAGCCCAGCGGAGACCGTCCGGTATACTGCAAGGAATGTTTTTCGAAGCGCAGGGGAGGCAGCTCGTTTAAAGAAAAATACGACGGTAAGCCCAGAGAAGGTGATTCTGTTCAAGTCCGCCATTTTGATAGACAACGGGGCGGCGAAAACCGAAGCTCTGGAAAAAAGAAGAAATCAATCTTTCGGCGACGAAAAGAACGTGTTTAAGTTTTAAGCTTTTAACGGAAGTAAAAAAGGAGGCAACATGGCATTTGGACAAGGTAGTGGGTATGGCGGGCGTCCGCGAGAGATGCACAAGGCGACATGCGCAGAATGCAACAAAGAATGCGAAGTCCCTTTTAAACCCAGCGGAGACCGTCCGGTATACTGCAAAGAGTGTTTTTCGAAGCGCAAAAGCGAAGGCCGTTAAAAGTAAGTAGCCAAGGCTTCAGGGCTTTTATTTAGACGCTGCTGTGCTCCTCGCAATGACAGTTGACCCCCTTGTAACAAAATAAGTTGCAAGGGGGTTTTGTTTGGTATAGAATTATTTTTAAGCAAGTTATTATAAGCTTTAAGGAGAAGAAATGGAAGAGCGAAAATTGAGTTTTTTTGAAAGGTATCTCACTTTATGGGTCATAGGATGTATTGGATTAGGTATAATTCTGGGAAAATTATTTCCTCAGGTCGCTGTTACATTAGACAGTATATCGATTTATCAAGTATCAATACCAATCGCGGTATGTCTTTTTTTTATGATGTATCCGATAATGGTTAAGATTGATTTTTACGAGGTTGTTAAAGCAGGGAAAACTCCAAAACCGGTTTTACTTACTTTGTTTGTAAACTGGTGCATTAAACCTTTCACCATGCTTGCCATAGCTACATTGTTTTTAGGTGTTTTATTTAAGGGGTTGCTTCCAGGATTTGAGATTGTCAAAAGCGGCATACAGGTCGAAATGTATCGTTCTTATATTTCAGGTTGTATTTTATTGGGCATAGCTCCTTGCACAGCGATGGTTCTTGTTTGGGGTCATTTAGCAAGAGGTAACGATGGGCATACTCTTGTTATGGTAGCTATAAACTCACTTACAATGTTGTTTCTTTACGCTCCTTTAGGGGGGTGGCTTTTAGGTGTAAACAAGATGCCTATTCCATGGCAGACAATTGTATTGTCAGTAGTTATCTATGTAGGGTTACCACTTTTTTTAGGGTATCACTCAAGGAAACTTATTATTGCTAAAAAAGGAATGAAATGGTTTGAGGAACAGTTCCTTCATTATTTAACACCTGTTTCTATTGGGGCTTTATTGGTTACTTTAATTCTGCTGTTTTCCTTTAAAGGGGAGTTGATAGTAAAACAACCACAGGTTATATTTTTGATAGCAATACCCCTCTTTGTTCAGACTTGCCTTATTTTTGCTTTGACATATGCGTTGGCTAAGTGGCTAAAGTTACCTTACCGTGACGCGGCCCCTTCCGCCCTTATAGGGGCAAGTAATCACTTTGAAGTCGCGATTGCCACTTCTGCTATGCTGTTTGGTCTTTCATCAGGAGCATCGCTGGCAACCGTTGTCGGTGTTTTAATAGAAGTGCCGGTTATGCTGATGCTGGTGCGGATATCCTTAAGGACCAGGCATTTATTCTGTTGACTTTTCTAAAACACTAATTCCTATTTTGTGGTTTTTGGAGTATAATGCCTGCAAATCAACCACATGCATTAAAGGCTGTCAGGCAGTTCAAAATGTTCTTGGTAATGATAAAATCTTAAAGCGGAGGAAAAATTATGCAAAAATTTCTCTTGGCTTTTATTCCTATCTTTGTAGCAGTTGATGCGATAGGAGTCTTGCCGATATTTACTTCGTTTACCCACGGTATCAGCAAAAAAGGAAAAACCAAGATTATTTTACAGTCCATAGTTACTGCTTTGTGCCTTGCCTTCGGATTTATTTTTTTAGGAAAGGCTACATTTGCTTTTTTAAATATTACCGTAGGCGATTTCATGATAGCAGGGGGGCTGATACTTCTTTGTATTGCAATAATAGATGTAGTAAATCCAGGTAAAAAGCGCAGGATACCTGCCAAGGAGCTCGGAAGCGTGCCGTTGGGCACGCCTCTGATTGTAGGGCCGGCTGTATTGACAACATCTCTCATTATTATAGGAGAATATGGTTTGTACCCTACATTGGTATCGGTACTGGTTAATGTCCTTCTGGCCGGTTTGATTTTTTCTTTTTCTGGTATTCTGATAAGATTTCTGGGAGAATCAGGTTCAAAGGCCCTCTCCAAGATAATGAGCCTTCTTCTGGCCGCCATAGCGATCATGATGATGCGAAAAGGGATCTTGCAGATTTTAATGGAGATTGCCACCGGGTAATACCATGATTAAAATGATAAAAAATATGTTCATACTGCTTGTTATTGTTACATCGGTATTTTTAGCTTTCAGGTTTTATTTAAAATATTCGCATGAAAATAAGATTTTGAAAGAGATCATATCCCGGCTTGAAGCGGATTCAAGGATCGCCGAGGTCCTTGTGACAGGTGTTAACTACGACGAGAACACAGGGAAGTCCAGCACTACCATCAAGTTTCTCGAGTATGACGCGCGCAATAATCCAATGACTCCCAGATATTTTACTTTTTCCGGGAACATAATCCAATTTCAATCGCTGGTAATACGTTTTGAAGATATCCACGTCAGGATGGCTGATAGGCTCCGAGGCAAAAGCGCGTACCTATTCTGGAAGGTATTTATGCTTGACGGCCTAAATACGCAAGAATACGACATAACAAAGGCCTACGGAATACCCGGAGGATATAAACTCGAAGGTAAAAAAGATTCTTTCGAAAAAGAATTATGGGCCAGGTTCTGGGAACAGGCGTTAAATCCTGCGAAAGCAAAAAAATCAGGCATAAAGAATGCCCAGATAGAGGCGCCAGGCACCATGTTTATCCCGGGGATGCTTTATACGATAAAGATAGAACATGACGGAGGCATGAGGATCGACGCTATAAAGCTTCCTGATATTTTAAAGGGCGAAAAAATACCAAGGTAGCAATAAACAAGGAGGGTGCGATGAATGAATTCAAAGAATTATTCAAGAGCGCTGACTGGAAGACGGAGAAACATGTCCCGGTAATAGAAGCTACGGATTCAGCAAAAAAAGGCGAGGCGGTAAAGGTTACTGTTAACGTCGGTAAACAGGTAGCCCATCCCAACAAAACAGAGCATCATATCCGCTGGATAGAGGTGTATTTTCAGACAAAAGATGACAAATTTCCGTATCAGATAGGCAGGGTAGAATTCAGCGCCCATGGCGAGTCAGCCCAGGGTCCTGATACAAGTACGGTTTATACGGGCTATGAGGCTGTTATAAGCTTTAAATCAGATAAGCCAGGTACAATATTTGCCTCGAGCTACTGCAATATACACGGCCTATGGCAGAATTCAAAGGGCCTTGATGTAAAATAACCTAATGTTCAAGGTTAAACCTCGAACGAAGGCGAGATTTTTCTTGCGCCGCAAAAGTCTTTGCGGCATCAAGCAAAAAATAACCGCCAGTTGGCATTTTTTGCTTGACAAAACGAATTTAAGTAGTATTATACTAAATTACATTCATAAACAACATCACCTAAGGGGGGTGGTTGAAGATGGTAATACGCCGCAATAGCACAAACAAGAAAAACGCAAGATGGCTTAAAACTGCTACGATTGATACCAATAATACCAATGATCTCAGTGCCAGGATCCAGGAGAAGGCATATCGTCTCTTTGAAAAAAGAGGCTATTCTCATGGCAATGATTGGTCAGATTGGCTTGAAGCAGAGCGCCTTGTCAAAAAAGAACTCGGCATAAGGTAAGCCTAGTCTTATTCTGTAAAATATGAAAAGGGAGGCATGAACAATAAAGTATTGTTATGCCTCCCTTTTTTATTCTTGAGATAGACAAACTACTTATACTTATACTATAATATATAACATATATAGGAACTATAAGAAATATTGCAAGGAGGCTGATGGCGTGAAAAGTAATATTATTTACGGCAAAGGGCTTTTGACTGATTTTGACATACATCTTTATAAAGAAGGAAGCCATTTCAGGCTTTATGAAAAATTAGGGTCTCATCTCATGACCATGGATGGCATGGAAGGTGTTTATTTTGGCGTGTGGGCGCCAAACGCCAAAAGCGTCTCTGTGATAGGCGATTTTAATGGCTGGAAGGTAACTTCTCATAAGTTGGGCGTTAGATGGGATGGGTCTGGTATTTGGGAAGGCTTTGTGCCAGGTTTAAAAAAAGGTGATATATATAAGTATTATATCAGATCACGCTACAAGGGTTATAAGGTTGATAAAGGAGATCCATTTGCGTTTCACTGGGAAACAGCCCCGAAAACAGGTTCTATAGTATGGGATCTGGATTATAAATGGAGCGACCAGGAGTGGATGAAGGAACGCGGCAGGCATAACAACCTTAGCGCCCCCATGTCTGTGTACGAGGTGCATTTTGGATCATGGCGCAGGGTACCTGAAGATAATAATAGATCTCTTAGTTACAGAGAAATGGCCCATCAGCTTGCGGATTATGTAAAAGATATGGGTTTTACACATGTGGAATTTTTACCGCTCATGGAGCATCCCTTTTATGGTTCATGGGGTTATCAGACAGTTGGTTATTTCGCTCCCACGAGCAGGTATGGAACGCCTCAGGATTTCATGTATCTTGTTGATCACCTGCACCAGAATGGCATTGGCGTGATCCTGGACTGGGTGCCTTCTCATTTTGTATCAGATGAACACGGGCTTGTATATTTTGACGGTACACACCTCTATGAACACTCTGATCCGAAAAAAGGTTATCATCCTGACTGGAACAGTTATATATTTAACTATGGCAGAAGAGAGGTAGTAAATTTTCTTATTTCCAGCGCCATGTTCTGGTTAGATAAATATCATGTGGATGGTTTGAGGGTAGATGCGGTTGCATCAATGCTCTATCTTGATTATTCGCGCAAAGAAGGCGAGTGGATCCCAAATGAATACGGCGGCCGCGAGAACCTTGAAGCCATAAGTTTTCTCAAGAGGTTCAACGAAGCTGTTTATGTGAATTTTCCAGATACTCAGACAATGGCCGAGGAATCAACTGCCTGGCCTATGGTCTCAAGGCCTACCTATGTCGGCGGCCTGGGGTTTGGCATGAAATGGAACATGGGCTGGATGCATGATACACTTTATTATTTTTCACAGGACCCTGTCTTCCGAAAATACCATCACGACCAGCTCACGTTCAGCATATGGTATGCCTTCTGGGAGAATTTTATGCTTTCTATCTCACATGACGAAGTAGTGCATGGCAAACGGTCACTCCTTGATAAAATGCCGGGGGATGGGTGGCAGAAATTCGCGAATGTTAGATTGCTATTAGGGTTTATGTATGCCCACCCAGGAAAGAAGCTTTTGTTTATGGGTTCAGAAGTTGGGCAGTGGGACGAGTGGAATCATGACGGGAGCGTCGAGTGGCACCTCTTGCAGTATGAAAGGCATCGCGGTATACAGCGCTGGCTCAAAGACCTGAACCGAGTTTACAAAAATGAACCCGCGCTTTATGAAATGGATTTTGAGAATTCAGGTTTCAGATGGATAGATGCCAGTGACTGGGAGCAGAGTATAGTCAGTTTTATAAGACGCGGCAGGACCACTCGGGGTACTATACTTGTGGTATGCAATCTTACGCCTGTTCCCAGATACAACTACAGGGTAGGCGTGCCTTCCGCGGGTTTTTGGGAAGAAATATTGAACAGCGACTCAGAGGAATACTGGGGAAGTGGTCACGGTAATTTTGGCGGAGTCGAAACTACGCCAGTCCCAACTCATGGCATGCGTAATTCAGTGTCATTGACTCTGCCGCCGCTCGGCATTATAGTTTTGAAAGGATGAGATTGAAAAAAAATATCTGTATACATGCGCATTTTTACCAGCCGCCGAGAGAAAACGCGTGGCTTGAAGAAATAGAACCACAGGATTCTGCGTATCCTTACCATGATTGGAACCAAAAGATAGCGGCAGAATGTTACGGGCCTAACGCGAAATCAAGAATACTCGATTCGGAAAAGATGATAGTGAATATCGTCAATAATTACTCGAAGATAAGCTTTAATTTCGGACCCACGCTTTTGTCTTGGCTAAAGAGAAAAGAGCCGGATATCTATGATGCGGTAATAGAGGCGGATAAGGTGAGTCAGAAGAACTTTTCAGGACACGGTTCAGCCATTGCCCAGTGTTACAACCACATGATAATGCCGCTTGCCGCAAGCCGTGACAAGCGTACGCAGATACTTTGGGGTATTAAAGATTTCGAGAGTCATTTTTTAAGAAGGCCTGAAGGCATGTGGCTTCCCGAAACAGCGGTTGACCTTGAAAGTCTGGATATAATGTCAGAACAGGGTATAAAATTTATAATACTTGCTCCCACCCAGGCCGTAAAGATACGCAGAATAGGAGATCAGAACTGGAAAGAAGTCAATGGCTCTAAGATAGATCCAAAGGTACCTTACCTCTTACGGCTTTCTTCAGGACGAAACATGGTCATATTTTTCTACTACGGGCCTGTATCGCACGACGTGGCATTTGGAGATCTCTTGAAGAATGGAGAGAATTTCGCAGAGCGGTTGAACAGCGCTTTTGTAAGTTCCCAGGATGCTCAGCTTGCGCACATAGCTTCTGACGGCGAGACCTATGGCCATCATCATCGTTTCGGCGACATGGCGCTCGGGTTTTGCCTTCATTACTTAGAATCAAATAAGCTGGCGAATATCACTATATATGGAGAATTTCTTGAAAATCATCCGCCGAAGTACGAAGTGGAGATATTTGAGAATTCATCCTGGAGTTGCCCTCATGGCGTTGAAAGATGGAGGAATGACTGCGGCTGCTATTCAGGAAAGCATTCTGATTGGAACCAGAAATGGCGTTTGCCTCTACGGGGAGCGTTAGATTGGCTGCGGGGTAACTTATTGTATATATATGAAAAAGAGATATCCATGTATGTACATGACCCATGGAAGGCAAGAGATGAGTACATCGATGTCATACTGGACAGGTCAAAAGAACATATAGAAAGATTTTTTTCAAATCACGCTAAGAATGAATTATCGGCAGAAGAGAAGGTAAGGTTTTTAAAGCTCCTTGAGATGCAGCGTCACGCCATGCTCATGTATACAAGCTGCGGCTGGTTCTTTGACGAGATATCAGGCATAGAGACTGTGCAGGTTCTGCAGTATGCGGCCCGCGCTATACAGCTGGCAAAGGATCTGAGCGATATGTCGCTGGAAGATGCTTTTATTGATCTTCTTGAGTGCGCGCCAAGCAATATACCCAGGCTTAAAAACGGAGCAAATGTCTATAAAAATTATGTGAAGCCATCAATATTGGACCTGGCAAGAGTGGCTGGGCATTACGCCATATCGTCTCTCTTCGAACAATATCCAGAAACTATAAAGATATACAGCTTTACTGCCCAGAGCCAGATGTATGACAGGATAGGCGTAGGCAAACAAAAACTCGCCATAGGAAAAGCGCATATATTTTCTAATATAACATGGGAAGAAGATATTATTAGTTTTGTGGTCCTGCATCTCGGGGATCACAATATAGTGGGCGGAGTCCGCGGATATACTGACGAGGAGACATTTATAAGGATGCATAAAAAGATAAAGGACGTGTTTATCAAAAGTGACATATCAGGCACCATACGTTTGATCGAAAGGCATTTTGTCGAGCACCACTGTTCGCTGTGGCATCTTTTCAGGGATGAGCAGAGGAAGATCCTGAACCAGATACTCGATTCAGTCCTTAAGGAAGTAGACGCGTCTCTTCACCAGATAAATGAACGCCATTATCCGATCATACAGGCCTTGAGGCAATTGCATGTGCCATTGCCAAAGGTCTTTGCCGTAACAGTAGAATTGATGCTCAATACTGACCTAATCCATACTCTGGAGAACGAGGAGTTAGACCTTGAGAGACTCGAGAAACTAGTCGATGAGGTGAAAAAATCAGACTTTGATATAGACAAGACCACGCTTAGTTTTGTGGCAGCGAATAAAATAAACAGCCTTATGGAAAAATTTTCAAAGACTCCAGAGGAGAGCTCCCTGATAGAGGATTTAGTAAATATATTTAACACGCTTAAACCCCTGGCGCTTACTATTAATTTCTGGAAGGCGCAGAACACATTCTTTTCAGTAGGCAAGAGACTTTACCCTGAGATGAAAGAGAAGATGGATAAAGGTGAAGAGTCTGCTGAAAAGTGGATAACTAATTTTGACGATCTCGGAGACTATCTAAAAATCAGGATGGCCTAAGCGTTACGATTTAGGCGTAAGCCCCTTTGAAACAAGTTCCGAGAAGCGGAGCGACGAGGTAACTTGTATTGTGAAGGTTAGAAAAAGCGGCGTTCTCATGCATGTTACATCACTCCCTTCTCCTTACGGGATAGGAGACCTGGGGCCCGGCGCATACGCATTTATTGATTTTCTCAAGCAGGCAGGCCAGCTCATATGGCAGGTCCTGCCGCTGAACGCGACCAGTATCGAGTACGACAATTCCCCTTACAACAGCATATCTGCCTTTGCGGGCAATAAGCTTCTTATAAGTCCTGACATCTTGGTCAAGGAAGGCTTGCTTGCAAAACATGACTTAATCCCAAAAGTTGTTTTTCCTGACAGGCACTGTGATTACAGAGAAGTGATTAAGTATAAAACCAGGCTTTTTGATATCGCATACAGCAATTTTAAAAAAAGCAGCAAGGAAAAAGACTCTTACAATAACTTTTGTTCTGAAAGTTCAGAATGGCTTGAGGATTACGCGTTTTTTGTTGTAATAAAGAGGCATTCTGAGAGTAAGCATTGGAACGAATGGGATAAGGCCCTCAAAGACAGGCTGCCCGAGGCCATTGAATCGGCAAGTAATGCTTATATTGATGAATTGGAAAGAGAAAAATTCCTGCAGTATATTTTTTTCAAACAATGGTTTTTACTCAAAAGATATTGCAATAAGAACGGTATAAAGGTAATAGGCGATATGCCTATATATGTAACATCTGACAGCTCTGATGTCTGGACTAACCCGGGTATTTTTAAGCTGAATAGGCATAAAAAGCCTCCCTTTGTCTCAGGTGTTCCGCCGGATTATTTTAGCGAGACAGGCCAGCTGTGGGGTAACCCTGTATACAGGTGGAAGGCGCTCAAGAAGACAGGCTATGAATGGTGGATAAGGCGGTTCAGGCACTGTTTCAGGCTTTTTGATATAGTGAGAATTGACCACTTTCGCGGCCTTGTTGCATTCTGGCAGATTCCCGCGCGTGAAAAAACAGCTATGAATGGCAAATGGATAAAGGCGCCAGCTAATAATTTTTTCAAGGCGCTTTTAAAGACGTTTCCGTATCTCCCGATTATCGCGGAAGACCTTGGTATTATTACACCTGACGTAAAAAAGGTCATGCATAGATTCAAATTTCCCGGGATGAGGGTTTTATTGTTTGCATTCGGGGAGGACGATCCCCGTCACCCATACCTGCCGCATAATTTTATACCTGATTGTATAGCCTATACAGGGACGCACGACAATAATACTGTAAAAGGATGGTTTCTGAATGATGCGTCTCTTGAAGAAAAAAGGAGGCTGTTTGAATATCTTGGCCATGAAATAGGCGCGGATAATATACATATGGAGTTTATAAAGATGTGCGAAGCGTCTTCAGCCAACACAGCCATCATCCCGATGCAGGATATACTGGGGCTGGGCCAGGAGGCCAGGATGAATACTCCGTCTAAGTCAGAAGGCAACTGGCGCTGGAGGCTTTCTCCTGAGCAGCTTAAGGCAGCTCCTTTAAAAGAACTATCAGCGCTAGCGAGAGAATGCAGGAGAGATTAAAACGGTCTTTACAGGTATCGTTATACCATTATTATCTTTGCGGGGGAGAAGCCGTTGAAGTTTGGCACGGCGCTTGCGCACGAGTAGGCGCCGATATTTTTTACGTAGACCACATCCCCCACATAAAGCTCAGGTATCTCTTCATTCATGGAGAGCGTGTCAAATGAATCGCAGGTGGGGCCTGCGAGCGCGCTCAGGAACCTGGGGCCTCGCCTGAAGGTCTTGAACTCATATTTACAGTGATCAAAGACCATGCCTGAGAAGTCCGCGTATATGCCGTCATTAAGGTAATAATAGTTTTTATTGTTGCGGAACGTTCTTCCAATGACCTGGGTGACAAGGATTCCGGATGGTCCCGCGAGAAACCTGCCTGGCTCAGCTATAAATTTTACAGACCTGTCAAACATTGCCTTCATCTGTTTTCGTATCTGATACGCCATTCTTTCAAAATTTATCCCGATCTCATTGTCAAAATGCTGTATCGGAAATCCACCGCCTAAATCCACGATCTTTAATGGCAGGCCATTTGCCTTGGATTCCTTGAATATGTTTGATGTAATTTCAAGGGCCTGCAGATAATTTTCCACATTGGTTGACTGGCTTCCTACATGAAAGCTTACTCCGACAGGTGCCAGTCCCAGGGCCTTGGCCTTGCGGAGCATAAAATACGCCTGGTCTGCATCAGCCCCGAATTTAAGAGAAAGCTCAACCACGCTTCCCTGGTTTGCAACCTTGATGCGCACCAGGACGCGCGCCTTGGGGTAAAATTTTGCTATCTTGTAAAGCTCTGGCTCGTTATCAAAGGTCATCAGCCTTACCCTGCGTCGGCGCGCGAACTCAATATCTTCATTGGATTTGATGGTATTGGCGAAAATTATCTTTGAAGGCGTAGCGCCAAGTCTAAGGACCTGTTTCATTTCATTGGCGCTCGCGACGTCAAAGCTCGCGCCGAGCTTTACAAAGGTCTTTATGATACCTGGATAGGGGTTTGCCTTTATCGCGTAATAAGGTGTTACTTCAGGAAGGCATTTTTTGAAACGGTAATACTGTTTTTCGAGGACTGGACGCCTTATGAGCATGAAAGGCGTGCGGTGTTTCTTCAACATTAGCCTTATGAGAGCTTCAATCCCGCTCAGGTCAGGCTTAGACCTTAACGGCTTCAGGTTGTTTTGCTGCGTTTGATTCATATACGTACATCCTATCTCTAGGGTTGGCAAGGAATGTGACGAATTGCCAGACATCCTCTTCTTTAGGTTTTACGACATCGAATTTAGTGAACTTTGTATTAATATTCTTAAGAGGTGTCCAATCAACCGCTTCTGAGATAAATGGTTTTATGTAAGAGAGGGATGTCTTGAGAATTTCCTCGTGTTCTAAGTCATCCGGAAGCAAGAAGCCTTTTTTGGGGTTCTTGATCATCCATATAGCGGCGGATACAATAGAGATAGCTACTTGAAGAGTTGTTGCCTGCTGGTGGGGTACTAATCTGCGGGCTTCATGTATATCCAATATACTGCCGCACCACCATGACTTGAAATCATGCCCCATGAGGAGTACGCCGAGTTCATCTCTACCGTCTATTATCTCGTCGCTCATAATCCTTTGTTTTTCCTGAAGATTAAACTGCCTCATTTCGAGTTCGTGCAGAGAGTTTATGGCAGCGTTACACGGGCAATACGCGTAATGAACAGTAGGCCTGTAAATGGCTTTTCCATTTTCCCAGACTGTAAGCCTGTCGGAAATGCTAAAGGCCTCGCCATGCCGTATCACCATGCCTATGATTTCTCCACAAGGTACCCATGAGCGGACCAAGGTTTTCATGCCTATGGTGCTGAGGCAGATTTGATTACCAGGGCCAGTCTTATGGAAATATGCATTTTTAGGGATATAACGTTCGTGTGTGCCCCAGCCGAGTTCGGCAGGCGCGACGCCTTCTTCGAAAAACCCTTCAATACTCCAGGTGTTTACAAACTCGTTTACTTCTTTGGGCTTATTTGTGATCTGGGTGTCGCGTTCACTTATATGAATGACCTTTACTCCTTCAAGCTGGGCGAGCTTTGGAAAATTTTTATCTTCTAGCGCCTGTTCGAGCTGTTTTTTCCTCGGATCTTTTGGTTTTTCTTTGAGGATTTTTTCAGCGATGCCTATAAGAGAATGTTTTGTGAAATGCGAAACCAGGCCGGGATTCGCGCCATGGTCCACAATAGCGGTAGAGGCCTTATCGTTATCTCCCCATTCAGCAAGTTTATTACGGATTTCCATATGTCTTGCGTAAAGGGTGTACTTTGTCGGGTCATTGCGCTCGCTATCCTTGTAAGGATTCCATTCCTCGACAGAGGTATTGCAGTATAAGACCTGATTATCCCTGCACCACTTGACAATAGAGATGCAATCGATATTCCAGGCAAGGTCAATGATCATGTCTCCAGGACCCGCGTATTTAGCGAGGAGTTCTTTATAATTATCGACAGTCACTCTCTCCATTGTATAATTTACGCCTTTATCAAGGGCGTCCTTTACTCTATGGCGGTTATCGACAAAATCCATTATGGTAATTTTTTTAGCCGGCATGTCTATAAGTTTGAGTACGAGCGGTATGGCGCACTGTGACACAGAACCGCAGCCTATGATTAAAAGTTTTCCTCCGAATTTCATAATAAAACCCCTCTCTTTTTGAAAAATAATTTACAAAAATTTTTTAAATTATTTTCTCATTTAAATTAAGTATAACATATTTATTTATTTTTGGAAAGGAAAAGTGATAAAAAATAAATATTTTTTTAAAATTAAGAAAAGAAATTTGTAATACTTACATTGTTCCATTACGCTGCATACGCTCCAGCTCAGCGTCTTTTCGCTCTGCCAGGGCCTTCGAAAAGGCGGCCCCAGGTAAAGCTAGGATAGATGGGGGCAAATCTTCGACTGAGCGAGCAGGGCTTGTTATGCGCTGAGAGTGTACTATAACTGTTCAAATAGTAACATCAAGAAGGAATTTTTCTTGACAAATAAGAGATCGTAGGGTATATTTAGTATTAGTTTATTTGTAGAATAGTAGTAAATAAGGGAGTAGAAAGCTTGACCGCAAGGTAGAAGAAGTACTCGCCTTGCGGCTTTTTTATTTCTGTCGTTATTTACTATGATCTATTTTAAGGAAAGGAGGGTAGTGAGTAATGGCAAAAGGTAAAGTAAAATGGTTCAGCAACCAAAAAGGTTATGGATTTATTGCTACTGAATCAGGCGCTGATGTATTTGTGCATCACACAGCTATTCAGGGCGATGGTTATAAGACGCTTGAAGAAGGCCAGGAAGTAGAGTTTGAGGTAGAAAAAGGCCCGAAAGGCGACCAGGCTGTAAACGTAGTAAAGGCATAACATTAGGAAAAACAGATAGGCCCGGATAAACCCGGGCCTATTTTTTGGCTATTTCTTATCAAGCAATTTATTGATTTTATCCACAAGGGGTTTGAATTTGTCGTTTTTTCTGATGACTATAGGCCCTTTTTTTCTACCTTCCGCGCATTCCCCGAGTTCCGTTACTATCCTGTCAAAAGGCCCGATTATCCTGTGACTGAGCTTATACGCGAATAAAAGTATTGCCGCTATAGATAGGGGGGCGGCAAATAATAAGATGACAATCACTTTTTTTGCCGCAGGTATCAGGTTATAGGCAATTGCTTCAGGGATGACCATCTGTTCAGCTGTTATATTGAATATCAGGTAATATAATAAGACCATGACTATGATGGCCGGTAATAAGGCAGCCACAAATACAAGCCAGAATATCTCTTTATGTATTTTATTGGCAAAGGCCCTTTTTCTTTTATTATTTTTATTCATTTTTATACCCCACTCTTATTTCTTTATATGAGGCCTCTGCCGTAGAGAGCGTATTATCTGTGTCAGTCATAATGGCGATGGCCCCTGCCATAGGCGGTTCAGAGCCAAAGCATCTCTTATAGTCCTCATATATATTGCGCTCTTCATATACCCATTTCCCTATATTGTGTTTTCCGGATTCTATGATTATAAGTTTAATATTCCCAAAGTAAGGGCTGGTGATTATTGTATTCTCTTCCAGGTCCTCTGCCCATACGTA
>JAHIEN010000083.1 GCA_018901615.1 Candidatus Omnitrophota bacterium | reverse complement strand
CTATGATAGAAAAAGATACTAATCCGGAAAAAGTAATAAAGTATTTAGAAGAGGCACACGCAAAATATGAAAAAGCCACAACAATTAATCCGGATTATGCAAAAGCCTTTTATAACTGGGGCACTAGTTTAAACGATCTTGCCATGATAGAAAAAGATACTAATCCGAAAGAAGCAATAAAGTATTTAGAAGAGGCATGCGCAAAATATGAAAAAGCCACAACAATTAATCCGGATTATGCAAAAGTCTTTAATAACTGGGGCAATACCTTATGTAGCCTCGCTATGATAGAAAAAGATACTAATCCGGAAAAAGTAATAAAGTATTTAGAAGAGGCACACGCAAAATATGAAAAAGCCACAACAATTAATCCGGATTATGCATACGCCTTTAATAACCGGGGTATTGTCTTACGTAGTCTTGCCATGATAGAAAAAGATACTGATCCAAAAAAAGCAATAAAGTATTTAGATGAAGCCATTGAAACAGTAAAAAAAGCTTTTAAAGTTTCTCAAGACAGCCAAGCGAAAACGTTTATTGAAATCTTTCTTGGAATCCTTAGAAGAGAGAAAGAGGCGCTTGAACTAAACATGTTCCGTAACGCAACTAGAACAGCTTTATAGACTAGAGACAGTAAGGCTATTTTTTGGGTGGATTATGAGGAAGATTGAAAAAGGATTATTCAAGATTGTATCTATCTGTGTAAGCGTGTGCCTATTTGTGCATACTATAGCTTATGCTACTCCCACTCTCAGAGCTAATTTAATGTTTGATGAGAGTAAACGACAGCAAGGCATAGAAAGGACTGATGATGCAAATGAATTTTTAAGTCGTAAAGATAAAGAGAAAATTTTAGAGGAGGAAATTTTTGAGCAGTGGGATAAAATAAGAGCCTCTCGTTCAGGCATCAACGCAGTTTTGTCAACAAGGTACTCTACGGAACAGAATATAGAAAACACAAGGAAGCTTCAAGAGGATATATTTGGAATCTTAGAGGGTACACTGGAAGGTAAGCGAGTATTTGAAGTTGGAGTTGGTATAGGTCGAATGACTTCAGAAATTGCAAAGCGAGCAAAAGAGATTATTGGAAATGATATTTCTCCAAACATGATTCAAAGAGCTACAAAAAATTTGAAGGGATTCGATAATGTTTCATTACATGTAGGAAAAATTACTGAATTGGGTCTATCTCCAAAGTCTTTTGATTTGGTTTTTAGTTCCTTAGTATTAATCCACATTATTAATCCAGAGGAATTAAAACAGACCATTGAGAAAATGAAAGAGTTAAGTGATAGGGTTTTTATAGTTGAGCAAACTTATCAAGACAAAGGTCCCCCTCGTAGTAAATATACAATTTTTAGAAGACGTGAAGAATATGAGCAATTATTTAAACCTTATAATCTTACTATGCAGAAAGAACACATTGTTAGTGAACAAGATACAGTCACTATGATGCTTTTTGAGAATCCTGACCAATCGCAGCCTACCTTAACCAAGGATATTCTCTTAGATAATCAGAAGGGCCTACAGAAAAATTTATAATCCCCTTTTCAACATCTTCTCCAGTCACAATTTCCTACCCCATTTTCCCTTGCTCGTAGTACCCCTGTAAAAATATGGGGATAAGAGGGACGTCTTACTGGTTTGTAACATGAATATTTAAAATAAGTTATAAGCATAACGATTCCAAATTTTAATATTTTAATACTGGAATCATAAGGTTCTTAACTCTATGATTTAAAAGGTGTTGCATCGCAGTAAGACGTCCCCCTTTAAGGGTTTGCCTCCAGTCATGATTTCCTGTCCGGCAGTCTATTGAACCATACCTAGTTCCGGTAGTAAACTGGCTGTATCTTGTTAACCACGCCTAAAATTTTATTTCCTGAGAAAAATCTGGAAGAAAAAAGGCCTTGCATGTCTATTATTAATAGAAGGGAGGAGGTGTTCTGTGAGGTATTTTATCTTTTTAATGGCCTGCTGCGTTTTTGTTTCCGCGGCGTGCGCTGATGAAATATGGGAACCGATTCCGGGAATCAGCGAATCTGACATCAGAGAAGTTGCTGTCAAAGGAGATGATATTTGCATGTCTTCTGAAAATAGGCTGTATAGGAGCGAGGACGATGGCGAGACATGGAATGTTGTTTTTCTTGCAAGAGGCGAATATGGAACCATTAATTTCATACAGGTCTTCAGGGGCGCTGTTTTTATCTGCACGGATAAGGGGCTCTTTAAAAGCATTGACGGTAAAACCAGCTGGAAAAGGATCTTTAAAGGAATTGGCACAGAGGCAAGCAGTACACAGCATATCGCATTTGATAATAATAAAATCTACCTTGGCACAGGAGGCGGGCTTTTCCTCAGCAGCGACAATGGAGCTACATGGCAGAAAGAGCAAGGCGAAGCGGGAAATATAAATATAAAATGGATCGCGTCTTTAGAAGGCAATGTATTTTTAGCGACAGAAAAAGGCGTATATAAAAGTTCAGGCCCTGATTGGAAAAGAGTATTTATCACTTCTTCCGAGGAAACCGAATACGATGCTGACGTAATAAATGAGGCGGCCACTGCATCGAAACTAGTCAATAGTATATATGTGAAAGATAAAAAGATATTCCTTGCGACAGATTCAGGCATATTTACGAGCGATGATAAAGGAGAATCGTGGCAGAACTTTACATCCGCAGGGCTTGGTTCAGAGAAGATAAACCGTATTTTATTTAAAGACAATCTCTATGCAGCTACCGATAGCGGAGTCTTTATTTTTAATGATAAAGATGAGATATGGCAGGCATTATACAAGGGGATGGACGCGAGCAGGACAAGTTCTATAGCAGCGGATAATAAAAATAGGATTTGGGCTGCGACGGATAAGGGGTTGTATAGATCTACGAAAGGTCGTTTGTTGGCAGTGCAAGGCGCTGCAACTACAATTATGGATGGTAGCGTAGCTGCGCCATCTTACCTGTCCCGAGCGAAGTCGAGGGATGGCGCTGAGCAGGAAAAAGATATTCTAAGATTATTCGCGCACGAACCAAGCATCAGAGAAGTGCAAGAAGCTGCTATCGAATACGCCGAGGTTCATCCTGATAAGATTAAGCAGTGGCGTTCTGCCGCAGGTAAAAAGGCATTACTGCCGGATGTATCTGTAGGCGTGGATAGATATGTCACCGATTACTGGCACTGGGACGCAGGTCAGAATCCTGATGTATTGCAAAAAGGCGACGATGCCATAAGCTGGGATGTTACAATGTCCTGGGACCTGGGCGAACTCATCTGGAATAACGACCAGACATCAATAGATACGCGCAGTCGCTTAATGGTGCAGCTGCGAGACGATATCCTGGATGAGGTAACCAGGACTTATTTTGAGCGCAGGAGACTTCAGATAGAGACGCTAATTTCTCCGCCTTCGGGATTAAAAGAAAGGATGGAAAGACAGCTTAGAATAGCTGAGCTTACGGCGGATTTGGATGCCCTGACAGGAGGGCATTTTTCTAACCAGCCTCATCTTTACTCAAAATAGCAGATTTTTCTTGACGCAAAAAGCTTAATATGATACACTTGTGAAAAATGGAGTCATTAATGCAAAAACATTTTTCGCGGTGTTCCATAAGCACCCTTATTTTCATAGCCCTTATCTATGTAATAAATACTAAATATATATACGCGGGAGAGATTAAAGGCGACGCTGAATCATACCGCGTGCAAGGCTACAATGCCCAGCAGGTAGGGGAGATAGACGAGGCTATCTCATGGTATCAGAAGTCAGCGAGCCTTGATCCAAACTACGCTGCCCCACACAATGACCTTGGTATTCTTTTTGAAGCAAAGGGCTGGCTTGACCGCGCAGAGACTGAATACCAGAAGGCAGTGGCAATAGACGGTAATTACGCAAACGCGCATACCAACCTGGCGCTTCTTTACGAGAGAAAAGGCGAACTTGAAAAGGCGGCCTTTCACTGGATGAGGCGCTATAAGCTCGGCAGTCCACAAGATCCGTGGACACAAGAGGCCGAGCAGAGACTTGTAAAGCTTGGGCTGCTCGAAAAACAAGCTGTCTCTAAAAAGCGGCCTGCTGTCAGAGATCGGAAGAAAAAGACAAAGAAGCCTGTCGGGATAAAAAAGACAAAGGATGCATCTGATGAATGGACATTACTTGGTTCAAAGGATGAGGATCCCAGAAAGACAGGGCTTAAAAAAACAACAGAAAGACGAAAGCAGGCGGTGAGTTCAAAAAAGTCAAGCCTGGACAGAGAACTACAGGAATCACTCAGGCTGGCGGAAGAGAGGCTTAGCCGGGAAAGAGGCAAAAAGACCCCTGCGGTGGTGACAGAAAACAAAAAACCTATCACAAAAGAGCCTGAATCAGGTCCCAGCGCCAAGAGTTATTATGTTAACGCGAATAGTTATTTTGCAAAAGGAGAATACTCCAGAGCGCTTGACGTAATAAGATCCGCGAAGAGAGAGTATCCGGATGACGCAAGCTTGCTTAGCCTGGAAGAATCCGTGAAAAAAAAGATGAAGGAGGAAAGGATTAAGGATCTTTACGACGAAGGCCTTATGCGCTACCGCGAAAATAATTTTTCAGGCGCGAGGAAAGAATTTGAAGCAATATTAAATATATTGCCAGAATAATTTTCCCTTCCAATTTTTTACAAATATTCCTGAAGACGCCATGTACCCCCTTAGAAAACATCGTAAAAATTTCAGATGATCGCTAGCCCCGGACAGACCATGAAAAAAGAAAGGGTTTTTTTAATAGACGGGAATTCCTATTGCTACAGGGCGTATTATGCCATAAAAGACCTGAGGAATTCCAAGGGCCAGCCGACAAACGCTGTGTATGGTTTTATCCTGATGCTGAAAAAATTGCTCGCGTCAGAAAAGCCGGATTACATGGGCATTGCCTTTGATCTAAAAGGCCCGACCTTCAGGCATAAGAGATTCAACGCGTATAAGATAAAAAGAAAGCCTATGCCTGATGACCTTGTTTCTCAGATGCCTTTGATAAAAGAAGTAGTCGCGGCCTATAACATAGCTATATTTGAAAAAGAAGGGTTTGAGGCAGATGATATACTCGCGACAGTAGCCAGAAAAATAGCAAAAGAAGGCGTAGAGGTTTATATTGTTACAGGCGATAAAGATGCGCTGCAGCTCGTGGATGATAATATAAAGGTCTGCAGCACCCATAAGGAAGGCCTTGTGTACGACAAAGAGGCTGTGATAAACAGGTTTTCAGGCCTGGGGCCTGAGAACATGACAGACCTTATGGCATTGTCCGGCGACGTCAGCGACAATATACCCGGGGTCCGTGGCGTAGGAGAGAAGACGGCAATAGAGCTGATAAAGGATTTTAAGGATATAGACACCCTGTATAAAAATATTGATAAGATAAAAAACGAGTCAAAGAGAAAGATGCTCGCGGAACAGGAAGATATCGCGCGCCTGTCAAAAGAACTGGCTACTGTAGATGACTCTGTGCCTATTGAGGTTGAACTCAGCGCTATGCGCCTAAAAGATCCTGATCGGGAGAGATTGGTCAGGATCTTTAAGGACCTGGATTTTAAAACACTGGCGAAAGAAGCCGCCCCTGACAGCCCCGGCTTGCGTTCCGGGGCGTGTTATAAGACCATAGTTGACATAAAAGGTTTTGAAGGTTTTTTGAGCGAATTAAAAAAACAAAAAGAGTTTGTGTTTGATTTTGAGACAACAAGCGAAAACCCTCTGGTCGCGGTGCCTGTTGGCGTCTCGTTTTGCTGGGAAGCGGGGAAGGCGTATTATGTGGCGCTTGCCAGTAAGGCTCAGGGCTCAGGTCTTATGGTTCGGCAGGGCGTTGATCCAGGCTATGTTTTTAAGGCGCTTAAGGGCATTATGGAGAATGAGAAAATAAAGAAAATAGGACAGAATATAAAATACGAGAAATTGATCCTGTCAAATTGCGGCATAGGGTTGAATGCCATAGAGTTTGATACGATGATAGCGTCTTATTTATTAAACCCTTCGAAATTCAATCACAATCTCGATGACCTGGCGTTTGAAAGGCTGGACCATAAAATGATATCCATAGATGAGCTTTTGGGCAGCGGCAAAAAGCGCATAAACATGAGCGAGGTGCCGCTGGACAGGATTTCAGAATACTCCTGCGAAGACAGCGATATTACGTTCAGGCTGAAGCAGATCCTCGAGAAAGAGCTTTTTGAAAAAGAGCTGGACATGCTTTTCAGGGAAATAGAACTGCCCTTAGTGGATGTGCTCTCAGAGATGGAAACCTCAGGGATAAAGGTGGACGTTAAATTGTTAAAAGGCATGTCAAGGGATATGGATAAAGAGCTGGAGACTATTGTAAAAAATATCTATAAGATAGCGGGCGCTGAATTTAATATCAATTCTCCCAAGCAGTTGAGCGAGATACTTTTTGAAAAACTGAACCTGCCTGTTGTAAAAAAGACCAAGACGGGGTTTTCCACAGACGTGGGCGTCCTGGAAAGGCTGGCCTTTGTCCATCCGCTGCCAAAAGAGCTTCTCAGGTACAGGGAGTTGTCAAAATTAAAGTCGACTTATATAGACGCGCTGCCCGAGCTTGTAAACAAAAAGACAGGCAGGCTGCACACATCATTCAATCAGACCATAACGGCTACCGGCAGGCTTTCATCAAGCAAGCCTAACCTGCAGAATATACCTATAAAGACGCCTCAGGGCAGAGAGATACGAAAGGCCTTTATAGGAGAAAAAGGCAGCCTGATAATATCCGCGGATTACTCGCAGATAGAGCTGAGGATACTGGCGCATTTGTCCAAAGACGAAGAACTGTTAAAGGCGTTTGAGCAGGGCCTGGATGTCCACACCCATACAGCGTCTTTGATTTTTGACGTCAAGGAGAAGGATGTGACGCCGGAACAACGCTCCAGCGCAAAGACTGTAAACTTCGGCATAGTCTATGGCATGAGCGCGTTCGGGCTTTCAAGAAGCCTTTCTATCGACCCTGCCAGCGCACAGCAGTTCATAGATTCTTATTTCGAAAGATACTCTCGCGTGAGGTTATATATGGAAGATACTATAGAAGAGGCCAGGTCTCTGGGTTACGTGACAACGCTCTTTAACAGGCGCAGGTATATACCTGAAATAATTACCGGAAGCGTAAAGGAACAGCAGCAGGCTGAAAGGATAGCCATTAACGCCCCAATACAAGGCTCTGCCGCAGACCTTATAAAGATAGCCATGATAAATATACACAAGGATATGGCGGAGAAAAAAGTTTCCTCAAAGATGATTTTGCAGGTGCATGATGAGCTTGTGTTTGAGGCCCCTGAGAAAGAACTTGCATCAATGGCGAAAATGATCAAGGAAAAGATGGAAGGCGCTGTAAAATTGCGCGTACCTGTAGAGGTGAGTGTAAAGTTTGGGAAGAACTGGTTGGAGATGTTCGAGGTTTAACCTCGAACATCTCCTAATAGGACTTTTGTTATGATAATAGGTATCACAGGCAGTTTTGGCAGCGGAAAGACCACTGTGACTGAGATGTTCGGCGCTCTTGGCGCGCGCGTGATTGACGCGGACATAGTCTGTCACAAACTTATGCTGCCTGGCAGGACGATTTATAAAAGAATAGTAAGGCATTTCGGAAAAAAGATACTTGGCCCGGGCAAGCGTATAGACAGGGTAAAGCTGGCAGACATTGTTTTCAATAATACTTCAAGGCTCTTGCTGTTGAATAGGCTTGTTCACCCTGAAACAATAAAAGAAATAGAGGCGCTCGTTCTTTGCGAAAAAGGCAAAAGGCCGGTTGTTGTTGAAGGGGCATTGCTTGTCGAGTCAGGTTTTTATAAGAAACTGGATATCCTGATAGTGGTCAAGGTAGAGAGAAGAAGACAGGTTGCCAGGTTGACGAAGGCGAAGGCTATGACAAAAGAAGATGCGCTGAAAAGGTTACGTTTGCAGGCGCCGTTAAAAAAAAAGCTGGCGTTTGCAGACTTTGTTATAGATAATGGTGGTTCAAAAAACGAAACAAGAACCCAGGTTAAAAAAATCTGGAAGCAATTAGGAGGCATGGGCGCCGCTTATGACTATAAGTCAAAAACTGGATATTGAAAAATTAAAATCTATCAAGGTATCTGAGTTGAATAAAATAGCTCGGGAGATGAATGTAAGCGACGTGGGCAGTTTAAAAAAACAGGACCTTATTTTCAAGGTGCTTCAGGCCCAGACAGAAAGGGCCGGCCTTATATTCGGCGAGGGAGTCCTGGAGGTACTGCCTGATGGTTTCGGATTTTTGCGTTCGCCTAATTATAACTATCTTCCCTGTCCTGACGATATATATATCTCGCCGTCACAGATCAAAAAGTTCGCCCTGCGAACAGGGGATACGGTAAGCGGCCAGATAAGACCGCCTAAAGAGGGCGAGAAATATTTCGCGCTCCTGAAGGTGGAGGCTGTAAATTTTGAAAACCCTGAGACAGCCAAGGACAAGATATTGTTTGATAACCTGACGCCTCTTTATCCTAACCAGAGATATAAGCTTGAGACAAAAAAGAGTGACCTTACAACTCGCGTGATGGACCTATTGACGCCTATCGGAAAGGGTCAAAGGGGGATGATCGTGGCGCCTCCCTACAGCGGCAAAACTATTATCATGCAGAAGGTGGCAAACAGCATAGCGGAAAATTATCCTGACGCTGTAATCATGGTGCTTCTTATCGACGAAAGACCTGAAGAGGTCACAGACATGCAGCGGACTGTCAAAGGCGAGGTGATAAGCTCTACATTTGATGAACCAGCGGAGAGGCATGTTCAGGTCTCTGAAATGGTGCTTGAAAAAGCCAAAAGACTTGTCGAGCATAAAAAAGACGTAGTGATCCTCCTGGACAGCATAACCAGGCTCGCGCGGGCGTATAACTCAGTGGTCCCGCATTCAGGAAAGATACTTTCGGGCGGAGTGGATTCAAACGCGCTTCATAAACCCAAGAGATTTTTTGGCGCGGCCAGGAATATAGAAGAAGGCGGAAGCCTGACTATCATCGCCACCGCGCTGGTTGATACAGGCAGCCGGATGGACGAGGTTATATTCGAGGAATTTAAAGGCACGGGCAATATGGAGACACAACTTGATAGGAACCTGTTTCAAAGAAGGGTCTATCCGGCCATTGACATAAAGAGGTCTAATACAAGAAAAGAAGAACTCCTCCTCGAAGATAAAGAGCTCCAGAGGGTATGGATCTTAAGAAAGGTCCTGAACGAGCTTAATAGCGTCGAGGCCATGGAGCTTTTGCTCCAGAAGCTCGGGAAGACAAAGACAAACGAAGAGTTTTTAGAGAGCATGAACCATTAACAAGGGGGTTTAAAATGAGAGACAAGATTCATCCTGACTACAAAGAAGCGACTATCATCTGCGCGTGCGGAGAAGTCATGCATACCTGCTCAACGAAGCAGAATATACGCGTGGAGATATGTTCAAAATGCCACCCGTTCTTTACAGGCAAACAAAAATTCATTGATTCGGCCGGCAGGGTGGAAAAGTTTTTGAAAAAATACAAAAAGAAGTAATCACGGAACTACGCAGAAGTCTCTGTCTGCGGCGGTAAAATTATGTTTAATAAGCTCGAAAATCTATTAAAGCGCTATGAAGAGATACAACACCTTTTAGCTGATAACGATGTGGCTATGGATATAGACAGGTGCCATAAGCTCGCAAAGGAACTGTCTTCTATGGAAGGCCTTGTCTACGCCTATAAAGAATACAAGAAGGTGGTGCTGGAGATTGATTCGACAAAAACCCTTATCCAGAAAGAGACTCACGAAGAGCTTGTAGAGATGGCAAGGAAAGAGATTGAGGAGCTTGAGTCAAAAAGGATAAAGCTCCTGTCAGAGCTGGAAGAGGCTATTCTGGAGGAAGATCCTGATGCGGGTAAGGACGTTATCATGGAGATAAGGGCTGGCACGGGCGGCCGGGAGGCTTCGATTTTTGCCGGAGTCCTCTTCCGTATGTATTCTAAATATGCGGCTGGCCAGGGGTGGAAAATAGAGATACTGGATAATCATATTGCCGAAGCAGGCGGGTTTAAGGAAATAATATTTTCTGTTAAAGGTAATAATGTTTACAGGATGCTGAAACATGAAAGCGGCGCTCACAGGGTTCAGAGAGTGCCTGTGACTGAATCTTCAGGCAGGATACATACCTCAGCTGTTACCGTAGCTGTTTTGCCAGAGGCGGAAGATGTCGAGGTCGAGATCAATCCGCAGGACTTGAGGATTGATACCTATCGATCCAGCGGCGCGGGAGGGCAGCATGTAAACGTAACGGATTCTGCTGTCAGGATCACGCATGAGCCTACTGGCATAGTCGTGCAGTGCCAGAACGAGAGGTCTCAATATAAGAATAAGATAGCGGCGATGAAGGTCTTAAAGGCGCGTATTCTGGAAAGTCTCAGGAAGGAGCAGCAGAAAAAAACCGCGGATAACAGAAAGAACCAGGTGGGAACAGGAGACCGCAGCGAAAAGATAAGGACTTATAATTATCCGGACAGAAGGGTAACTGACCACAGGATAGGTTTTACCATACACAAGCTTGACAGGGTCATGGAAGGCGAAATAGATGAGATAATAGCGGCCCTTCTCCATGCTGAAAAAAAGTTGAAACTTGGACACGGCGCAGAATTATGATAAACAAGTATACAGATATTGTCTCGCGGTTTGAAATAGAGGAGCTGCTTGCGTATTTATTCAATTGCAGCAGGACGGATCTCTACTCAAAAGAGCTGGCAGTAGGCCAGGGTAAAGAGCTTTTATTGGATTCTTTAGTTCAAAGACGCCTGGCAGGCGAACCGTTGCAGTATATCACCGGCCGCGCTGATTTTATGGGAATGGATTTTAAGGTGCGAGAGAGAGTTTTTATCCCCCGCCCTGAGACAGAAATTTTAGTGAACGCGGCCCTGGATTTACTACACACTAAACGCTACACACTAAACGCTGATCTTAAGATACTCGACCTCTGCACAGGTTCTGGTTGTATTGCCATAGGCATTGCAAAGGCCATGCCGGCCGCGGAAATAGTCGCTACAGATATTTCAGAAGACGCGCTGAAAGCGGCAAGAGAAAACGCCGTCATGCACGATGTGGCTGAAAGAATAAAATTTTATAAAGGCGATCTTTTTGAACCATTAGTGTTTGATAAAACCAATAAGTTTGATATAATAGTGTGCAATCCGCCTTATATCAAAAGCAGCGATATGGGGCTATTACAGCGGGAAGTCAGGCGGGAGCCTGGATGCGCGCTGGATGGCGGGCCTGATGGACTGGAATTTTACAGGCTGATAGCGCGAGATGCCAGTAAGCACTTAAAAACAAAAGGCGCTTTATTTCTGGAAATAGGATTGGGAGAAAGCCATGACGCGCGAAAGATATTTTCTGATGAAAGATCGTACATGATAAAAGACGTGATAAAAGATTTTGCGGAAATAGACAGGGTGCTATGGATAGATTTATTATAGAGGGCGGAGCAAGGCTTAAAGGAACAGTGGAGTTAAGCGGGGCTAAGAATGCCGCGTTACCTATACTGGCGGCCACGCTCCTCGCGGATTCCAAGTCAGTTATAAAAAACGTACCTCCGCTGCGCGATGTCTATACGATGCTCAGGATCATGCGAGTCCTTGGCGTCAAGGTGAGCATGGAAGACAATGTTGTTATAGTGGAGCCCCGCGGCTATTCTAATTATACAGCGCCTTATAAACTTGTCAGTACTATGAGGGCGTCTGTATGCGTCTTGGGGCCTGTACTTGCCAAATTGAAACTGGCAGAGGTATCTATGCCAGGGGGCTGCGTTATCGGACCCAGGCCGATTGACTTGCATATAAAAGGGCTGAGCGCCATAGGAGCTGATATAAAGATAGAACACGGCTATATTGTAGCCAGCGCAAAGCAGCTAAAAGGCGCGAGGGTGTATCTTGGCGGAAATTTTGGCTCTAGCGTACTGGCGACAGCTAACCTGATGATGGCCGCCACGCTTGCAAAAGGAAAAACAGTTATAGAAAGCGCTGCCTGCGAACCAGAGGTCTGCGATCTGGCAAAATTCCTGATAAAGATGGGAGCTAAAATAAAAGGGCACGGAACGCCCGTTGTGGAAATAGAAGGCGTAAAGAGTCTTCATGGCGCGGAATATACTATAATCGATGACCGGATAGAGGCAGGCACATTTATGATAGCCTCGGCTATTACAGGGGGTGATATCGTAATAAAGGGCGCGAATGTGGAGCATATTGGCGCAGTTATAGATAAGTTGCAGTGCGCAGGGTTAAAAATTACGGACACAAAAGAAGGTCTGCGGGTAAAGACCATACGTTCTTTAAGGCCAGTGGACGTGACTACATTGCCGTACCCTGGTTTTCCAACAGATATGCAGGCGCAGATGATGGCGTTGATGAGTATAACAAAAGGCATAAGCGTTATAACAGAGAAGGTCTATCCCGAAAGATACATGCATGTCAGTGAGCTCGCGAGGATGGGCGGACAGGTTATGCTGGAAGGCCCGAGCGCAATAATAAAAGGCGTACCCAGGCTTAGCGGCGCGCCAGTAATGGCGTCTGACTTAAGGGCGTCAGCGGCCTTGATACTTGCCGGGCTTGTGGCTAAAGGAAAGACAGAGGTGTCAAGGATATATCATCTGGACAGAGGGTATTACAACATCGAGGAAAAATTAGAGAAATTAGGCGCGCGGATCAAGAGAGAGAAAGAGGACTGAGAAGCCGCCGCAGTTACCCATATATGTAGTTGCGGCATATCGTGTTGCTGAACTTGTTGTATGGAATTTTTGAGTTTACCAAACCCGCATTGCAATTAAATTGCAATGCGGGTTTGGAGTGTAATTTCTAAAAGGGGGAGGCAAAATGTCAGTAAGAATCAGGTTGAAAAGGTTTGGCACGAAAAAGAAGCCCCATCAAAGGATCGTGGTGTGCGATAAAAAACGCGCCAGGGATGGCAAGACAATAGAAGAGATCGGCTATTATGATCCGTCCAAAAAACCACCGCTGGTAGTAGTCGAGATAGACAGGGCCAAATATTGGCTGTCAAAAGGCGCGCAGCCGTCGGAAATCGTAAGAAACTTGCTTAAAAAACAAGGGGCGCTGTAACATTTTATGCGTATAGACGTGCTTACAATATTTCCAAAGATGTTTGATGCCGTGCTGGGTGAATCAATAATAAAACTGGCCCAGGGGAAAAGCGTAGTGGATATAAACATCATAGACTTACGGCTTTTTTCAAAAGACAGGCACAGGAAAGTAGATGACAAGCCTTTCGGAGGCGGGCCCGGGATGGTAATGAGCGTTGAGCCGTTCTTTGAGGCAATAAATTATATACGGCGCAAGACAAAGGACTTGAGACTCAAGACCAAGGTGATCCTTCTGACGCCAAGGGGCGCTACGTTTAGTCATGATCTGGCTGAAAAAATTTCCAGCTATGAGCATATAGTGCTGTTGTGCGGCCACTATGAGGGTATTGACGAAAGGGTCAGAGAGCTTGCGGACGAAGAAATATCAATAGGTGATTTTGTGTTAACAGGCGGCGAATTACCGGCAATGGCCATTATTGACGCTGTGGTCAGGCTTTTGCCAGGGGCGCTCGGCAATGAGGACTCGAGACAGGATGAGTCATTTTCTGAAGGTACGCTCGAATACCCGCATTATACAAGGCCTGCTGAATACAAGGGCAAAAAGGTGCCTGAAGTGCTTCTCTCGGGAGATCACGTAAAAATAAAAAAGTGGAGAAGGAAAGAGTCTTTAAGGGTAACAAAACAAAGAAGGCCGGATCTTATTAAGTGAGTTTGATGCAGTACAACATTATATGGGGAGAGGTTATGGACAAGATCAAAGAGATCGAAAAAAGGTTTATGAAAAAAGAAATACCGCAGTTCAATGTAGGGGACACAGTAAAGGTGTCTGTGAGGATAAAAGAAGGCGAAAAGACCCGCCTTCAGGGCTTTGAGGGCATAGTGATAGGAAAAAAAGGGTCCAGCATAAAAGAGACCTTTGCTGTAAGGCGCGTATCCTATGGCGAGGGAATCGAAAGGGTATTTCAGCTGCATTCCCCGACAGTTGATTCTGTCTCTGTTATAAAAAAAGGCAAAGTCAACAAGGCAAAGCTTTATTATCTGCGAGGCAGGGTTGGCAAGCATACGAAAGTCGAAGAAAAACGGGAAGCAGAAAAAACAACAAATGCTCCTGTGGGAGAAAAGGGCCTTTCTTAACGGCTTTTCTTTGATAGTGGGTATTGACGAGGCAGGCCGTGGCCCGCTCGCCGGACCTGTCGTAGCAGCGGCAGTAATACTTACTCCCGGGCCTTTGATCAGATTTTCTGCCCCAGAATTCAGCGCAAGAATAGACGATTCAAAGAAGTTATTACCCGGGCAAAGGCAAAAGGCCTTTAAAGAAATAGCAAAAAAATCTATATTTGCCACAGGACTGAAAGACCACAGGTTTATAGATAAAAGAAATATACTCAGGGCAACGGCCGCGGCAATGGAACAGGCCGCGACGCGGCTTATAAAGGAATTCTGCCGTATAAATAGCAAGGTCAGTAAAGAGATAGAAAAAAATGTTTGCGTCCTGGTAGATGGTAACATCAAACTAAGGTTGCCTTACAGGACCGTGCGGATAGTCAGGGGGGATTCGAAGAGCCTTTCAATCGCGGCGGCTTCGATAGTGGCAAAGGTAACCCGCGACGCGATAATGGAATCCTGTGACAGAAAATATCCGGCCTATGGTTTTTTGAGGCACAAGGGATATGGCACGAAATTTCACATTGACGCCATAAAGAAATACGGCCCGTGCCCCATACACAGAAAGACCTTTGCGCCTATTAGAGAAGCATGACGTTTGAAAGATTAAAAACGGGTAAAAGAGGAGAGCATCTAGCGCGGGGTTTTTTAGAAAAGCAGGGATATAGGATAATCGAGAGAAATTACAGGACAAGATGCGGCGAGATAGATATGATAGGCATGGATAAAGACTGTGTTTCCTTTATAGAAGTTAGAACCGGCAATACAGAAAGATTCGCCGCGCCGGAATATTCTATAAATAAAAGGAAGCAAAACCAGATTGCAAAAAGCGCTTTGTTGTATATTAAAAGAAAGCGAATAGAAGATCAAAATTGTAGATTTGACGTTGTGTGCGTTGAAGGCGTAAATAGCGATTCTCCAAAACTAAGGCTTATCAAGAACGCGTTTGAATTGGATGAGCGGTATAGATATTGACAGCCTAAAAAATATAATCAACGGAGGTGTATGTTGACAAAAGTTCCGATTGACCTCGAGATAGCACAGGCCGCTAAACTAAAACCCATTACTGAAATAGCCCGCCAAATCGGGATCAATGACGATGAACTTGAATTATACGGTAAATACAAAGCAAAAATATCCCTTTCTATACTTGACCGCCTGAAAGACAATAAGCAAGGAAAATATATAGACGTCACTGCTGTTACACCTACGCCGCTTGGCGAAGGAAAGACCGTGACTACCATAGGGCTTAGCCTTGGTCTGGCCAAACTTGGAAAAAAAGTAATTACAACGCTGAGACAGCCTTCCATGGGCCCTGTCTTTGGCATAAAAGGCGGGGCTGCTGGCGGCGGGTATTCTCAGGTCTTACCTATGGAAGACATAAATCTGCACTTCACAGGAGACATTCATGCAGTAGGCGCCGCGAACAATCTCCTTGCGGCATTTATAGATAATCATCTGATAAAGGGAAACTCTTTAAATATAGACATAGACTCTATAGCGATAAGGCGAGTGGTTGATATAAGCGACAGGGCTCTCAGACAGATCAGGATAGGGCTTGGAGGAAAAGAAAATGGTATTCCGCGCGATACAGGGTTTGATATTACTGTTGCCAGCGAGGTAATGGCAATACTGGCCTTGGCAGATAGTCTGCCTGATCTGAGAAAAAGGCTTGGCCGCATGCTGGTGGCGTCTACAAAAGACGGTAGGCCTGTTACTGCGGAGGACTTAAAATGCGCGGGGGCAATGACAGTGCTTTTAAAAGACGCCATAAAACCAAACCTGGTCCAGACAACTGAAAACACGGCCTGCATAATGCATGCCGGGCCTTTCGCGAATATAGCGCACGGCAATAATTCCATACTGGCTGACCTGATAGCGCTGAAGCTGGCGGATTACGTGGTGACAGAGAGCGGATTTGGCGCTGACTGCGGGGCTGAAAAATTCCTTGATATAAAATGCAGGGCAAAAGGACTGAAACCGCCTGACGGCATGGTCCTTGTGTGCACCGTAAAGGCCATTAAGATGCACGGCGGAGGGTTTAACGCAATACCTGGCAGGCCGCTCGATATGGAGCAGGTGAAAAAAGAAAACGTCGAGGCTGTTATAAAAGGCGCTGAAAACCTTGTAAAACACATAGAGAACATAAAACAGTTCGGCTTGCCGGTAGTAGTGGCCATCAACAGGTTTCTTTATGATACGGAAAAAGAAATAGCGGTAATAAAGGAGATAGCTAAAAAGGCGGGCGCGTTTGACGTGGTTCTGAGCGAGGTGTGGGAAAAAGGCGGAGAGGGAGGGGTGGATCTTGCGGACGCTGTCTTGAGGATGTGCGAGAAGAAATCCGACTTTAAATTTCTCTATCCCCTGGACGCACCGATAAAAAAGAAGATAGAGAGCATAGCGACAAAGATCTACGGGGCAAAGGATGTTGAGTATTCAGAAGAGGCTGAAAAGAAAATAGAATACTATACAAGGCTTGGATATGATAAATTGCCGATCAATATGGCAAAGACGCACCTTTCCCTGTCGCATGACCCCAGCCTTAAAGGCAGGCCGCGCGATTTTACTCTGCCGATAAGAGATATAAGGATATCCGCGGGCGCGGGATTTTTGTATCCTCTCTGCGGCACAATGAGGACCATGCCAGGGCTTCCGTCAGTCCCGGCTGGCACAAAAGTGGATATAGACAAAGACGGAAAGATAGTAGGACTCTTTTGATAAGAATCGCGGAACGTTACGCGGAAAAACTCGGAAAACCATGTATGTAAATAAATCTTTAAAGAAGTATATCGATGAACTCGCGGCAAAGAAACCTGTGCCAGGCGGAGGAAGCGCGGCAGGTCTTGCCGGAGCCATAGGCACAGCTTTGCTGGAGATGGTATGTAATTTTACAATAGGTAATGATAAATACAAGAGTGTCGAGAAAACTGTCAAGAAGCATCTTTTCAGCCTGACAAAGGCCAGGAAAATTTTTCTTGCTTTGATAGATGATGATACGGAGATATATTCGAAAATAAGAGACGCGTTCAGGACAAAAGACAAAAAAATTATTGAAAGGGCTCTTAAAGACGGCTACTATGTTTCAAACAGGGCGTGCAGGTTATCTAAGGGCACAATGGAGACAGCGCTGGGCCTTGCTGAAAAAGGCAATCCGAACCTTATAACTGACGTAGGCTGCGCCGCGGAACTTCTGCAGGCCGCTTTTAATTCAGCGGCGTTTAATTGCAAAATCAACCTTAAAGGTATGAAGGACAGGCCTTTTGTAGAAAAAGAGATAATGGGCGTGGAGAGAATAAGAAAAGAGATAAGGATCTTGTACAAAAGAACTATTGATAAAACCCAAGGAAGGATGAGATGATCATGGCTGCGAAGTTACTGGACGGCAAGGCCCTGGCAGCAAAGATAAAAAAAGGGCTGCTCGCTGATGTAAGTTCCTTAAGGATCAGATATAAAAGATCTCCTAAGCTGGTAAGCGTGCAAGTGGGCGAAGACCCTGCGTCAGAAATATATCTAAAATCGCAGAGGAAAAACGCCGAGGCCCTTGGTATAGAGTATTCGCTTGAAAAACTGGACGCCAAGACGTCTCAATCGGATCTAATAAAGGCGATCGATAAGTTAAATAAGGATGCGTCCGTAAGCGGGATCATTGTGCAGATGCCTATCCCTCAGCATATAGACGGGAAGATCATCTCGCGCTATATCTCGCCTTTAAAGGATATTGAGGCAGTGCACCCGCAGAATATGGGAGAGATAGTATTTGGCAAGGCAAAGATCCTCCCGTGCACAGCGGCGGCGTGCATGGAGCTTTTAAATTCAATAGATTCCCTGGACCTTTACGGCAAAGAGGCTGTGGTAGTAGGTCACAGCGAGATCGTCGGGAAACCTCTCGCGTTACTGCTTCTCAATAAATTTGTGACGACCACAGTGTGCCATATTGCTACAGGTGAAAGAGGCGCGTTGCCTGATTTTGTAAAAAAGGCGGAGATATTGATTGTGGCGTGCGGCAAGGCATGCCTGGTAAAAGGCGATTGGATAAAAGAAGGCGCTATTGTAATAGACGTGGGCATTAACCGTGTCGAAGGTAAGATCGTCGGAGACGTTGAATTTGACAAGGCTCAGGAAAAGGCGTCGTACATAACGCCTGTTCCAGGAGGGGTAGGACCTTTGACAGTGGCAATGCTGATGAAGAATGTGGTGGAGGCATTTAAGTTACAGCAGTAGAGCGTGTTGTTCTTTGAGCTGGTACAGCGTCTCTTCGCTCAGGCAAGGCCTACGAAAAGATGCTCGACCTAATAATATTTTAATATAGCAAGGCTTATCGTAGAGTTGGGTCTCGCTCCGTTTTCTTTTGACAGGCAGGATCTTTTATTGTGCGGTAGTCCTGTTGTCCGCAAAAGAAAAAGGCTTTTCTTAAGGCCTTGCCTGAGCGAAGAGACGATATAGGTCTTTTACTTCGTGTTGGTTAGCCTTGGGGTCTGAGGCACATTAGAGAAGTTTTGGCAAAAGTCCGCAAGGCTTTACGGCGAGTGAGTGGCGGAACTGACCGAGCGTAGCGAGGGAATTCCGCCAAACGAACGAGCCGTAAACCGCCCCTCGCTTCGCTCGGGACTAAGGCCCTGAGCTTGTCGAAGGACCGTAGCGGACGGCAAAACTTCTCAGTGCCGAACGGCCCCAAGGCTAACCAACAGGATGAGAACCTTAAGGAAACTAAAATGTCTTTGTGTGATAAGATCAGGGATGGGAAGTTTATACTGACCTCTGAGATCGGGCCGCCTAAGGGGACTGATATTGAGGAGACGCTGAAAGACGCAGAGCTTATTAAAAGCAGGGTCGATGCCATTAATGTCACTGACCTGCAGAGTTCTGTGATGCGTGTAGGGTCTCTCGCTATATGCAGGCTTTTGATCGAACGCGGCATAGAGCCTGTATTTCAGATGACCTGCCGCGACAGGAATAGATTGGCATTGCAGTCCGATCTTTTATCAGCCTCGGTTTTTGGCATAAAGAATATCCTTGCTTTAACAGGCGACCACCCTATGCTTGGCGACCATCCGCAGGCAAAACCTGTGTTTGACCTTGACTCAATGCAGCTCCTTGAGGCAATAAGGACATTACAGACAGGAAAAGATATGGTCGGTAAAGACCTAAAAGGCTCCCCCAGGTTTTGCGTGGGCGCAGTGGTAAACCCCGGCGCTGACCCGCTCGAGCCCGAGGTCCTCAAGATGGAGAAAAAAATAGCTTCAGGGGCTCAATTTTTTCAGACCCAGGCAATATATGACATCGGCATGTTTAAGAAATTCCTTGAGGCGTCAAGGCACCTAAAGACCACAATAATAGCGGGGATCGTTCTTTTAAAATCAGCCGGCATGGCCAGGTTTATGAATAAAAACGTCAGCGGCGTATTCGTGCCTGACAGCTTGATCGAGGAAATAGATAAGGCGCAGGATAAGAGCGCTAAGTCAATAGAGATAGCGGCCCGTCTTATCAAAGAGTTAAAACCGATGTGCCAGGGCGTGCACATAATGCCTATAGGGTGGGATAAAAAAGTTCCGTTTGTGCTGGACGCGGCAGGGTTGTAAAAATCTGTGATATCATGAAGATAGCGGTTACGGGAAAAGGCGGGGCAGGAAAGACATCTATTGCGGCAGGCCTTGCCTGTATATTTAGCGGACAGGGTAAGAAGGTGATAGCGATAGACGCTGATCCCGACGCCAATCTTGGCACCGCGCTTGGTTTTTCAGACACAGAAAGGCCAACGCCAATATCAGAGTTAAAAAAAATAATCCTGGAGCGCACAGGAGAACTCGGCGCGTTTTTTAAATTAAATCCAAAGGTCGACGATATACCTGATAGATTTTCAAAAGAGCGTGGCAATATCAGGCTGCTTGAGATGGGCACTGTAAAAAAAGGCGGCTCTGGCTGCGTGTGTCCTGAAAACGCCTTTTTAAAGGCCCTATTGAGCCACATCTTTATAAACAGGGATGAGGTCGTGATAGTCGACATGGAGGCAGGCGTCGAGCATCTGGGCCGTGGCACTGCTCAGTCAGTTGAAAAGTTTATAATAGTAATCGAACCCAACAAGACCTCTATTGACACAGCGGCCAGGATAAAAGGCCTTGCGGAAAATTTAAAGATCAAAGAGGTTTTGGTTATAGCCAACAAGATAAGGTCTGAAGGCGACAGGATTTTTATTGAGGAAAATCTAAAGGGGCTGAGGATAGCGGGCTTTATAAAACTGGATGAATCACTTTTGAGTTCCAGGGGGATCCTGCCCGAGGATTCAAAGTTTTCGAAAGATCTGGCAAGAGCATCAGAGGAGGTATTGAATGTCAAAACCAACAGGTAATTCTATCAATGACGGCCTGCTTAAGATAGCGAGCGAAAAAAATATCCAAACCATATGGGACAGGTTCCATCTCCAGGAACCGCACTGCGGTTTCGGGACTCTTGGACTCTGCTGCAAGATATGTAACCTTGGCCCGTGCAGGATAGATCCGTTTGGCGAAGGCGCGCAAAAAGGCGCTTGCGGCGCAGACGCGGATATCATTGCCTCTCGAAATCTTGCGCGAAACGCAGCTGGCGGCGCAGCGTGTCATTCAGACCATTGCAGGGATCTGGCAGTGACATTGCTTGAATTAGGCCGCGGCAAGGCAAAGGATTATTCTATAAAGGACCCCGCGAAGTTAAGAAAGCTGGCCGTTGAATTCGGCATAAAAATAGAAAACAAAAATGATCTAAAGATAGCCGAAGAACTGGGCGAGGCGATATTAAAGGAATTTGGCCAGCAAGAGGGCGAACTGGCCCTTATAAAAAGGGCTCCAAAGAAGCAGGTTGATACATGGAGAAAATTAAATGTTGTGCCAAGGGGTATTGATATAGAGGTGGTCCAGGCAATGTCCAGGACGCACATAGGATGCGACAGTGAATACCGGCATATCATAGAACTTGCCATGAAGACATCTCTTGCGGACGGATGGGGCGGTTCAATGATCGCGACTGACCTCAGCGATATACTTTTTGGTTCGCCACAGCCTGTCAGGGCAGAGGTAAACCTCGGCGTGTTAAAAGATGACGAGGTCAATGTCCTGGTTCATGGCCACGAGCCCACTCTTTCAGATATAATAGTCTCTGCCAGCCAGGATAAAGAAATAATCGAGCTCGCAAAAAAGGCAGGGGCAAAAGGCATAAATCTTTCAGGTATCTGTTGCACTGCGGCTGAAGTCCTTATGAGGCACGGCATACCTATGGCAGGTACTTTTTTACAGCAGGAACTCGCGATCATCACGGGAGCAGTAGAGGCAATGGTAGTCGATATACAATGTGTCATGCCTTCTCTGTCAGAGGTCGCTCAGTCGTTTCACACAAAGCTTATTTCCACGTCCCCTAAGGCCAGGTTCAAAGGCATGGAGCACATAGAATTTAACGAAAAAGACGCGCTTCTGATAGCTAAAAAGATATTGAAGATAGCCATAGAGAATTATAAAAACAGGGACAGGTCAAAGGTAAATATTCCCAAAGAAAAAATGACGCTGGTCGCGGGATTCACAATGGAAAATATTTTCTATAATCTCGGGGGCTCTTTCAGAAAATCCTACAGGCCGCTGAATGACGCTATTATAAGCGGCAGGATAAGGGGCGTTGCGGGCGTTGTAGGCTGTGACAACCCAAAAAACCAGTCAGGAATGTGCCACGCTGATATGGTAAAGCACCTTATAAAAAATGATGTGCTCGTAGTCCAGACCGGCTGCTCTGCTGGGGCATGCGCAAAGGCAGGGCTTCTGACGCCCGAGAGCGCGTTCAGGTTTGCGGGAGACGGCCTCAAGGAAATATGCGAGACTGTCGGGATCCCGCCAGTACTGCACACTGGCTCGTGCGTTGATAACACAAGGATCCTTACTGCCTGCTGCGAGATGGTAAAAGAGGGCGGCATTGGCAATAGTATTGATGAATTGCCTGTTGCCGGGGCAGCGCCTGAGTGGATGTCTGAAAAGGCGATCGCGATAGGATGGTATTTTGTCGCCTCAGGTATCTTTGTTGTAATAGGAACGCCTTTAAGGGTCCTGGGCAGCAAGACTGTTGCGGATTATATATGCAATGATATAGAGCCGGTTGTTGGAGGCAAGTGGGCCTTTGAAGGCGATCCGATAAAGGCAGCAGAGCTCATGATAGCCCATATTGACAAAAAACGCGAGGCATTAAAACTAAAGCCGCTGATGTCAAATGAGGCCATAAGTTATGGAGCGAAGCGAACATAACTTATAAGGCCGAATTTGTCCCGCACCTTCTGTTTATTCATAATCTTAAGAATTTGTCCATTTCTTAAGTAGATGAATATTAAAAAGGTGTGGGATTAATTCGCACCTTCAGAGAAGTTAAACAGAGAAGATTAAGTTACAAAAAATCAGAGATTTTTCGTAACTTAAGTGCTCATTAAATGAAAAAGATATACTGTGACATTAAAAAATGTTTAGGGTGCGGGTCTTGCGAGATTGCGTGCGCTGTGGAGCATTCGAGATCCAAGACTCTTGATATTGCCATAAAAGAAGAACTACTCCCGATAAAAAGGCGCAAGGCTCAATTTATCGATAAGGGCAGGGCGATTTCAACAGGCTGTCATCATTGCGAGGATGCGGCATGCGTAACAGCATGCATGTCAGCCGCGATGTATAAGGATAAAAAGACAGGACAGACCATGCATGATGCAGATAAATGCATTGGCTGCTGGATGTGTATAATGAGCTGTCCTTTTGGCGCGCTTACAAGAGAGAGGCAGGAAAAGGTGATTGTAAAATGCGACCTCTGTCCTGACAGAGACGTGCTTGCCTTGCCGGCAGGCAGGCCTGCTTGCGTTGAGGCGTGTCATACAAAAGCGCTGTTTTTAGGAACATTAGAGGAATTTAAAGTGAGGACTTGAAGGCATGCGATACGCGATAATAGGTTCGAGCGCCGCGGGGATAAGCGCAGTCGAGGCCATAAGATCAAAAGATAAAGAGGCTGCCATAACAGTTATATCTGACGAAAAAACCCCCCTTTATTCTCGCTGCCTGATTTCATATCTCCTGGCAGGCACTATTGACAAAGATAAGATCTGGATCAGGCCTGACAACTTCTTTAAGAAAAACAAGGTAGAGGCAATACTCGGGGTAAGGGCAGAAAAAATAGACACTGAAAGCAAAGAGGTGCGCCTTGAGAACAGAGAAAAAATAAGATTTGACAGGTTGCTTATTGCCACGGGCTCTTCCCCAAAGCTTGAAGATATTCCGGGCAAGGATAAAAAGAGAGTTTTCCCTCTCAGGACCCTTGGGCACGCTGTCGAGATCCAGTCTGTGCTGGACAAAGTTAAAAGCGTGGCTGTATTGGGCGGCGGGCTTATAGGGCTCAGAGCGGCTTATGCCTTGAAAAGCAGAGGCAAAGACGTATCTGTTTTTGTGCGTTCGCCCCAGATACTCTCCCAGATAATAGACAAGGAATCCGCCGGCATAATGCAGCGGCACATAGAGAAAAAAGGGATTAAGATATTTACGGGAAGATCCGCGAAAGAGATAAAGGGAAAGGACTCTGTAGAAGGCCTGGTGCTGGATAATGGTTCAAATATTGACTGTCAACTCGTTGTTGTGGGAAAAGGAGTCAGCCCTAATATTGAAACAGCGAAAGAGGCCGGCATCAAGACTAACTGGGGTATTGTCGTAGACCAATTTTTAAAAACCAGCGATGACAATATCTTTGCCGCCGGCGATGTGTCAGAATCTTATGACATAGCCCTGGAAGAAAAGACCATAAACGCGATATGGCCTGTTGCGTGTGAGCAGGGAAGGGCCGCGGGACTTAATATGTCAGGGGAAAATCAGGTATACGACGGGACCCTGGCCATGAATTCCATAGAATTCTTCGGCTTGCCGGTGATATCAATAGGCATAACAAGGCCTAAAAAGGATATCTATAAAGAAATAGTCAGAAAAAATCTAGATAAAAACGTCTATAAGAAGATAGTGCTGCGCGATAATATAATAGTAGGGGCTGTTTTTGTAAATGCGATCGAACAGATAGGTGTCATCGGAGCCCTTATAAAAAACAAGGTTAATATAAAAGACGCGGAGGACATTGTTCTCGAGGATTATTTTGATTATGGCAAGATTGTAAATATAATAAAGGATTCAAAGGGCGCCTTTAAACAAAAAGAATTTACAGAGACAATCATGACCGCTTAAGCTGAAATCGGATGGAGGGTGTATGTCAAAGATAATTGCATCAGCTGCCATAAGAGGGGCTAAAGAGATATATCGCCAGGCAGAAGAGTTTCTAGGCAAGGCCATTAAAGAAAAAGGTGAGCAGTGCGAGGTAAGATTTCCAGACACGGCATTTTATTTCCCGCTGGCTTACGCGCTTCTGGGTAAAGAGGTAAAGAATCTGTCTGAGGCAAAGGATGTCCTGCTGTTTTCCAGGACGCTTCTTCATGATGAACCTGAGGAAAAAATCTGGCTGCCATATCTCGGCAATACCCTTGACTCAGGCGTGGCGGCTTTATTGTGTGAAGAGATAATAATGGCTCTCAGATATCTATACGGCCAGGAACCGCAGAAAGACTGCAATGGATTTTTTTCAGACACTATATTGCGCACGCTCGGTATCCAGCTCGTGGATGGCAGGATGCCTGGATTTGCCGCGATTCTCGGAGCCGCGCCTGACAATAAAACAGCTGTGTATATTGTGCGCGAGCTTCAGAAGCGCAGTATCATGACCTTTGTAGGCAGCAATGTCAAGGGCCGCAGCATAATCGACCAGCTCATGGAAGAAAAAGTAGAAATGGGGTGGGATACCTATATAGTACCCTATGGCAGGGATACATTGAGCGCTATATACCCTTTAAACTGGGCTATCCGCGGCGCATTGACGTTCGGTGGTCATAAAAAAGGCGAGGCGTTGAAGTGTCTAAAATATTGTCTAAACAGGGTATACGCGTTCGGCATGACGCTTGGTGATCTGGATGATATAAAATACGCTACAGGCGCAGGCGCGATAAACATGGGATTTCCGATTATAGCCGATACAGATATACCTGAGATAAGACCGAGCGGGATTTGCACGTATGAACATGTTGTAAAAGAGCTGGACCATAAAAAGATAGTTCCCGTGGCTGTAGAGGTAAGAGGGATAAAGCTAAAGATCACTGAAATCCCTATACCTGTGTCGTACTCGCCCGCGTTTGAAGGAGAACGGGTCAGGCGGGAACAGATGTACGCGCAGTTTGGAGGCAAATATTCAGATGCCTTTGAATATGTAAAAATGACAGAGCTGGACAAGATAGAGGATGGAAAGATAGAGGTAATAGGCCCAGAGCTGGATGAGATCAAAGAAGGCGACGCCTTGCCCCTTGGAATCGTTGTGCAGGTAGCAGGCAGAAAGATGCAGAAAGACTTTGAGCCTATCCTCGAAAGACAGATACATAGTTTTCTGAACGAGGCAATGGGTGTTTTTCACATGGGCCAGAGGGATATGTGCTGGATAAGGATATCAAAAGACGCAAAAAATAAAAAGTTCAAGTTAAAACATTTTGGAGTTATATTGCACGCCAGGATTCATGATGTCTTCAACGCGATTGCTGACAAGGTCCAGGTCACGATATATACAAAACAGGAAGACGTTGGAAGGGAGATCAAGGACGCTCAAAAGTCTTATGAAGAGCGGGATATCAGGGTTTTAGGCATGACAGATGACAGCGTAGACTTATTCTGGACATGCACGCTGTGTCAGAGCTTCGCGCCTAACCACGTCTGTATAATAAAACCTGAAAGGATAGGGTTGTGCGGTGCCTATAACTGGCTTGACGCAAAGGCATCCAATGAGCTTAACCCTTCAGGGCCGAACCAGCCTGTTAAAAAAGGCCAATGTCTTGACGCTGTAAAAGGCGAGTGGATCGGCGTAAATGAGGCGGTAGCCCAGAAATCAAACAGGACTATCGAAAGATTCTGCGGCTATTCTATAATAGATTCGCCAGAGACGAGTTGCGGCTGCTTTGAGTGTATAGTAGCTATATTGCCGGAGGTAAACGGCTTTATAGTAGTCAACAGGGAATATCCCGGCATGACACCTGTCGGCATAGGCTTCTCAACGCTTGCAGGTACGATAGGAGGAGGGCAGCAAACACCAGGGTTCATGGGCGTCGGGCGGCTTTATATTACAAGCAAGAAATTCATATCCGCGGAAGGCGGTCTAAAAAGGATTGTATGGATGCCAAAAGAATTAAAAGAAGCGCTTTCGGATAAAATAAAAAAGAGGAGCGAAGAATTAGGAGAGCTGGATCTTTTGAACAAGATAGCTGATGAGACAGTGGCGACCACAGTGGAAGAACTTATGCCCTATCTGGAAAAGGTCGGACATCCCGCGTTGATGATGGAAGCAATTATGTAAGTGAGGACACCCCGAACTTACCCCCACACCAATTGGTTGGAAAGAAACTTATACCTCCCAATTGGTGTGGGGGTTAATTCGCACATTGACTTACGTTTACTCGCTTCGCTCGTTCCGTAAGTCAAGTGCTCATTAAGGAGATAAAATGGCGCTATCTGGCTTAGATATATACAAATTATTACCGAAGACCAACTGTAAAAAATGCGGTTCTCCAACCTGCCTTACTTTTGCCATGAAACTGGCGATGAAAAAGGCGTCCCTGGATCAATGCCCTGACGTGACAGAGGAAGCGAAAAAGGCATTGGATCAGGCGGCCAGGCCTCCGATAGCGGCCATATCCATTGGTTCCGGGGACAATGAAGTGGTAGTGGGGGGAGAGACAGTCCTCTTCAGGCATGAAAAGACATTTTATCATCAGACAGCGATAGCCTTAAGCGTGGACGATATACTGCCAGCCGCTGACATGGACCAGCGCGTCAAAGACATAGAGGAGATGAGTTTTGAGCGCGTTGGCCAGCATATAACCATTGACATGATAGCCATTGTCAATAAAAGCGGGACTTCTGAAAAATTTATCGCGGCCCTTGATAAGATAATCGCAAATTCAAAAAAGGCTATAATACTCGCGAGCGATGACGCAAAGACAATAGAAGAGGCTTTAAAAAAATGCGCTGACAGGAGGCCGCTGATATACGCTGCCAGCGGCTCTAATCTTAAAGACATGTGCAGACTGTCAAAGGATTATAAGGCGCCTATGGCCATAAAGGCAAAAGGCCTGGATGAACTTGACAAACTAAGTCAGGAAGCAATGTCCCTGGGCGCGGAAGGGCTGGTGCTTGATCCTCTGCCAGAGACATTGAATCAGGCGTTAAACGATTTTACACAGATAAGAAGGGCAAGTCTAAAGAAAAATTACAGGCCGCTTGGGTACCCCATCATTTCCTTTATTAATAGTGATGATAAATACAGAATAGTGCAGGACGCGAGCGTATGCATTGCAAAGTATGCGGGCCTTATCGTGCTGGACTCTCTTGATAAAGAGGTCTTACTGCCGATCGTGACGCTGCGCCAGAATATCTACACAGACCCGCAAAAACCCGTGACTGTTGAGCCAAAACTCTATCCCTTTGGCGCTGTTGATAAAAATTCCCCGGTTATGGTCACGACTAATTTTTCCCTTACGTTCTATACGGTCTCTCCTGAGATAGAGGCGAGTAAAATGCCGGCATATCTTCTTGTGACGGATTCAGAAGGCATGAGCGTTTTAACAGCATGGGCAGCTGAAAAATTTACGCCGGAGATCATAGCTGATACAATGAAAAAACTTGAACTGGAAAATGTGGTATCTCACAAAAAGATAATCATACCAGGCTATGTATCTGTCTTAAGCGGCAAACTCGAGGACGCGTCTGGATGGAACGTAATGGTAGGCCCTAAAGAGGCGTCAGGAATACCGAAATATTTAAAAGAGGTATGGAAATAGCGAAGAATGCAAAAGTGATTGGTAACGATTTACAAACCCCTTAACTTGACACTTCGAGTATTACTCGTTTTGTCAAGTTAAGCCGCAGACAATATGAACCTGGCCAACAAGATCACCATATTCCGTATATTACTGATCCCTTTTTTTATAGCCAGCATCCTCTATTATGGGGAGGCAAGGCCTTACTTCAGGTTTGTCGCGCTAGCCTTGTTCGCGCTGGCCGCTCTTACAGATGCTATTGACGGCGGTATAGCCAGGAGCCGCGGCCAGGTAACAGAACTTGGCGTTGTACTGGATCCTGTGGCAGACAAACTGCTTATCGCCAGCGCTTTTATAGCCCTGTCTGTCACTAAGAATTTACCTCCTGATTTACGTATCCCTGCATGGGTAGTGCTTATTGTCCTGACAAGAGATATTATCATAGTCCTTGGCTCAGTGATTATATATTTTCTCAAGGGTGATGTCACCATAAAACCAAGCTTTCTGGGTAAGGCTACGACATTTTTTCAAATGATAGCCATCCTGGCAATACTGACGGTGTTTCGTTCTCACAGGTTCTTCGTATACCCAGCTGCTTTTTTTACCATACTCTCAGGTATAGACTACATCTGGCGCGGCTCAAGGCAATTAAATGAAGCGTAGCAGCCGTCCCCACCTAAATATAGCTATAGTCGGACGTGCCAATGTAGGCAAATCAACCCTCTTTAACAGGATCACTGGAAAGCGCAAGGCCATTGTTGAAAAGACCGGGCCGACGACCAGGGACAGGATCATCGAGATCGTTGATTACGCGGGCTGTGTCTTTGAACTTATTGATACAGGCGGCCTGGATTTTGTTAATAAAAAAGATATACCCGAACAGGTTGAAAAGCAGGTTACGATCGCCGCGGAACAAGCTGATAAGATTATCTTTGTCTGTGACATAAAAACAGGCGTCGTGCCTATGGACCGTAAAATAGGCGAGCTCTTAAGGAACTTTAATAAAGAGATCATACTTGTGGTCAATAAAGCTGACAACCGGCAGCTTTTACAGAACAGCCTTGAATTTTACAGCCTGGGTTTTGGCGAGCCAATAGCCATATCAAGCATGCACGGGATAGGAATAAATGATTTGTTGGATAAAGTCGTTAATCTGTCCAAGGTCTCGCCCTGGACAGATAGCATGTCCAAGTCCTCGCCCTGGACAGGTATAAAGATAGCCATAGTAGGCAGACCGAATTCCGGCAAATCTTCTTTTGTCAATACTGTCCTGGGCGAAGAACGTGTTATTGTGAGTCCGGAGCCAGGCACTACGCGCGATTCAGTGGATACAAACTTCGAGAGGCAAGGAAAAAGATTTGTCATTATCGATACCGCGGGCATACGGTCCAAGGGCAAGATAAAAGATGACGTGACATATTTCAGCATAGTAAGGACAGAAGAGGCCATAAAAAGGAGCGATGTAATACTGGTCATTATCGATGGCATGGTCGGGTTGACTAAGGAAGACTTTAAGATAATAGGCATGATACAAGATTACATGAAACCTTTTGCGCTTGTAGTCAATAAATGGGACCTATGCCTTAAGCAGGGCCTGAAAGAAAAAGACTACGAGTTGGTTATCCGCAGGGGCTTAAGATTTATTGACTACGCGTCCATAATTTTTATATCGGCACTGACAGGGAAAAATATTCAAAAGGCGCTTGACGCCAGCTATGCGCTTGCCGGAAAGTCTCAGACAAACTTTTCAACAAGCCTGCTGAATGAGATATTAAAACAGATAACGATCAAGGCGACAAGATTATATTCAATAAGGCAGGCAAAAAATGCGGTGCCTGAATTTGAGATTATCGCGAAAAATCCAGCGACGATAGATGACCCGAACAGAAGACACATAGTAAATGTTTTAAGGAAAGAGCTGGGATTAGAGGGGATCCCGATAAAGGTCAGTTTTAAAAAAAAGATATTCTAAATAAATAAAACGGAGCAGAGAGGTGGTTATGGCTAATCTTATACTTTTTTCAGGTATATTTGCCGCGTATGTGATAGGTTCGATACCTACTGGTTATATATTCGGAAGGGTGTTCAGGGGTATAGACATAAGACAATTCGGAAGCGGAAATGTAGGCGCCACAAATACATTAAGGGTAATAGGCAGGGTGCCTGGTCTTATAGTTCTGGCAATTGACATACTTAAGGGATTTTTATGCGTAACTTACCTTGCCGGTTTATTTATGTACCTATCGCCTGTGGCAAGGCCTGAACTGTATAAGGTATTTATGGGCTTGGCGGCAATAGCAGGTCATAATTGGACAGTGTTTCTCAAGTTCAAAGGCGGCAAGGGCGTGGCAACAAGCGCAGGCGTTGTAATAGGGCTTGCGGCAAATATATTCTGGCTTGGTTTCCTGATCTGGCTGATAATCTTTCTTATCACCGGCTATGTGTCTATAGCTTCGATTGTAGCGTCTGTATCAATACCAATATTCACGCTTGCGTTTAATCAATCGGCAGAGCTGACGATCTTCATGAGCGCGTTATGTCTTATTATTGTCTATAAGCACAGGTCTAATCTAAGGCGCTTAAAGGACGGCGAAGAAAAAAAATTATCGCTATTTAAAAAGAAACGACCTTGACATTATGGATTATATAGATAGTGTTTTTGATAAAGACGGTCCTGTAGCCAGGGCCATGCCAGACTACGAGACAAGAGACGAACAGGTCTCAATGGCCATGGCAGTCGGGAAGGCCATCCTGAACTCAGATACGCTCATAGTCGAGGCAGGTACCGGGGTCGGCAAAAGCTTTTCTTATCTGGTCCCTGTTGCCAGGTTTGCGCTTGAGACAGAAGGCGTCGCGATCATCTCCACCAATACCATCAATCTCCAGGAACAGATCGTACATAAAGATATCCCTTTTCTTGAAAAAGCGCTCGATATAGATTTTAAGGCCCTGCTTGTAAAGGGCAGGCACAATTACCTATGCCTCAGGAGATTGAACAGGTCGAATTTGAAGCAAAAAGACCTATTCGCCGACGAATATGAGATGCGCCAGTTCGCCATGATAATGACGTGGTCTTACAATACAATAGACGGTTCGCTCTATGACATGGAGGGGGAACCTGATTCAAAGGTGTGGGATATGGTCTCTGTCGACTCAGAGTCCTGTCTTGGGAAAAAATGCCCTTATTACAAGCAATGTTTTTTTCAAAAGGCCAGGGAAAAAATACGCGAAGCCAGGATCCTGGTCGTGAACCACCACCTCTTTTTTTCAAACCTTGCCATGCAGGAAGAGCAAAAAAAACTCCTCCCTGAATGCGACGTCCTTGTCTTTGACGAGGCGCACAGCATAGAGAATGTTGCCACGGAACATATGGGCACCAGCGTAACGAATTCAGGGATCAAATACCTTATGGACCTTTTGTTTAACCTGAAAAAGCAAAAAGGGTTCTTGTTGACGCTGGGCGATCAGGAGCCTATGGAATGGGTCGAGGTGATACGCAAAAGATCAGACTCTTTTTTTAAAGAGATAAAGGAATATTTTGAAGGGAGAAAACTCGGAGGAGAAGTTGATTCATTGAGGATAAGGAAGGCTGGTTTCGTGGATAATTCCCTCGAAGCGCCGCTTTCCAAGCTGGTTGAGTCATTACTGAACGCCAAAAAAATAGCGAGAAACAAAGAGGAAGAACTTGAAATCTCGTCTTTTATCAGGAAGCTCAACGCGCTAAAAGATTCACTTGAGATCATACTCGAACAGACAATAGAGGATTGCGTATACTGGATAGAGTGTTCAAGGCGGCTTCGCAATAGCAATATTTCGATCAATGCCGCCCCGATCAACATAGGCAACCTGCTCAAAGAAAGGGTTTTTTCCACGCGCAGGCCTGTCATATTGACAAGTGCGACGCTTTCCGTGGGAAACGACTCATTCCAGTACTTAAGAAAAAGGCTGGGGATAGACGAGGCAAAGGAATTAAAATTAGGCTCCCCCTTTGATTACAAAAATCAGGTCAGGATGTATATAGCGAAAGACATGCCTTTGCCGAGCCAGCTTACTGAATACGCCGCGGCAGTCGCGGAAAAGACAAAAAAATACATAGAGCTTACAAACGGAAGGGCATTTGTGTTATTTACGAGCTATGCTTTGATGAATATAGTATATGAAGAACTCGAATCATTTCTCAGTGACAAGGGTTTTAATGTATTGAAACAAGGCAGCGGCCTTGGCAGAAGCAAGATGCTTTCAAGTTTTAAAAAAGAAAAAGGCTCTATATTGTTCGGCGTAGACAGTTTCTGGCAGGGCATAGATGTCCAGGGCGAAGCCTTGTCTAACGTAATAATCACAAAACTGCCGTTTGCTGTCCCTGATCACCCTGTAATCGAGGCCCGCGCAGAAGAAATACAGAAAAAAGGAGGGGACGCCTTTCTTGAGTACAACCTGCCGGAAGCAGTGCTCAGGTTCAAGCAGGGGGTTGGCAGACTGGTAAGGAGCAAGAGCGATACAGGTATAATAGCGATCCTTGACAGCCGCATAATAAACAAGTTTTATGGCAAGGCATTTTTGAGTTCCATACCTGAATGCGACATAATCATTGAATAATTAGACCTCTATCAAAATATTTGTCAAAAATATTTATTGACAAAAAGATTATATTGTGATATACTTTTATAAATGATTTATAAGATAAACTAAAAGGAGAAAGTGCTTACCGGCAAATCAGCAAACAAAATTATATCATTTCTGCTCGTATTTATTTTTATATCCACAAGCGCAGTTTATCCTCAGGATATTCAGACATCAGCAAGTTTAAGATTGCCCTTAGGGGTATCCAAGGATAGGCTAGAACTCGCCCGAAAAACCTATAATCCGGAAAACACCAGCGAAGCAATAGCTTCATATGGTCTTAAACTTGTTGATACTTCTTTTACCCAGATTTCCGGCTTAAAATATGATGATTTAGACAGCCCGTATAAAGATAAGGTCGTTACCTTATCGCTTCATACTACGAATATGGCGGCGCTTAGCGCATATTTTAACGCAGGATACGCTATTAATCCTGCTACCGGAGAGGAATATAAAAATGCGAAAGAAAAAAAAGCTATAGCGGATGGCGGAACTGTTAGTATACTGGAAAAAATGTTAATGAATATTGCCAAAGATCTGGATATTGCGATTATTATAGGGGGAAGTGAGGGAAAAACTCGGGATGGTGCGCCTGCATTAAAAGTAAAGCAAGTTATAAATCCGAACGGCAAGAAAGGCCTATATATTGTTCATGCCGACCCTCTAGAAAATACAAATGCGCAAGCAGTAAGCGAAAAAGGCGCATGGTCTTTATTCTTTCTCACAAAGCTTAATGCGAAATCTGAAACCCTGCTAAGAAAAGATGCTTATAAGGCTGGAAAACTGCTGCAGGAATATTTGGAGTATATAAAAGGAAAGGTCTTGGCAAAATATAAGATACCTTTTTGCCACGATCGTTATGTGATATCAGTTTCTTATCCTGGGATGCCATATGGAAAAGAGGGCAAAAAGCCGTTTTCTCCGGCATTGCTTGAGCCAGACGTTATTCTGCAGAATATCGCGAATGAACGCGGCGTAACCGTTGAGCAGCTAGGCGAAGAAGCGCATATTGTTTTTCTAGAAAGAACTAGGCATGAATATAATGAAAATACAATGAAGGATTTACAGGCAAAAGGCAACAAGATAACGTATTCTACAGTTCCTGACGGAGACGCTTTTGTGAGAGTCGTGGCTCCTCTGGGAGTGCCGACTTATAAAGGAAAGAAATATACGATTGTTTTGGGAGCTAGCGGCGGGATTGAAGGCTTTGCCACAGGTCTGATAGGGGCTGGCAGGATTAACGCGGATGGTAATGGCATTTCCAGGGTCAGGATGGTTCATTCTTCCAAGGACCTTAATGGCAAAAATATTTCTGGTTGGAATAGATATTCGCCTGAGGACATAAGAGATTTTAAAGAACTTGGCATCGAAAATCCAGAGGCGATAATAACAGAAAAAGATGCTTCTGGGTACCCTGAAAGGATTTTTATTGCTTCTTCCGTAACTGGGGCAAGGCCGGATGTAGATATATCTTCAGATTTTATTATACCCGGCGTGGAAATAATAGACGATAAGCATATAAGAATAAGCGCTTTTATTTTAGATTCTTACGGGAGAGGGTTTTTGACAACTACGACATATGAATCGTCCGCTATCTCTTTAACAAAACTTGGTATAAAAGCAGAAAATGATTATGGGTTTCTTGATGATAAAAATAGAAGCGTGAGAGATTTTGCCGTAAGAGAATTAATAAACGCTGCTAGCGACTCGCAACGCTCGATTTGGGAAAAGAGATTGGGTATACTTGGTTTAAAAGAAGAGAGCCTGATATGGCTACGCACTCTTTTGGATATGAAGGACAATGTCAGCAAAGAGGCGTTGCCGAAAGATATGGACTTTCTCATAGACAATGTTTTAAAAGAAACTGTTTCACTTAAGGTATCAGACGGAAACATAGTAGCCATGGATAATAACGGCGTAGAGAGTATTGTGATTGAGTCGCGGCATACAGGTAGGGTATTGAACGGATATGCACAAGTCAGAAGTAAACTATAATAAACACAGCCTGGTTTTCACAGGAATTCTTTGAATGCAAAAATAACTTGACGTAGCTTGGCTGAGATGGTATACTATTAATAGTTTTAAAATCTATTTATTAAACTTAAGGAGGCGTATGAACCCGTGAATAGAATATTTAGAATCTTAACTGCTATGATTATAGTCTCTACGCTTGGAATCAGCCTATCTTACGCTGAAACCATATGGGAAAGGCGACAGAAGGCTTTACAGGCAGGGGCAGGGCCTCAAGCAGAAAAACAGGCGCCAAAACAAACCCCTGAGCTTGCAAAAGAAGAAGCAATGGTCCGAGAAGACACAGAAGAAACTATCGAAGAGTTGGATTTATTAGACCAATTATCTATCACAATCCCGGACCAATACGGCACAGTAATCGAAACACATAAAGGATCTAACGGAAAACTCATCGTGTATATCCAGGACGCGCACGCGAATTACGAAGCGCAGAGAAACTTAGCGTACATACTTGAATCAGTAATCGAGGACACTGGACTGGAGTTGGTTTTTAGAGAAGGAATGAGCACGAACAAGGACCTGAACAGTCTAAGAAATTACGGTTCAGATGAAGCAAGAAGAGAGGCAGCCGAAGATCTTCTTGAGAGCGCCGAAATAACAGGCGAAGAGTACCTGGAGCTTACTTCTACGTACCCGTTGTCTTTTTATGGCTTAGAAGAAAAAGCGCTTTATGAAGAACAGAAAAATATGTTGTGGGAAGTAGATAAGATCAGGGATATTGGAGCTGATTATGTGGGTCGACTGATGGCAGCGGCAGAAGCATTGAAACCCCATATCTACACCGAAGAATTGCTCGAGCTGAGTAATAAAAAGAAGGATTATGATGACGGTAATATAGATTTGCTGGCTTACTATCAATATCTATATGCCAAATCCGAAGCAAATGACGCGCCTTTATATGTGTTTCCGAATCTCAGCAATCTGATACAAATTGGTGAACTTGAGAAAGAGATAGACATGGCCGCGATCAGCGCCGGCAATGCTACAGATGAAGAAATGGAGTCATACGACAAATATACAAGATTAATGAAAGATTTGAACATAAACGAGCTCTTTAAGGAAGAGCCCCAGCTGGAAGATTTTCTAATCGGCGTCCTGGCAACGAATCCTGACCAGAAACAGCTTGTAAGGATATCAAGGGCGCTGTCAATAATGAAAAATCTTCTTGAGATAAAGGTTGTCCCTGAAGAGTACAAGTATTTTATAGATAACAAGAAAGACTTCAATCCTCTCCTCTGGTCTGATTTTATAATAAAAAAATCAGAAGAACTGAGGCTTGACACCGATGTTCCTGAAAATGCCTACGTTATAAGCGACAATCTCCCTGTTGTAGAAAAGTTTTATAGCGTAGCTTTTAAAAGAGACACGGCCTTTGTGACCAGGCTTGATGAAGAATTAAAGGGCCATGACGAGAATATAGCCGGATTGATTGCAGGGGGTTTTCACGCCCCGGCCCTCACAGAACTTCTTGCGGATAAAGGGTATTCATATCTTGTAGTGAGTCCCAGAGTTACGACAGTAACAGACGAATCGTTATATAGAGCAACATTCATAAGATAAAACAAAAAAGAGGAGAACAAAATGAAAAAAAGACAAAAGGTGGTATTTGCGCTCAGTTTGATAGCATGTATTTTTATAATGGCGCAGGCATGTTATGCCAGCGCGCCGTTGATGAAATTAAGAGGGGATAAGATCGGAGCAAATAACCTGGATGACGTGAAACGCGAGATAGACGGGAAAATTCCAGGGGGAAAGAGGTCTGCCTTTAATGCATGGGCTACATTAATACGGAACAATAAGTTTCAGGAGGGAGCTGAATTTACATATAAAGAATTTGAAGAAATGAGGATAGCTTTTGGTAAAGAGGTTACAGGGAATAGCGATTATTCCATTAGCAGCACAATGTTATACAACGAATTAAATGACTTGTCTTCGATAGTTGGGGTTATCGAACGCGTATCACCGGGTAATTACCGCGTGATAGTTTCTATGGATAGCGGCCAGATGCAAGAAATAAACGAACGGTACAAGGAAATAAGCAGCCTGCGCAACGTAGGATTAGACTCTTACGATATAAGCAGAACTACAACTTCCGAAGAAAAGGTTATGGCGAGGCAGATAGCGGGTCAGGTATTAGCGAGCGGGCAGACTATCCAAACACCTGATAGAGATAATCCTCTCAACGGAAAAAGCTATACAAAAGTAAAGGTTCTTACAGCGGGGCAGATAATGGGGCCAGATAGTTTAAATCCGGAACTTCTAGCCGAGAAGACGGAGGGCGTAAGAGAAGGTGGCAACAATCTAGCAATAGCCACCACACGCAATATTAAAGTTGATGAGGCAGGCAATGTATCTCCAGAAGACGAGGCATATGTCTCGTCTATCCTGAGAGGTCTTCCTATGGAATACGAAACCGCAAAGCGTCTGCTCACGCAAAGAATCATTGTATTTTCCTATATACCAAACTCGGAAATGTTTGCCCAGATAGAGGATATGGCAGCATTAGCTACGGGTAATACACTAAATAACCTTACTCCGGCAGTAGCTCGTGCCCTGGTAGCAAATATTTAATAAAAAATATAACCCTTTAGATTTTGTCCGCTGACTTTTACATAAGGACACCGCTAAATGTAAAAGTCAGCGGTATTGTTGTTGACAGAGCCCGCCTTTTCATCTATAATCAATATTCTATAAATAGGAGATATGTATGCTACCTGATAAAGATGGCAGATTTAACGGGTTTGGCGGAAAGTTTGTGCCTGAGACCCTTATGGTGGCGCTTGAAGAGCTTGAAAAGGCGTACAAAAAGGCTATTAAAGACCTGAAGTTTAAGCGCGAGCTGTACGAACTTTTAAAGACATACGCTGGCAGGCCGACCCCTTTATATTTTGCTAAGAATATTTCTAAAAAAGCTGGCGCAAAGATATTCCTGAAGCGCGAAGACCTGCTTCATACCGGCGCCCACAAGATAAATAATACGCTCGGCCAGCTGCTCCTGGCAGTCAAGATGGGCAAGTCGCGCATTATTGCTGAGACAGGCGCGGGCCAACATGGAGTAGCCACGGCAACAGCCGCGGCTGTATTTAACCTGCCATGCGAAGTGTATATGGGGGTTGAGGATATAGAACGCCAGGCGCTCAACGTGTTCAAGATGAAACTCCTGGGCGCAAAGGTTATCCCTGTCTATTCCGGGAGTAAGACTCTTAAAGACGCTACAAATGAGGCAATAAGAGACTGGGTCACAAATGTCCGCACCACACACTATGTCCTTGGCTCCGCAGTCGGCCCTCACCCTTATCCTGCCATGGTAAGAGATTTTCAATCTATCATAGGCAAAGAGGCAAAGGCGCAAATCCTGAAATACGAAAAAACGCTTCCTGATTACCTGGTTGCATGCGTAGGGGGAGGAAGCAACTCAATAGGCCTTTTTCACCCTTTCTTTAAATCAAATGTTAAATTTATCGGGGTAGAAGCAGGGGGATTAGGCCTTGCGACAAAAAGGCATGGCGCTGCTCTATGTAAGGGCAAACCAGGGATATTGCATGGTAGTAAGAGCTATCTCCTGCAGGACAAAGACGGACAGATACACATAGCTCATTCAATATCCGCTGGCCTGGATTATCCTGGCGTAGGTCCTGAGCATTCGTATTACAAGGAAACAGGGCGGGCTAAATATGTGGCTGTCAGCGACAAAGAAGCGCTTGAGGGCTTCAAGATGCTGAGTGAAATAGAAGGTATAATACCTGCCCTGGAGCCAAGCCACGCCATATATTACGCGGTAAAAAAACTGGCGCCGAAATTAAACAGGAATAAGATCATAATTGTCTGTCTCTCTGGCAGGGGCGATAAGGATATGGATATAATAAGAGGGTCAAGGGTGGAGGGTCAAGGGTGAATCGCATAGATTTGAAATTCAAAGAACTGAAGAAGAATAACAAAAAGGCGTTTATCGCCTTTATAATGGCGGGGGACCCATCTATAGACATTACTGAAAAATTGATATTTGAGTTAGAAACAAGCGGCGCGGATATAATCGAACTTGGCGTGCCTTTCTCAGACCCGCTTGCGGACGGCCCCACGATACAGCGCTCAAGCCAGAGGGCGCTCAAAAACAAAGTAAATCTGGACTCAGTCTTTAACCTGGTAAAAAGGATAAGGTCAAGGACCCAGGTGCCCGTGGTCTTTCTTACATACTACAATCTGATTTATTATTATGGGTTGGAAAGATTCGCCAGAATGGCAAAGGCCTCGGGAGTGGACGGTGCGGTAATACCTGATTTACCATTTGAAGAATCAGGGCCTTTGCGTGATGTTGCCAGAAAGAATGGCGTCGCAATAGCGCACCTTGCGGCTCCCACAAGCTCCAAAGAAAGACTTAAAAAGATAGCTGAAGCTTCGACCGGCTTTATATATTACGTATCGCTTACCGGAACAACAGGCGCGCGGGAAATTTTACCTCAAGAGATATTCGAGAACCTGCGCCTTATTAAAAAGATGACAAGAAAACCTGTTTGTGTCGGGTTTGGGATTTCAAGCGCTGAGCAGGTAGCGCGAATATCCATGGCGGCTGATGGCGTAATAGTCGGCAGCGCGATTGTGAAGGTGATTGAGAAAAATATAGGAAAGAAGGATTTAGTGAAGAAGGTGGGGGGTTTTGTAAAGACGCTTGTTAAATCCAAAATCCGAAGCACGAAATCCGAAACAAATTCGAAACACAAAATTTAAAATTCTAAACCTGCTGTTTTGAATTTAGAATTTCTAATTTATGATTTGTTTCGAATTTCGTCCCTCGACCACGCTCGGGACTAAGAACCCTGAGCTTGTCGAAGGGTCGGATTTCGAGTTTCGAATTTAGCATTATTTATAAGGGGTGACTATATGTACGCGGTAATAATGGCTGGCGGTAAAGGCGAAAGGCTTTGGCCTAAAAGCACAAAAGGCAGGGCAAAGCATATACTGACCTTTGGCACTAGAAATGTAATGATACAGGAGACCATAAAAAGGCTAAGACAGAAATTCCCCGCCGAAAACATATTTCTCGTGACTACCAAAAAGCAATACCCTAGCCTGAAACCATACACAGCCATTCTCAAGAAATCAAATATCATACTTGAGCCTGAGGGCAAGGACACAGCGGCGGCTATCTGCCTTTCCGCCTTGATCATAAAGCAAAGATTCGGCAACGTGAAAATGGCAGTGCTTCCGGCCGACCACATAATAAAAAATACACAGCCCTTATTCAAGGATCTTGAGGCGGCAGAGAAAATAGCATCCTCTGATTCCAGCATGGTAACAATAGGGGTCAGGCCTAGATATCCTTCGGTAGGTTACGGATATCTGGAGGTGGGCAAAAAACTAAACGGGTGCTATGCATTGAAAAGATTTACTGAAAAACCGTGCAAAAAAAAGGCGGAAAGCTTTTACAGGCGAAAAAACTTCCTGTGGAACAGCGGGATTTTTGTCTGGAGCACGGATACTGTGCTCGCTGAGTTAAAAAAGCATTTACCCAGCCTGTATTACGGGCTCAAGGATGTATCAAATCTTGCGGGAAAAAAAGGCTACTTTGTCAAGCTGTCCAGTGAGTACGCGAAGATCAAACCTATCTCGATAGATTACGGTATGATGGAGCCTGTAGCGAGAAGCAGGTCTAATAAAATATACTGCGTTATGGCCAGTTTTGACTGGGTCGATATAGGCTCGTGGTCAAGCGTCGAGGAGATATACGATAAAAACAAAGACGGCAATATACTCCTTTCTAACAGCGCTTTGATAGACGTGAAAAATTCCATTATTATAGGAGACAGGGACCACAAGATAGGCGTTATAGGACTTAAAGACGTCATAATAGTCCAGACAAAATCAGGCACGCTGGTGTGCGGCAAGAACAGGGCGCAGGAGGTAAAAGACCTCGTAAGGAGTTTTTAACGTGTCTAGAATACTTGCCCTTGACGTGGGCGAAAAACGCATAGGCATAGCAGTAAGTGATGCCTTGAACATGTCAGCTCAGGGCATAGAAACGCTCGTGCGTCAGGATGCCGGATCAACGCTGGACAGGATCAAGGCCCTGGTTAAAGAATATGATGTCGCGAAGATAGTGGTAGGCCTGCCTTTTAATATGAATGGGACAAAAGGCGCCAGCGCGGCGGCAGTAGAAGATTTTATTGAAACTCTAAAAAACAGGCTTTCCGTAGAAATAACGACAGTGGATGAAAGGTTGACCACTGCGCAGGGCGAACGGCTTCTATTAGAGGCTGACGTCTCAAGAAAAAAGCGCAAGGCCTGTATAGATAAGATAGCGGCCCAGTTAATACTCCAGACGTATCTCGAATTAAATGTATAAAAATGTATAAAAAGATAAACCTTAAAAACAGAGTCAGCGTTATTCTGGACCATATGCCGCACATGGAATCAGCCTCTGTCGGAGTCTGGGTTGCGGCAGGCTCGGAAAATGAAGATGAAAAGGTATCGGGGATATCGCATTTTCTTGAGCATATGATCTTCAAGGGCACGTCCACCAGGAGCACCAGAAAGATCAAACAAGAGATCGAAGGCAGGGGCGGATCCTTGAATGGATTTACCTCGGAAGAGGTCACATGTTATCTGGCAAAGGTAAGCGGCCGTCACGCTGATATAGCCCTTAGCGTACTTTCTGACATGGTCCTCCATGCCAGCATGGATAAAAAAGACATAGAGCGAGAACGTACGGTAATAATAGAAGAGATAAAGATGTACCGGGATCTGCCAAACCACCATGTCCACGACATATTAAGCGAGATGTTGTGGCCAGGCCATCCGCTTGGCCTGTCTGTTGCGGGAAATATAAAATCTGTCGAGGCCATTACAAGAGAAGACCTTGTTGCCCATAAAAGCGCGAACTACAGACCTGGTAATATTACGCTTGTCTTGTGCGGCAATTTAAACAGCGATGTCCTGATCAGGAAGATAGACGGCATATTTACTTCAAAAGGAAACAAAAGACAACAGCCGTTGATTAAATTTACCTCTAACCAGACAAGGCCGCGGGTAAGGATTTTATATAAAGATACCGAACAATCTCATCTCTCCATGGGCATGCGCTCATTCGGCAGGATGCATCCCGATAGGTATGCGCTGAGCCTCCTGCACATCATCCTTGGCGCGAATATGTCTTCAAGGCTATTTGAAAACTTGAGAGAGAAAAGAGGCCTTGCTTACGAGATCAGTTCAGAGGTCAAGCGATACAGGACCACAGGCGCCTTCATAGTAAATGCAGGTATAGAGCATAAAAAAGTGCGGAAGGGCGTATCAATTATAATAAAAGAACTAAAAGAAATAAAACGTGTTCTTGTTCCCGCGATGGAATTGAAAAGGGCAAAAGAGTTTTTCAAGGTGCAGTTGTTGCTTGCGCTTGAGGACACGCTGGACCATATGCTATGGCTCGGGGAAAATCTCCTATTAGCGGGTAAACTGCCTGATAAAGACGAGATCTTGAGAAAGATCGACTCTGTAACCCCTGCCGACCTGCAGCGCGTGGCAAAGGCGATATTTAAAAATAAAAATACTAACCTAGCTATCATAGGGCCTGAGACGGGAAAAGAAAAGGCCGGAATAGAACAGGAAATGGGAGAGCTGTGATGAAAAAAAATATCCTGATAGCTCCAAGCATACTCTCTGCCGATTTTTCTAAACTCCGGGAAGAGATAAAAAAGGCGGAAGACGCCGGGGCAGACATGATCCATGTGGATGTTATGGACGGTTGTTTTGTGCCGAATATAACAATAGGGCCTTTGATCGTCGAAGCGGCCAGGAGATGCACTGACCTGCCGCTTGATGTGCACTTGATGATCGAGGCGCCTCACAGGTTTATAAAAGATTTCGCGGACGCTGGGAGCGATATTATTACAATCCATGCTGAGGCATACGGAGAAGATATTCGAAAAGGCAGATCCAGAACGATATGCAAGATAGACGAGGGCCGCGTAATAGAAGCGCTGGATCAGATAAGGTCTCTTGGCAAAAAAGCAGGCATATCTCTGAACCCGGATTCATCTTTTTGCATAGAGAATGTCCTGGCTGATGCGCAAATGATCCTGATCATGTCAGTGCATCCTGGTTTTGGCGGCCAGAAATTTATACCCGACGCCCTG
>JAHIEN010000082.1 GCA_018901615.1 Candidatus Omnitrophota bacterium | reverse complement strand
TTGGATAACGAGAAGCGCAAGAAGCGCCAGGGCAAATAACTCAATCGCCGCTATCTTAACCAAGCCATAGACCTCTGTCGTAGCATGGCTGAATATAAGCGGAACACTAAAAACCAGAAGGATTAAAAGATATTGTATTGCTCGTTTCATTACCTTATGCCTCCTTTTTCTTACTTTTCCCTTTGACACCTATATTCAAATATGTTATACTTTCAACTGGAGGTACTAATATGCATTTATTTAAAAAATTCAAGATTGTCATTTCCAAAGAAGAAGATGGGTATGTCGGATACCCCCTTGGTTTAGAAGGCGTAGTCGTTGGTGAAGGTAATACATACGAAGAGGCTCTTCGCGACACTAAATCCGCTATCAAATTCCATATAGAAACCTTTGGGCCTAAGGTAATCAAAAAATTAGGCTTTCCATCACCCCTATGACCATTCCTAATCACACCAGGATAAAAGGCTCTACGCTCCGGACAATCTGCACCCAAGCAGGAATCAAAAGAAAAGATTTTACTAAGGCTTTTAACGGATAATAAATTCACATCTATCTCCTTTTCGCCTCTCCTGAAAAATAGAACCGTCCCCTTTTTCTTCTTTTTCTTTTTCCTTTCTTGACAAAACTGCATGTCTATGGTATAAATTAGATAAATGCTCACAGATATTCGTCAAAAACTGCTCAAAGAAAAGTATATAATCACAAGGCACACTCAAAGACGCTGTGACATGAGAGGCGTATCTCTTGAGGAGATTAAATATGTAATCTCTACAGGAGAAATCATCGAAAACTACCCTGATGATAAGCCCTATCCCAGTTGCCTTATCATGGGTTATGTTCGAAAAAGTGAACCGCTTTATGTCTTGTGTAGTATTGGTGAACTGCTTCATATTATCACCGTCCATTGGTTAGACCCGGCTAAGTGGCTAGACCCAAAAACTCGAAGGGAGAAAAGACCATGAAGGACTCTTTGTGTGCTATCTGTGGAGGAAAACTCCACATTCAAAAGATTACAATTGACCGCCTCGTAGAGGACCATCTCTACCTCTTTGAAAAAGTCCATGTTCAGGTCTGCAGTCAATGCAGCGAGATATGGATCCCTGGTAGCGAAGCTGAAAGAATGGATCAAGCCATCCAGGGTAAGCTCAAACCTCGTAAGCAGATCGAAGTGCCTGTATATTAAGTAGGCTGAAAGGCCTGCATTTTGTCTCATTTCCCATCTCCTTAACCTTATCCTTAGATCCCCGTTCCCTGTTCTCTGTTCCCCGCTTTCGCGGGGACAAGTTTCATCCAAAAATAGAACCGTCCCCTTTTCTTTCTCGAGGTTTACTTGACACAAATATATATTTATAGTAAACTTTAAAGTGAGGTGATAAGCTATGAATAAGAAAGCGAAAATTACAAAAAAGTTGTGGGATGATTTGTGTAAAAGCGTATCTAAAAAACATAATCCGCTTAAAGGCATGACTAAACAACAAGCTATTGAAGCGATACGTAAGGTGCGCGAAGAAATTTGGGAGGAAAAACTTGCTGCTCGTCATTGATTCAAATGTATATATATTCGGCTTTGGCCTTATCAAAGAACCTGCGTGCGAAAAACTTATCACGGCATTAATCGAAAAATCCCCGCTGCATACCTTGCGCATCTCCCGTAGTATTGTTGAAGAAATTAGACGCCATCTATCCGGCGAAGATTTCCTGAAATTTATCCGAGTTATAAACAGTTTGACTAACATAGACGAAAATATACTGGTTCCTTTTCTATCCCGCCATAGTGATTTGCCATTCAAAGTGTTGACTGCTGAAAAGTGTCTCAAACTCATCTAAACCACCCTTTTCCCCTTAGAGCACCATGGATGTTATCTGAAGTTGCATTTCCACGATTTATCGCTTTGTTTTTTTGCAACCTCAGACAACCTCTGACAACCTCAGATAACTTTATTTATGTCCCTTTTTGACACATCCCTGTTCCCCCTACTGCCCTTTAGTTCGGGTAGCGAACGATGACGATGCCAGAACCGCCAGCGCCAGAATAAGCGCCGGTATATCCAGCACCAGCACCACCACCAGTATTAGCAGCTCCATTAGATGCCGCGCCTAGACTTACAGCATAATATCCACCAGCGCCT
>JAHIEN010000081.1 GCA_018901615.1 Candidatus Omnitrophota bacterium | reverse complement strand
TTCGCTCGGGACTAAGGTCCTGAGCTTGTCGAAGGACCGTAGCGCACGGCAAAATTTTCCAGTGCCGAACGGCCCCGCCAGCGCTGGCAGGACACTGGCCTGGATAGTATAAAAGTGTAACCTGACATTGAAAGTATTACACGCTAACGTGAGATCAATTCTGTCATCTTGAAGACCGGCAGGAACATGGCTATTACTATGCCGCCTATCACTACGCCGAGGAATGATATTATAAGAGGTTCTATAAGACTGGTCATGCCGCTTACCGCCGCGTCTACTTGATCATCGTAAAAATCAGCGATCTTGCCGAGCATTTTTTCCAGTTCGCCTGTCTGTTCACCTACATGTATCATCCTTACGACCATTGGCGGAAAGACACCACTTTTGGCCAGGGGATCCGCGATATTCTCGCCTTCCTTGATGCTCACCCGCACATCATTAAGCGCTTTTTCAATAACAGTATTACCGGATGTCTTGCCCACTATTTCAAGAGAAACGAGTATAGGCACTCCGCTCTTTACGAGCGTGGCCAGTGTCCTGGTAAACTTCGCTACCGCCACCTTTCTTAAAAGCTCTCCTATTATAGGGAGCTTCAGGGTAATCATGTCAAAAGCAATTCTGCCCTGCTTGGTATTTAAAAACTTTTTAAGCGCGAAGATAACCGCGGCCAGGACTATTACGACATATATAAACATGGACCTCAGGGTATCGCTGACCAGGATCAAGACCCTTGTGGGAAAAGGCAGCGTACCGCCAAGCATACTGAAAATACCCTTGAATGTAGGTATGACTTTTAAAAGCATGACAAGCGTGATAAGTATTGCCATTGTAACTACCGCTGCCGGATACACGAGGCTCGTCTTCACCTTCCTCTGCAGGACATTGGCCTTTTCCAGATAGCTCGCGAGCCTGTCCAGGATATCATCCAGTGAACCGCTTGATTCGCCCGCCTTGACCATATTTATATAAAGCGGGGAAAAAACAGCCGGGTGCTTGCAGAGCGCATCTGAAAAACTAGCCCCTGTCTCTATATCGTCCCTTATGGCAGCTATCACATTTTTAAATACCGGCTTTTCTATCTGCTCGTGCAATATGTCCATTGCCTGTACAAGCGGGATGCCGCTGTCAACCATGGTGGCCAACTGCCTGGAAAAAATAACAATCTCGTCGAGCTTTACCTTTTTCGAACTCCTGGCTGGTTTCTTTTTGGCCGTTTCATTGATCGATATGATTACAAGGCCTTTTTTGCGCAGCGCGTCTATCAAGAGGGCTTTATCTGAATATTCCAGGATGCCGCTTACTGTTTTGCCCGTGGCCTCTTTTGCCATATATCTATAAGTAGGCATAATTTATTCCTCCGCCGTAACTCTCAAGACCTCTTCCATTGTTGTCACGCCATCCTTGTATTTTTCCATGGCGTCTTCTCTCAGCGTCTTCATGCCTTTTGAAATAGCGTAAGTCTTGATCTCTTCGAGAGAGATGTGATCAATGATCATCTCTCGTATTTTATCATCTACGCTGAGGACTTCCAGGATGGCCCTTCGCCCGTAATACCCTGTGCCGGAACACTTCGGGCACTTCTCGCTTTTGCCTTTGCACGCCTTGCATATTACCCTGCATAATCTCTGCGCCGCGACAAGTATCACCGAAGAGGCGATCAGGAAAGGCTCCACGCCCATATCCATGAGCCTGCTGATAGCGGTCGTGGCGTCATTAGTATGCAAAGTGCTTAAAACGAGTTGTCCTGTCAGCGAGGCCTTGATGGCGATGTCAGCTGTCTCAGAATCGCGTATCTCTCCTATCATTATGATATCAGGGCTCTGACGCAAAAGTGAACGAAGTCCGCTGGCAAACGTCAGGCCTGTATCAACATTTGTCTGTATCTGCGTTATGCCTTCCACCTGGTATTCAACAGGGTCCTCTATCGTAATGATACTACTGTCCGGTTTATTCAGTTGGTTTAAGACAGAGTAGAGCGTCGTGGATTTACCACTGCCTGTCGGGCCTGTAACCAGGATCATTCCAAAGGGCAGGGCAACAGCATCCTTGAATCTCCCGAGCGCGTATTCTGAAAAACCCAGCTTATCCAGGCCTATTGACAGATTTGATTTATCGAGCGCGCGTAAAACAATTTTAGCGCCAAACGTGGTCGGAAGCGCCGACACCCTGAAATCGACTTCCTTTGTTTTGAGCCGTATCTTAAACCTGCCGTCCTGAGGTATCCGCGATTCTGTTATATCCATCCCTGACATTATCTTTAATCTGGCCAGGACGGCGTTCTGGTTTTTTTTTGGAATAGTAAGGGCGTCCTGCAAATTACCGTCTATCCTGTATCTTACCCGCAGGGCGCCTTCCTCTGGTTCAATGTGTATATCAGACGCCCTCTTCTCAAGGGCCTCTACAAGAATCAAATTTACGATTTTTACAATAGGCGCGGTCTCGCCTTCTAACGCGGCATCGCTGATGTTATACTCATCTCCTGATTTACCCACTACTTCAAGGCCGCTATCGGCATGGTCCTTGATTATATCTGACAGGGCCCTGTCCTTAGAAACATAAAATTTATTTGTTGCTTTATCTATATCCGTCTTTGTGCTTAGCACAGGTTCTATATTTAACTTTGTGATCATCTTTAAATCGTCTAACGCAAATATATTCAGCGGATCGGATATCGCGACTATCAGGGTATTCGCGAGTTTACAGATCGCTATAACAGCATACTGCCGCGCCGCCTTTATTGGTATCAGGCCAACGCAGTCTTTTTCAATCTTATACTTACCAAGATTTACCGCCGGGATATTAAAAGTACTGCTCATGGCGGAGAGCAGGTCTTCTTCACCTATCAAACTCTCCCTGACCAGTACATCTCCCAGGCTGCCGCCCTCTTTAGCCATAATCTCCATTGCCCGCTTAAGGTCTTTTTCTGAAACCAGGCCCTGTTTTACCAGCACCTGACTCAATCTATCGTTTAAAGATTTAACCATAAATATTCTAGTCTATGCTCTCCCGTTATTCATCCTCTATTGTGACTCTCAGGATCTCTTCCAGGCTCGTAATTCCCTGCAAGACCTTTATCATGCCGTCTTCCCTGAGCGTCCTCATGCCTTCTTTCCTTGCCTGATCTTTTATCTCGTGCTCGCGGGCCTTTTTTAAGACCATTTCTTTTATTGACTGGCTCATCGACAGTATCTCGCTTATCCCGACCCTGCCGCTGTAGCCCATATTCAAACATTGCTCACAGCCCTTTGGCCTGTAAAATGTAATTTTCTTCTTACTGGGATCTATCTTCAGTTTTGTAATCAAGCTCTCAAGCGGCTCGTACGGCTCTTTACACTTTGGGCACAACTTGCGGATAAGTCTCTGAGCCACTATTCCTACCACAGACGCGCTTATCAAAAATGGCTCCACGCCCATGTTTACAAGCCTGACGACCGAGCCGCAGGCAGTGGTTGTATGAAGAGTCGACAGGACAAGATGCCCTGTAAGCGCTGACTTAATGGCTATATCAACTGTGTCAAAGTCCCTTATCTCTCCTATCATGATCACGTCAGGATCCTGTCTTAAAATAGACCTTAGAGAACTCGCGAACGTCAGTCCGACTTCGCTTTTAACAGTCACCTGATTTATACCCTGAAGCTGAAATTCCACAGGGTCCTCAACCGTAATAAGGTTTTTCTTAGGGTCGTGCACATGTTTTAAAAGGGCGTACAATGTGGTAGTCTTGCCGCTCCCGGTAGGGCCGCATACAAGTATCATCCCATGCGGCCTTGAAATACATTTTATCATGACCTCCACGGAATCTTTCTCAAACCCCAGCCTTTCAATGTCAAGCATGGCCGCTGTTTTATCCAGGACCCTGAGCGCGACCTTTTCCCCGTGACTCGAAGGCAGTATAGAAACCCTGAAGTCTACCTCATTATTATTTAACCTGAGCTTAAATCTCCCGTCCTGCGGCAATCTGCGCTCGGCAATATCGAGCTGAGACATTACCTTGATCCTTGAAACAATAGTTTCCTGCGTATTTTTTGGCAAGGATTCTATTTCCTTTAAGACGCCATCGACCCTATAGCGCACCCTGACGGAATCTTCCATCGGCTCTATAAGTATATCGCTGGACCTCGCCTTGATCCCGTTTTCCAATATCATATTTGTCAATTTTACCACAGGCGCTTCTTCGGCTAATTTATAAAGCCTTGCGGGATCAATCCACTCGACTTCTTTTTCTTTAATAATCTGCAGGTCTTCTGATTTCATGCCCTTCATCAATTCTTTAAGGGCGCCGTGCGTGTCCTCCGGGTAATACTGCTCTATGACATCCTGGACATCTTTTTCTGACGCTATGATAGTCCCTACTTCAAGGCCTGTAATCGTCCGGAGGTCGTCTATCACAAATACATTCAAAGGGTCTGCGGTAGCAATGGTAAGGACGTTACCTACCCTGGAGACCGGCACGATCTGGTATTTTCGAGCAAGGTCGCTCGGGACAAGTTTTAAAATCTCCTCGTCTATTTTGAAACGGGACAACATTATGGGAGGGATGCCGAGCCCCTGGCTCAGGGCCGCCATTAAATCTTTTTCATTTACAAATCCCTGCTCAACAAGGATCTTCTTGAGCAGGCCGCCTTTTTTCTTGTGTATCTTGAGCGCCTCCTTCAGCTGCTCCTCGGAAATAATCTTGTCTTTGATTAATATTTCTGTCAGTCGCTCTTTGAGGGAATACATGAGTTAGGTTGTCTGAGGTTGTCTGAGGTTGGCTGCGTGTTCGAGGTTAAACCTCGAACACTGATGTAGTACCGATAGAATGTTCGAGGTTTAACCTCGAACACGCACTTGCAACTTCAGATAACCTCATCAAACATCTTTATAATACTTCTCTATAGCCTTATTTATATCTGTCGCTGTGCTCACAAATATCTGCACGCACAGGCCGGATATCAGCTCTATATCTTCTATGGCAAGCGCGTTCAATGGATTCGACATAGCAACGGTAAGATTGTTGCCGATCTTATCCACGGGTATAAGGCAAAACTGGGACGCCACGTTTTTAGGCACTATCTTTACAACGCTCGAGTCTATCTCATAATTCTCAAGAGGCAGATAAGGAAAACCATACTGCGCTGTGATAGCCTGCGCTATCGCCTCTTCGCTCGCGTATCCGAGATCGACAAGCACCTGGCCGATCAGCCCCCCTTTTTCCTTCTGCGCCTCAAGGGCATAGTCCAGCTGTTTCCTTGTAATGACCTTTCGTTCTATTAAAAGCTCGCCAAGTTGTTTGGAGATAACCCGTTTAGCCATTATTTTTTTTCTTTAAACATCCTCTCCATGTCCTGCGGCTCTGTCGTGCGGCCCATGGCATCTTCCTTTGATATCTCGCCCTTTACGTAAAGCTCAAATAACGATTGGTTCATTGTCTGCATGCCTTCTTTCTGTCCTGTTTGAATAGTGGAATAGACCTGATGAACCTTTGATTCCCTGATCTGGCTTCTCAGGGCATGATTTGATACCAGCACCTCCACGGCAAGCGCCCTCCCTTTTCCTGAAACATGCGGGACAAGCTGCTGTGAAAGCACGCCTGCAAGAACAAACGAAAGCTGTGTCCTGACCTGCTGCTGCTGCCTCGACGGGAATACATCTATGACACGGTTTATTGTCTGGACGCTGTCAGAGGTATGAAGCGTTGCAAAGACAAGGTGCCCTGTCTCGGCTATGGTCAACGCGGATTCAATCGTCTCAAGGTCACGCATCTCGCCTATTAAAATAACGTCCGGGTCTTCTCTTAAAATATGTTTGAGCGCGTTGGGAAAAGAATGCGTATCGCCGCCCACCTCTCTCTGGTCTATTATTGATTTTTTATTGGTGTGTATATATTCTATCGGGTCCTCGATCGTTATTATATGGCGGTCCTGTCCTGTATTGATCCAGTCTATCATAGAAGCCAGCGTGGTAGACTTTCCGCTTCCGGTGGCCCCTGTCACCAACACAAGCCCTTTTGGCTTTTTGCAAAAACTTTCCGCGACGTTAACCGGCAGGCCGCATTCTTCAAAGGTCATTATATGAAAAGGTAACGCCCTTATGGCAGCTCCGACATACCCCCTCTGCCAGAATACATTGACCCTGAACCTGCCAAGCCCTTCCCTTGTAAAGGCAAGGTCGAGTTCCTTTTCTCTCTCAAAACGAGCCTTCTGCTCATTTGTAAGTATCGAATAAATCAGATCTTTTACGGAATTAGCGTCAAGTTTGTTTTTACCGACGCTGTCGAGCCGTTCATCCACTCGTAGGTGCGGCGCTGTCCCAACCCCCAGGTGCAGATCAGACGCGCCCTTCTCAACCATCTCTTTTAATAATTGATTTAAATCCACGGGATTTATGTCTCCTTTCTTTAATGGGTGAGTGTTCGAGGCTTAACCTCGAACAGCCGGGTATTCGAGAGAGTGTTCGAGGTTAAGCCTCGAACACTTAAGGGCTTTGCCTTGGATCTGGGATTCACACCGCCACCCTGTTCTTCCCAAGCGACTTGGCCTGCTTTACAAGCTTCTCAGCCTTTTCTATAAGCTCATCGGCGCTGGAGCCGTCAATAGGATTTTCGCTCACCCCGATACTGACTGTAAGTTTACCCGGTGTCTTTATTACTTTATTAAGCCCATCCTCTATTTTTTTTCTTATATCCTCGGCGATGGCCGCTGACTGTTTTTTGTTTTTCTCGGGCAGGACAATAGCGAATTTATCCGAAGTAATGCGGCCGACCTTATCTATCTCCGTAACAGACACCCTGAGCATCTCACCCAGCGCCTTTAACAGCCTCTCAGTATTTGCCTCACCCAGCTGGTCGTGGCAATCTTTAAAATCATCCACATCTATAAGCAGGTACCCGCAGGGCCTCTGATATATAATAGCGCGCCTGATTTCTTCGTCGAGCCTTGTGTGTATATAGCTCTGATTATAAAGGCCGGTAAGTTCGTCCTTTACCGCAAGCTCTCTTGCCTTTAGAATCAAAAGGTCGTTCTCGATCGCTATCGAGGCCTGTTTTGAAAAAACCTTCAAAAGCTCTTTTTCATCCTCTTTAAACGCGTAATCTTCTTTATTGTTTCCAACAGCCAGGATCCCGCGCTGCTTCTTTGCGACTATTACGGGCAGCGCAATAAAGTTTTTGACTCCCAGAAACTCAACAAGCCTGCTTACGGCGCTACTTGCCTTATCAAGCGGATTATTTTTATCAACTATCGCGACGCGCGCGATTGTCTCGCTTTCGCTTAAGCTCGCCCCGAGGACAATATCTTCTTTTACATTGTAACTCGAGAATATCCTGTATTCTTTTTTATTCTCATCCAGCAGCATCACCAGCGAAAAGGTATCGTCCTCCAGATCCGCTACTTTCTGCGCTATAAAATTAAGGACCTTTGACAGTTCGGTCGAGGCTGATATCAGGTTTCCTATCTGCAATAGGCCTGAGAGGGCAAGGACCTTTTTATTTATTTCAATATTTATCATCTTGGTCTGTTCGCCATAAACCTTTAGCTCTTCTATGTTTTCCTTTA
>JAHIEN010000005.1 GCA_018901615.1 Candidatus Omnitrophota bacterium | reverse complement strand
GGCGTGGATTATTATCATGCTGGAAAATTACACGAGGCAAAGAGTATCCTTGAAAGGGCTATAAGGCTTGACCCCAGGAATGGTGACGCTCAGGGTTATCTTGACCTGGTTGATGCTGAGCTGAAGATGCGCTCGCGCGGGAAGCTGGATTTTTACCAGGATGCGAAAAACCTAAACAGGGAATCGGATTTTGAAGAAAGCAGGGTCTATGCCGAGATAGAGCCTTACGAACCTGATATGGATACATATGAAACTCCTGGCGAATATGAAAGCTATAGGCCTGACATAGAGCCTGAAGGGCCGGTATATAGCGATGATAAAATAAAGGCAGTTACTGAGGCGCTGAATGAAAAGATCGCTCCTGCGAACATAAAAGGTGAATACAAGATGTCTGTAGGCGTTACAACAGATGATGTTATATGGAAGAAGGCAAACGGTGACTACAATGAGCGGAACTTCAGGATGATAGACCATAATTTCCCAAAGACTAACACGTTTGACACAAGGGTCTATGACAGGCTCAAGGTTGTGTTTGACACAAACACAGAAGAAACAGGATTTAATTTCCATTCTGATATCACGGTGGATCCGTGGAGTTTTGTAGGTAAGACTGAAAAATTTACAGTTACAAGAAACGGAGGCGGCGATAGGGTTGAGATGGAACTGAAATATTGGTCTGGGACGAGAAGCACTATAAACGAGACCCTGTACACTCTTGATACAGGTTCTTCTATGGCTACGGCTGAATATAAAGTCTCAGACGGCAAGGCCCCCTCTACTTCTGTATCAGATCTCTATGGCAATATTTTTACTATACCTGAACAAGAAATAGATTTTGAATTCCAGCCTGTAAGGGAGATGTGGTTTGATTTTAATCAGGGCGACTATAAGTTCAGGGTATTTCCTTACGGCCTTGAAGACCAGGCACTTTCTTCTGATGACCCTATGGGCCTTTCGAACCACCATATCTACTGGGAGCCGAGCCCTTGGCTTGACGAGTGGAAATCAGGTCATGTAAATACAGGGGCCACGCCTGATGACTTCTGGAGAGGGGAATGGTCAGATGATCTATCGTTTTTTACACGCGACAGCGACCTGAAAAGACTTACTGCTTTGCGTGGAGTAGCCTTTCAGGGGGATTTGCTGGACAATACAGATCTGTCAATAACTGTTGCTACCCCTAAGGGGCTATGGGATGATTACGGCGATATAAACGCTATTCCAGGAGCCATAAGAACAAAGACACAGCTGACAGACAATCTGATGATAGGGGCTATAGACACGTTCAGGATAGGTTACGACGATAATAATAACACTGATTCTTACAATAATGTATTAGGTGTTGACGCAAGCTATGATCTAGACCCTTCCACTAATATCGTTGGCCAGATTGCCATGAGCGAAAGCGAATATGACAAGACCAGTTCTTATAAGACAGAGAAAGACGGGACTCTGACTCACTTAGCGATTAAGCGAGAGATGGGCCTTGGAGACGCGCGCGTGGCCTTTACTCATATGGATAAAGATTTTGACCCAGGACTCGCTAATTACAGGGAGACAAGAAAAGATATGCACTGGGGAAGGCATATACATTTCAAAAAGCCTCTTGAGCAGACTTCATGGGGGAGCGCACCTTTAAACTACGAAGATATAGAGCCTTTTAGGATAGGAGACGGTATAGATATTGGCAGGAACGCCCTTAACTTCAGGCTAGATTCCAGGGATGCCTTTGACGGCAAGATGGATAATCTGATAGATTACAGATATGTCAGGGATTCTGATAATAAATACGTGGAAGGAGTTTTTAGAGAAGAGAATACCCTAAAGATTAACCCTCAGTGGACATCAAAGGTTTTATATATATACCATGACCTTCCAAAGACAAAGGGTGGCATAGACCCGATATTATATGACTCAGATACCGGCGAATTTCTTATGAATACCGCTATTGAAGACGGAAAAGACGCCTCACTTTCTACGTATTCTTTTGGCATGGAATACGCGCCGGAAGAATGGATAAGCGTATTTGGTATATACGAGAATACAAATGATTACAGATTCGGGACAGGTAATCATCCGAACGGCCTTTTAAACAGCACCTATTTTTCTACAGAGACAATAGATGGCAAGGTCTACAGAAAAGAGGTCCCGCAGCTTTACAGCCAGGGCTGGTTTGACCTCCCGCCTTATGACAGGTTTAATATCTTCAGGGCCGGGGTTTCTTTAAGGCCTAATGAGAAACTGGGAATAGATTTTGACTATACTAAAAACGATTTCAAGTTTGCCGCTGGCATAGATGATAATATAAACCATATTGGCTCTACCTTAAAGTATAAGTTTACTCCGAAACTGACAGGATTCCTCAAATATACATTTTCCAAACTATACAACATGTACCGCCTGAATACAAGCGGAGATCTAAAATACGAGGATCACCACAACGTGTTTATGGAATTTAATTACAATGTCACTGAATACGGTCTCCTGGTGATACAGTTCGGAGAGGGGAGCGTTATTTCGCCTGTTTGGGACGCAACAGCCAGCCCTTACGGGGATTTTTATCCGACACTTGATACGCAGCACATATTACGTATTTACTATCATGGAGTATTTTAAGTGTGCAATGCGGGTTTGGAGTGTACATTAAAAGGAACATTACCCCTCGTAACTAAATATACAGAGCTCTGGTTACTCGGGGTTAATTCGCAGACGGCTTTCAGCCTACGACTTATGTCGCTGCGCTCCATAAGTCGCCTGCTCATTAAAAGGAGGGATATATGCCAATTACCAAAAGAAATCGGGTGTTAGAAGATAGTTTGCTTTCAGACCATGAGAAGAAAAATTTCTCAATATTAGAGTATATACGCAGAAACGGGCCTATCACGAGAGCTGATATCTCCAAGGTGACAGACCTGAACATAGTAACCGTATCAAACTATATCAATACCTATATAATCGAGAAATTGGTCATAGAAAGCGGCATGGAGGCTTCTTCCGGAGGAAGGAAGCCGACCCTGGTCAAATTGAATGAAGAGTATGGTTATGCCATAGGCCTTGATCTGGGCCACATGGGCTCTGAAGGCGCTGTTATGACAGGCGTGGTCATAGATCTTTCGGGCAAGGTCATATCAAAGACAAACAAGTTAAGAGCAAAAGACTCCATGGACAGGATTATCGAACAATCCCTTGATATGATAGAAGAGCTGATGAGTAAAAAAGGTATTGCGAAAGAGAAGGTCAAAGGCGTTGGCATAGGCATAGGAGGCGTCATAGACGAAAACCTTGGCACTGTAAGAGATTCTACTAAAAATGGGATACGCACAAGCTATGTATCCATAAAAGGTATGATAGAGGAAAGGTTTGGGATACCTTCTTTTCTAGGGAACGACGCCACATTCGCGGCTTTTGGCGAAAAGATGCACGTACTTCCCATGGATATTGAAGATGTTATCTATATGTATTCTGATGTGGGTTCTGGTATCATAATAAAAGGCGGGCTATATTGCGGGGCGAGCGGCTCAGCAGGGGAGATCCGTATCAATGATCCAAGGAACGGTGATTACCTGAAGATGTCAAAAAATCTCTCGCTATTATTGCCTATGGGCCTTGATCTGGGCCTGATAAGCAGGGCTCAGAAACTCATAAAAGAAGAAGGCGTAGAGTCCACTATACCGCAGATCTGCGGAAATAAAATGGATAAGATGACAGTAGACAATATCATAAACGCGGCCAAGTCCGGTGATACGCTTGCGATAGAGCTATTAGAAGATGCTGCTGTTAATCTTGGCGTGCGGGTAGCGTATCTCGTAAATCTGTTTAATCCTGAGATTGTTATAATAGGCGGAGGCACTGAAAAGGCTGGCAGCCTATTCCTTGAACCTCTAAGGCGGACTGTAAGAAAATGGGCATTTGAAGAGCCTGCTAATATAGTAAAGATCATACCCGCACAGCTTGGGAAAGATGCTGTTGCATTGGGCGCTGCAAGCGTAGTGATACGGCATGTTTTTATAAGGGTATAAGCCTACTTCGCTCAGCAACTTTCGTGTTGAGCTTCTTAGAAAGCAAAACCATATCAAGACCGTATCAATATTACATTGAGAAATAAATAAAAACCACTATAAGCATATCATCCTGCATCAAAACCATATCAAGATTTTCTGACCCCTAATATTGACAAAATAGTAATCGTGTGATATACTTCTTCCTTACTAGGGGGAAATCATATATGAAGCAAATTATATTATTACATCTTGTTTTATTTATTATAGTTATGGCATTTTTTCAAACCGTATCATTTTCTTATGCCAGCCCTTCAGAGATTATTACTGGTTACATTCTAGATATATCAAGAGATATCTATACAAATATTATACAGCCTAGTGAATCTATTTTGCGTGACTCTAGTGGAAAAGTAAGATTAAAACTATTTCTTTCTCCATGGGGCGAGTTGAAAAATGTATATGTATCAAAATCATCAGGGAGCCAAGAACTTGATAGCCTGTGCCTGGATGCAGTTTTGAAATACAACAGGTTTCAACCTTTTCCAGAGACCTTAGGAGAAGAGGATCTATGGATAGAGGTGCCGGTGATATTTTATTCAGTGGCACAGGAGCTGACACCAAGGAAGAGGACCAGGATTTCCAGGGGCGAGGACAATAAAATCGAAGATAAAAAATTAGATTTGTATAGCATGGATGACGCGGTTGATATTGCATTAGAAAATCAGATGGCTGCAAAAATAGCAACAGGAGAGGTAGAATTAGCAAGGCTTAAGCTCAGAGAAGCAAGGCGGGCGCTTTTCCCAAAATCAAGTTTAAATTACATGGAGACCGTAGGCCAGACTACTGCTTCGTCCCAGGATTTCACCGATAAGGAATACAAACTTAAATTTGAATACCCGCTGTATTATGGCTGGAGACTTAAATACGCTGTTGAACAAGCTATTAGCAATGTAAAGGCGTCAAGACATAGCTACGACAAAGTTCTTCAAGAATTAAGGATAGAAGTAGAGGCGGCATTTTATTCATACCTGATAAGCAGGATTAATTTTGAAGCGCAGAAGGCCCTTTTGATGCAGACACACAAGATCTTCGATATAGCTAAAAAGAGATTTGATATGGAGTTGACTATCAGATCCGAATTTTTGAAGGTTGAATCCCAGATTAAACAGATCAATTCTCAATCGATTTCAAGTAAGAACGATACGGATATGGCCAAGCTGACCTTGGCGCAGGCAATGGGTATTGAAGACCCTGATAAATTAGATTCTGTTATAGATACAGACATCGATCTCACGGAATTGAAACCTGTGTATTTAGACCTTGAGCTTGAAGATTACATGGACATGGCTTTTAAGAACAGGCCTGATTTGAAGGCCAAGGAATATATTGTGGAATTTAATGAATATGAAGAGAAGATCGCAGCAAGCAAGGACCAGCTAAAGGTTGATCTCACTGGTTCTTATGGAAAGTCAGGCGGGGCTTATGAGACCGAGACGCTGTACATGGATAAAGATTGGTTTATTGGTTTCAAGGTCTCCAAGCCGCTCGGGGGAAACACGCTTTCCACTTCTTATACAAAAGAAGAGACCAGCGAAAAGCATGGCCAGTCGTCAAGGACATCAGCGATAAGCAAGGCTGTAGAATTAGGTCTCCTTGATGGTATCCAGTTATTTTCTGATCGGAAAACCGCAGAGATCGGATTCAAAAAGGCCAAAGAAGATTTGCAGAAAACCAGGAACCTCGTTATTAAAGAGGTAAAAGAATCTTATTTAAGTTACAAAAAAGGCCTGGCGCAGGTTAGCGCGAATAAGAATAAGATTAAATACAAGGAAGAAGAACTCAAGATTGCAGAGGCGCGCGCAGAATTAAACGAAATACCGGCTTCAGAACTTATAGAGGCTCACATGAGTCTTTTTGATGAAAAATCATTTTACATAGAGTCGATCGGCAGTTTGTATCAGGCCTTGGCTAAATTAAACAAGGCTACAGGTTACGCGTTATTCCTGGACAATAAAGGTTTTATGTTAGCTAACGTGAAATGAGGAGATAACCCTGAAAATCATGAAAAAATCAAAGAACCTGCTTATAGGCTTTATTCTCTTGTGGGTGGTGGGTTTTTTACTTGTATGGGGCGTTACCCTGTTTAAGAAAAAAACCGAAAGATTAACCAGTAAGGCAAAAACACAAGAAGGTATTTTTACAACAGAAGAGGCGCAATTAGGCGCGTTCTCATCCCAGGGCGCTAAGCCAGAGAGCGAAGCCATACCGGCCAGGTGTTTCAAAATAGCCCCTGTAGATTTTAAAGATGAGCTAAATGTAATGGGTACAGTAAAAGGTGAACTCGAAATAGATTTAAAGTTTGAAATCAATGGAATTATAGAGTCTATTTATTTTAGAGAAGGGGATATTATCTACAAAGGAGATTTAATAGCCAGCCTTAATAAAAAAGATGCTCAGTTGAAAATCGATTACTCAAAAAGCAAATTAGAAACAGCAAGGGTGCAGACCCTTGCCGCAGAAAAGAAGCTTGAGATACATAAGAGGCTTTATGATATAGGAGGCATTATAAAAGCAAAACTAGAAGAGGCGGAGCTGGAGGTAAAATCAGCTAGATCGCAGGCTGAATCAGCCAAGGTGGAGCTTAAATCATCAGAGTCAGAGTTTAAAAAAACAGATCTATACGCGCCCCGTGAAGGTGTCTTAGGTTCGAAGGATGCTGAGGCAGGAGAATTAGTTACGCCGAATAATAAAATAGCTACTCTTTATGATATCGCGTGCATATTTGTGGAACTTGGTATTGTGGAAAGAGATATAGACAAGATAACGCTTGGCCAGGAAGCAAAGGTTAAGGTGGATTCATATCCTGGCGCGGACTTTGCCGGGACAGTAGATAATATATTTCCTCTTATAGAAGGAAAGTCCAGAACTCTTACAGTTAGAGTGGGGATAGAAAATCCAGATGCCTTATTGTTACCCGGTATGTTTGCCAGGGCCAGGATTACAGTAGCTGAGTTTCAAGATGCGCTAGTTGTGCCCAGCATAAGTCTCAATAAGACAGACGAAGGATATAAAATTTTTATTGTCAATGAAGACAATACAGTTTCTTCCAGGACAGCTCAGGTAGTTTATGTGACTACAGATTTTACTGTGTTATCCTCCGGCGTCTATGAAGGCGATATAGTAGTTATCGACACCCCGCAGGAATTAAAAGATGGAATGTCTGTTAAGATTATAGAGGTGCAGGAAAGCGCGGTTGAAGTCAGTAAATAGATCCATAAACCTTAAACTCAAATTTTAACTTGATCTGTGGATATAAATCTCTATGAGGCTTCCAGAGTTTTCAGTAAATCGGCCTGTTACAACATCCATGTTCTTTATAGGGGTATTGATATTAGGGGTCATTTCCCTGACGCGTCTTCCTCGAGAACTTTTTCCCTCCATTTCCTATCCCCAGCTCACAATAGTCACGACATATGAAAATGCCGCTCCCGAAGAGGTAGAGAGCCTAATAACAAAGATAATAGAAGAGGCAGTCGGAACAGTAAGTAATCTGAAGCGCGTAAGCTCTATCTCTAAAGAGGGGATTTCAATAGTCACCGCTGAGTTCAGGTGGGGCGCCAGTATGGATTTTGCCTCATTGGGAGTCAGAGAAAAAATAGATCTTGTGAAAGAGAGGCTTCCTTTAGGGTCAAGTGACCCTATTGTAATGAAATTCAACCCATTTGAGCTGCCTGTTATTACGCTTAGTATAATAGGTGATAAATCTCCTTCGGAACTCCTCAGGCTTTCAAGAAAGTTTATAAAGGACGAGCTGGAAAAGGTAGAAGGCGTAGCTTCCTGCGATATCTCGGGCGGCATCGAAAGAGAGATATTGGTATCTGTGGACGAAGGCAGATTACACGCCTCTTCAGTTTCTATAACTAAAGTAGTGGATGCGTTAAAATCATCAAACCTTAATTACCCTGCCGGAACTATAGAAGAGCATTTTTACGAATACCTCATAAGGACAATGGGAGAATTTAAAATAGTCTCTGATATAAGGGAAACTGTTGTTGGTAAGGATAAAGCTGAAGAGAATGCCATGTCAGATAGGCCTCGGGATGAACAAGAGAAAAAAGAACCCTACCTTATATTTTTAAAGGATATAGCCGAGATAAAAGATACATTTCAGGATAAGACAAGCATATCGCGCTACAACGGACAGGAAAATATCTCTGTTTCTGTGCAGAAACAGGCAGGTGTCAATACCATGCGCGTGGCTCAGAATGTAAGAGACAAGCTTGATGAAATCAAAAGAGACTTACCTGAGGGGCTGGACGTTAATATAGTATACGATCAGTCAATATTTATCAAAAAATCTATACGCGGCGTAATGGATGCGGCTGTACAGGGCGGGGTTCTCGCTTTTTTGGTGCTGTTTGTATTCTTAAGGAACATAAAGGCCGCTTTGATAGTAGCCTTTTCCATGCCTATCTCCATTATGGTGGCGTTCAGCCTTATGTATTTCAACGGGATTACATTGAATATGCTTTCTCTTGGCGGTCTTGCGCTGGGCATAGGCATGCTTGTTGATAATGCTATAGTCGTAATCGAAAATATCTATAATCATTTCCGGATGAAGGAAGACATAAAAGAGGCCAGCAAGGCCGGTGCAAGCGAAATGTCAGGGGCGATATTTTCCTCAACGCTTACCACGGTCGCGGTTTTTCTCCCGATGATATTTGTTGTAGGCGTAGCTGGCCAGTTATTTAAAGAACTGGCCTTTACTGTTACATTTTCTCTTCTGGCCTCACTGGTAATAGCCCTTTCTTTGATCCCTCGCCTGGTGTCTATAAAAACCGGCAAAAGAAACAAGGCGCAAGCCCTGCGCCAAAACAAAAAATTTACATTTGGATTAGAGCCGGTCTATGCCAGGTTTATCCCGGTTATTCTGAGGTTTAAATGGATATTTTTAATAGTAATACTTTCAATTTTTGTGCTGAGTGCAGGGCTTTTTTTCTTTATAGATAAGGAATTTATGCCAAAGGTAGACCAGCGCGAGTTTATCATGAAGCTGACTATGTCGAGCGGGACAAAGCTGAACATAACAAACAATTTCGTTAAAAAGATAGAAAGGGTATTATTTGACACAGAAGAAATCAAAGGGGTTGCGGTCAATATAGGTTCCAGCAAGAAGAAAGACTTTGCCAGGGGCCTGGAGACAATGGGATCCCACCAAGCCCAGATAATAGTTACCCTGAAAGGTGGCAGACAATGGTCTTCGACTTCCAGGGTTATAGAGCGGCTAAAAGATAGATTAAGCAAATTAAATCTGGGAGGGCTTGAGATAGAATATATCTTGCAGGAGAGCGTGTTTAAAACAGCGCTCCAGGGATCTGCCCCTATCGTAATCGAAATAAAGGGAAAGGATCTTAGCAGGATAGAAAAGGTAATGGAATATATAAATGAAGAACTTTTAAATATAGATGGTATTTACGGCATACGCACCAGCCTTACTCAGCCTGCCCCGGAAACAAAGGTAAATATTCTAAAGGACAGGGCAGCGCTCTATAATCTTTCAGCGGTTGTAATCGCCCAGGCCGCTCATACTGCTATAAAAGGGGTGGTCGCGACTAAATTTAAAGAAGAGGGCAGAGAGATAGATATCAGAGTTAGATTAAGGAAGGAAGACAGGGCTAATCTTTCACAGGTCAGAAATATCCTTGTATATTCTCCTCTGGATATACAGGTGCCGCTTTCCGAAGTAGCTTATATAACCCAGGGTGTTGGGCCCAGCGAGATAAGGCGGCTTGATCAGCAAAGGGTGATCCTCGTGACAGCCAATATCGCTGACAGGTCTCTTGATAAGGTAATAACAGACGTAGAGGCGATGTTGGAACGGATTGAAGAAGAAAAAATCTCTCAGCCAGATTTAAAAGATATGGAAAAAGATATTACCTTGGCATTGTCAGGCGAGAACCAGCAGATGAAAGAATCTTTTAAATCCCTGAGATTCGCGTTTTTATTGTCCATACTTCTTGTCTATATGATCATGGCTGCCCAGTTTGAATCGCTGTGGCAGCCTTTTATAATCATGTTCACTGTGCCATTATCTCTTATAGGAGTATTTGCCGCGCTGTTTTTAACCCATACGCCAATAAGCGTAGTGGTGATCCTTGGGGTCATAATCCTTGGAGGTATTGTGGTCAATAATGGCATTATATTAATTGATTCTATCAATAGCCTGAGATCGCAGGGGGTTAATTTAATGGAGGCTGTTATTGAGGCTGGGAAGACAAGGCTCAGGCCAATACTTATGACGACCATGACTACAGTGCTTGGTCTTCTGCCTTTGGCAATGGGAATAGCCGAAGGGTCAGAACTTCAAAGTCCTATGGCAATAACTGTAATGGGAGGGCTTGTGGTTTCTACTATATTGACCCTTTTTGTAATCCCTTGTATATATATGATAGCAGCAGGTATTATTGCGCCAAAGGCCGCCTTAGAACCTGTATCTATGCCTGTTCCTGCAGCTCAACCTGTTTTTACCCCGCCCTTAACTCCGCGAGCTGAGAGGCCATCGGTGATCCAGCTGCCTGATAAGCCTGAACCCAGACCAGAAACAAAAAAGTCAGAGGAAAAACCCGCTGCGGTAATACTTCTTCCTGAGAAAAAACCTGAGGCGCCGCCGCTAAAACTGAACAAAAGACAGGGACAGCTGCTTGAACATCTGAGATCAGCAAAAAAGATTACGCGCAAAGAATACGCTCAACTATACAAGGTATCTATACCTACCGCGGCAAGGGACTTAAAAGAATTGCTGGATAAAGATATATTGATAGCCAATGGCCCATTGGGGCCTGGAAGGTGGTATGAATTGAAAAAGGAGGTTGTCTGAGGTTATCTTAAGTTGTCAGATGTTGTCTGAAGTCGCAGGTTGTAAAAGCTGAAAAGCAACCTCAGATAACCTTAGATAACATCAGTTAACCTCAGATAACATTTAATATGAACCTATCTCAATTCTCAGTCAATCGTCCGGTAACTATTTTTATGCTATTCCTTGGAATATTGCTTGTAGGGTCAGTTTCTTTATTACGCCTGCCAATTGAGCTAAAGCCCAATATAGTCTACGGAGATATAAGTATAATAATAGCGGTCAGGGGAGGTATGCCTCCCCAGGAAGTGGAGTCACTTGTTACGCGGCACGTGGAAGAGGCTGTCAGCACAGTCAGTTATCTGGAAAACATATACTCTACCTCAAAGGCAGGGGAGTCCAGGGTATGGCTTGAATTTGAACCTGGTACTAACATGGATTTTGCGGCACTTGAGGTAAGAGAGGAATTTTCAAAGATAAGGGATAAGCTTCCCTTGGAGATTGAAAAACCAATAATAGCGCAGTATAAGGAGTCAGATATACCTGTTTTAGTTCTCGCGGTTGTCGGGAAGGGTTATACCCCTGAGATGCTGAGAAAGATCGTGGATGAACAGATAAAAGAAAGGGTATTGCGCGTAGAAGGCGTGGCAAATGTAGACGTATATGGTGGTCGGGAACGCAAGATCCTGGTCGAGGTAGATAAAAATAAATTATACCAGTATTCTGTTTCTATGGAGCAAGTTGTCAGTGTGCTGGGAGCCAATAACCTTAATTTATTGGCTGGTGATATTGAGTGGGGCAAAGATAAATACCTTATAAGGATCATGGGCGAATATAAATCCCTTGATGACATAAAAAATATCGGAGTCTTTGCTACTCCCCAGGGCGTAATCATCAAGCTTGAAGAGATTGCGACGGTAAAGGATTCCTTTTTAGAACCCACGAACTACGCGAGGACAGACGTAGAACCTGTAGTATCCATATATATCCAAAAAGAATCAACAGCAAACACTATTCAGGTCGTATCCAGGATAGAGGAAGAGATAAAGAGGTTAAAGAGAAACCTGGACAGTGATATATTCATAAAGACCACTTTGAACCAGGCTGATGCTATAGAAGAGGCTATAAAAGCCGTAAAAAACTCTCTTCTTTATGGGGCAATGCTCGCTATCCTGGTGCTTTTATTGTTTTTGAGAGACCCGCGCGTTATCGCTATAATCGGAGTTACGATACCGATCTCTGTCATGGTCACGTTTATCACGATGTATTTTCACAAGATTTCCATAAATGTGATGACCCTAAGCGGACTTGCCCTGGGAATAGGCATGCTGGTAGATAACTCCATAGTGGTGCTGGATAACATAGATAAGAAGAAAAAGAAGATCGATACTTCTGCCAGGGCATGGAAAGAAGATTATACAAAGGCTATAGTTAGCGGCGCCTCAGAAATGGGGCTGGCCATATTCGCGTCCACCATAACTACAATAATAGTATTTTTGCCATTTGTCTTTGTTAACAAGGCTACCCGTATGCTCTGGAGCGGCCTTGCCCTGACAGTGACTTACTCTCTCTTGGGTTCGCTATTTGTGGCCCTGACACTTGTGCCTATGCTTTCTGACCGTATAAAGGCTATGCCGGTAAAGCCGCGCAGGCATAAGAAGACTATGTTTAAAAAAGGCATATCAGTAGACATAAGGACATACTATAGAAAACTGCTTGTCGCGGATCTCAAGCTAAGGTATTTATGCGCGGCGATAGCTTTTATTGTTCTAGTTCTCGTGTTGTTCATGGGTTATAAAACAGAGAGAGAATTTATGGCCGGCACTGAGGAAGGGAGGTTTACTATTTTTGTGGAACTGGATCCAGGGGCCAAGCTTGACGTGACGGACCAGATGGCAAAAGAGATCGAGCTTTTACTTTCAGAGATACAGGAGGTCAAGACGTTTACTTCAAGGGTTGAACCATGGTCGAGCAAAATTTACACGAAGCTTAAACCCCTTACCGAAAGAAAGCGCAAGACAAAAGCAGTTATAGATGAGATTCGCGAAAAAGCCCAGGTCTTTGAAAAGAAATATAAAGGGGGGTTTATATATTTTTCAGAGATAGAAGAAAAGGGCTTGAAAGAAATAGTACTGGATCTTTACGGTTATGAATATGATGTACTGAAGGAACTGGCGATTTCTATTGCCACCAGGCTGGGGACCATAGAAGGTTTTGCGGATATCAGGATGTCAAGGATCAGCGGCCGCCCTGAATGGGCCATTGCCGTAGACAAAGAAAAGGCTGGTTTATATGGCCTCACTACCAAGGATATTGCTGAAACGCTTCATTCCGAAATAAGAGGATTGAGGTCTACGCTGTATCATACTGAATCGAGGGAAGTAGAAACAGTATCGCGGTTGAGAAAAGAGGACAGAAAGAGGCTCGATGACTTAAGAAAATTAGTGCTTTTTTCCGAGGAAGGCGCCCCCTTATTGCTGGAACAGGTAGCTGATTTTACCCCGCAGATAGGAGCAAGCGAGATCATAAGAAAGAATAAAATGAGAGTGGTGCATATAACCGCCATGATAACAAACTATTCGCTCATAGAGGCCGTAAAGAGGATCAGGTCGAATCTATCTGACATGGAATTTCCCAGGGATTATTATTACAGGGTAGGCGGAAATTACGAGAGAAATATTAAGAATGAAAAAGAATTATGGGCGTTTCCGACCGGGGTTTTATGGATAACTATTTTTCTGGTCTATCTAGTCCTTGCCTCTTTGTTTGAATCCTATACGCAGCCTTTTATTATAATGATATCAGTGCCTCTCGCGGCAATAGGCGTGATCCTGGCGTTAAAGATCACGCATAAACCTATAAGCCAGGGCGTGATAATAGGCGCGATCATGCTTGCCGGGATCGTCGTTAATAACGCGATCGTTTTAGTTGACAGGATAAATTTTTTGAGAAAAAAGGGTAATAACTTATTTAAATCTCTCTTAGGGGCTGGCGAGGATCGCCTGAGACCTATAGCCATGACAACTGTCACCACTATATTTGGACTTTTGCCAATGGCGTTTGATAGAAGCGAATCGGCAAATCTATGGTCCCCTCTCGCTATTACTGTGATAGGCGGGATGGTTTCTTCGACAGTATTGACTTTATTTCTGGTCCCGAGTATATACATGATTTTCGAAGATATGAGCTCAACTTTTTTAAAGCCCAAGGAATTAATATTGTTTGTCCGTGACAGGATATATGGTATAATAAAAATAGTTAAGAAACCTATGGGCGCATAAGTGCACAAGCGCATAAGTAAAAAACGTACCAGTTCAGCTATTATAAATATTCTTTAAGCGAAATCCGCTCCCCCCTCATCAGGGGGTAAGTTCGAGAAATGGATATGGACAAAGCCCTTCGTTCAATACTGTGGATACTGGTGACCCTTGTAGTGTTGAGCAGCTTTAGCGCCGGATGGTTTTTTGTTGCGAAGGAAAGGCTTTTTGACGAATATGTGAGCATGGAACATCTTTTCAAGACCAGCGTGGATAGATTGAACCGTGAACTCGCCTCGGTAAATAAAGAGAACGTAGAGATAAAATCGAAGCTGGAGAATGCTGAAAAAGAATTTAACATCCTGGAGTCCAGGAATAAAGACCTGGAAACTAAATACACCAGGCTTGTGAAAGAAAAAGATGATTTTACTAAGGAGCTTGCCAGGGTTAAAAAAGGTAAATTCTATCTTGAGAACAGGCTCAAGGAAATGGAATCTGAAAATTTCCTAGCGGAAGTCTTGAAGGAAAAGATAACCATGGAGGTAGAACTTGATCGCCTGAAAGATTCTCTGCAGCCAAGGTATGCCGAGATAGAAAAACTGAAGGCTGAAAATATGGATATGGCGGTAACGCTTTCCAGGTTTAATGAGACTAAAAAAGAGCTGGAGGAAAAGATCGGGGATTCCAACAGGGTCGCTGAAATACTGAGCAAGGATCTATTGAAAGAGAAAGACAAAAACGAACAGCGCAGAAAAGAGGTTGAGAATATAAGGATAGATAGAGACTTGCTAAAAAACAGACTAGCTGAAATTGAGGATGTTTCTGTTAAGGCCGCGAAATTACTGGCTGAAAAAGAAGAGATCCTATCTAAGTTATCGAATTTTGAGAGGGAGATTGAATACAAAGATCGCGAGATCGATAAGTTAAAAATCGCGCTTACGGAACAGGCTGGCAATACAAGAGAGCTGAGGGCCGAGGCATATCATGCCCCTATCCAGGTAGAATTGCCCCCCATAGTCTTACAGGGGGAGGGCCGCGGCGCGACAACTACGCGTTCCAGTTCTCTTGAACGCATAAGTGAACAGGCGGAATTTAAAGGAAGAATAATCACTGTTAATAGAGATCATAATTTTGTTGTGATAGACCTTGGTAAGCAGGATAGCGTTAATATGGGGGACAACTTTGATGTATACAGGGGTAACCTGCGCATAGGCGCTTTAGAAGTTATACAGACCAGGGATAGGATCTCAGCCGCTGATATAAAAGATATTAAGCAGGGTTTTATCATAGAAATAGACGATGCTATTGTCAAGCGATGAGCAATGAAACTTTTGAAATACCTTCCAGCCTTAAGCCTCAAAAAAAAGGTAAGTACAAAATCACTCGTAGTATTTACCAGGCAATTATCTACTCTTATAGCCGCAGGCCTGCCGCTTGTAAAGTCACTTAGAACACTGCATGACCAGTTAGAGGCGGGGGCGCTTAAAGACATCATAAAACAGCTTGCAAACGAAGTAGAAGGCGGCACAAATTTTTCAGAGTCTCTTTCACGTTTCCCGCGCATATTCCCTGAGTTCTATATTAATATGATAAAGGCCGGGGAACTCGGAGGTATGCTCGAGGGTATATTGAAGCGTCTCTCCGAATTTCTTGATAAAAATCAAAAACTGAAAGATAGGATAAAATCCGCGCTTATGTACCCGGCGTTTGTCCTCATGGTGGCAGTGTTGATACTTATCATGCTCATGGTATTCGTGATACCTACTTTCACTAATATGTTCTCAGAACTGGGAGGCGCATTGCCTTTGCCTACCAAGATACTTATAGCTACAAGTGAATTGACCAGAAAGGCGTGGTATCTGATCCCTCTTATCCCGGTTTTGATAATATTTTTATATAAGCTCATTTTAAGGAGCCCTGGCAGGAGACTCGTGGTGGATAAGATAAAGCTCCATATTCCGATAATCGGCGGCTTGACACAGCAGGTTTGCGTGGCAAGGTTTTCAAGGACACTCGGGACGCTCCTGACGAGCGGCGTCCCTATATTAAATGCCCTGGAGACTGTGAAGGATACTATAGGCAATGAGTTTATTGCTCACGCGGTCCTTGAGGTGCGCGATAGCATAAAAGAAGGCGAGGGCGTGTCAGGCCCTATGGATGCAAGCAAGGCCTTCCCCCCCCTTGTTGTAAAGATGGTAAATATTGGAGAAGAGACAGGCCAGCTTGACAAGATGCTGATTCAAATAGCTGATAATTTTGAAGAAGAAGTTGACGTTGCAATAGGTGGACTGACGTCGCTTCTTGAGCCAATACTTATAGTATTTATGGGGCTTGTCGTAGGTTTTATAGTTATATCCATGTTCATGCCGTTATTCTCACTAGCAAAGCTGATTGGATGAGAAAAGTGTATAAGGGTATAAGTTCACAAGCCACAAGCCACAAGCCACAAGTGAAAACTTGTGCACTTGTGCACTTGTGCACTTGTGCACTGAAGAGAGGTTTTTCCCTGCTCGAGCTGATTATTGCCATAGGCGTCCTGGCGGTTGGCCTTGTGGGGGTATTGCAGATATTTCCTGTAGGATTGAGGGCGTCACAGCGTGCCGGCATGATTACAAAAGCCGCTTTTCTTGCCCAGAATAAGATAGAGGAAATAAAGATGACAGGATTTGATTCTATTACAGCGCTTCCACCCAAGATCCCGCTTGCCGGAGAAGACAACGATTTTGAATGGGAGATAGCCATAAATGAACTTGATCTGAACGGACTTGATAATAATGATGATATAAGAAAAGTTACTGTTACTGTAAGCTGGTTGGATCGCTCAAAGAAAATGTCAAAGGATTTTATAACCTATGTCGCTAGATAAATGCAGACGCCCCAATATCAAAAATCAGCAGATAGATTCTTTTGCTCATGCGCCCAAGAGAATCAGGTTGAGACAGGGTTTTACGCTTGTCGAGACCCTTATTGCGCTGGCAATATTGGCTATGGTCGTGGCTTCGACTTTTACTATTTTTAAGAGTTCATCGAGTTCATGGCAGAAGGGTGAAACAAGAAGCGAGCGCTATCATAACGCGCGCGTCGCTATTGGCAGGATAAGCGCGGAGATCGCGCAAGCTGTATTAAACGAGAATGACCAATCCAGATTTATAGGCCAAAAGGATGAAGTTGGGTTCCTTTCTTTTGTCTCGACTTCCAGTGGTATATTTGAACTGGCAGAGATAGAATACTGGTTTGATAAAAATCAGAAAGTCCTTATGCGGAATGAAGATGTAGATCCGGATTATGATTTCTCGACGCAGGACTACAGCGATATCCTGGCAGAGGGAGTTTCTGAATTGGAGTTCTCATATTATGATGGCATTAAATGGGAGGATAGCTGGGATTCTGATCTGACAGAAGGTATGCTTCCAAAGGCGGTAAAGGTGAAATTAAAGGTCGAAGATAAAAAAGGCAAGGAGAGCGAGGTATTCGAGGTCGTCACGCAATTAAAAACCGCATAAAGGCGTTGGTATAGTACTACAATGAAAATCGGTATAATCGGTTCTTCTCAGAGCGGGAAGACCACGATATTAAGGATTTTATCAGGGAATAAAGAGATATCGGGCAATATAGGCGTCTTTAGGGCCCTGGACAGCCGCCTGGAAAAGATTGCCGGAATAGTTTCTGCTAAAAAAATCACATACCCGGAGTTTATATTTGTTGATTTGGGGGCCGTGTCAGGCCTTAACAAAAAGGACCTGTCCCAATTGCAGGAGATGGATCTTTTTATATGCGCGGCCGGGGCTTTTTTCAGCGATGACCCGAAAAAAGATTTTGAAAACTCACTTACCGACATTATCCTGTTCGACCTTGACATTATACAGACGAGGATAGCAAGGCTTCAAAAAGAGAGAAGAGGGCCTGACTGTGACGGAGAATTGAAGATACTGGATAAATGCCAGGCCTTTATCTCGGAAGGGGGACTTTTATGCAAAGCAGGCCTGGATAAGGAAGAGATAAAGTTATTATCCGGCTTGTTTTTTTTGAGCCTGAAGCCATTGATTACGGCTATAGATCTTCCAGAAGGCGATGTCTCAACGCAAGGCGATAAAATAAAGAGACTCGAGGAATATTGTAATCAAAAAGATATTTCTTGTGTTAAATTTTTTGGCAAGGAAGAGCTTGAGCTTATGGATCTAGAGTCAGAAGAAAGAGAGAAATTCTCAAAGGAGTTAGGTCCAGGGTATAATTTTAAGGAAAATGTGTCGAGGGCAATATCAAAAGAGCTTGATCTTATAACATTTTTCACGGCAAGAGAGAAGGAGGCGCGAGGCTGGCACTTAAAATCCGGCTTGCCTGCGATCGAGGCGGCAGGTAAAATACATTCTGATATAAAAAGGGGCTTTATAAGGGCAGAGGTCATAAGTTGCGAGGATTTTATAAATCACGGTTCTTTTCACAATGCGCGCGAGGCAGGCGCACTGAGGCTGGAAGGCAAGGATTATATAGTTCAGGACGGGGACGTAATTAATATTAAGTTTAATATTTAAGGCCTTTGCGACAATTTTGTAGGGCACACTTTAGTGTGCCGAAAGAGAAATAGAAAAGGGAGGGGAATGATGCGTAAGATAAGACGCGCGCTGATCAGCGTTTCTGACAAAAGCGGATTGGAAGAGCTGGTTAAGGGATTAAATGAGCTGGGGGTAGAGATATTGTCTACGGGGGGCACGGCAAAGCTCATACAGGGCCTGGGCATAACGGTAAGGCCTGTATCTGATTATACGGGGTTTCCCGAGATGCTGGACGGAAGGGTCAAGACTCTGCATCCAAAGATACATGGGGGTCTTTTGTCGCTAAGAGATAAAAAAGACCATATGGAGCAGGTAAAAAAACACGGGATAGAGCTTATTGACATGGTTGTCGTCAATCTTTACCCGTTTGAGAAGACAGTAGCTAAGCAGGGCGTTAAATTTGAAGAGGCTATTGAGAATATAGATATAGGCGGACCCAGCATGCTGCGTTCAGCCGCGAAGAATTTTAAGGATGTAGTAGTTGTGTGCAATGCTGAAAGGTACAAGGATATTCTTGATGACCTGAAAAAGAATAAAGGGGCTATTTCCGATGAGCTGCATCTTAAATTAGGCGTTGAAGTATTTGAGAAGACCTATAAATATGACGCGGCGATATATAGCTATTTAAAAGGCCAATTAGGGTCTCAGGAGGAGAGATTTCCTGATATCTTTAATTTAAGTTTCGAAAAAGTGCAGGATCTTAGATATGGTGAGAATCCCGGCCAGAACGCGTGTTTTTACAGAGATAAAAATGTGAATGTAGTGGGCATAAGCAATGCAAAACAGCTGCACGGCAAAGAACTCTCATTTAATAATATCTTAGATCTGGATGCCGCCCTTGAAATAGTAAAGGAGTTTAAGGGTCCGGCAGCCAGCGTCATAAAACATACAAATCCTTGCGGCGCGGCCCAGGCCAAAGATTTAAAAAAGGCTTACGTGGATGCCTTGGACTGCGACAGGACATCGGCATTTGGAAGTATAGTAGGTCTTAATAGAAGCGTAGACACTGATACAGCCGAGGCAATAGCTTCAGCTGGTTTCACGGAATGCGTTATCGCGCCGTCATATGAAAAGGCCGCCCTTGAAATCCTGAAGCAGAAGAAAAACCTTAGATTGATAGAAGTCGGCGCGTTGAAGGGAATAGAAAAAGATTATGACCTGAAAAAAGTAGTAGGCGGGGTTTTAATACAGGATAGAGATGTGCTTATAACAGGACAGAAAGATATTAAAATAGTTACAAAGAAAAAACCAACAGATGAGGAAATAGAATCGCTTTTATTTGGATGGAAGATAGTTAAGCATGTGCGCTCGAACGCGATCGTATTGTCTCAGGGCACAAAGACAGTCGGTATTGGAGCTGGTCAGATGTCAAGGGTGGACTCAATGATAATATCCGTCAGAAAGACCAGCGGCCGCTCGCGGGGCTCAACCTGTGCAAGCGATGCGTTTTTTCCAAAAGAGGACGCCATAGAAGAGGCAAAAAAGGCTGGTATTATCAGCATAATCCAGCCAGGCGGTTCTATGCGCGATGAAGACATTATAAAGGCTTGTGACGAGGCTGGCATAAGCATGGTATTTACAGGCAAGCGCCACTTCAAACATTGAGAGAAGAGTCCATTAATTTAATGGATTATGCTAGTGTGTTAGAGTATGTCGGCTCCTTCATAGATTTTGAAAAAATACCACAATATAGTTATGCCTCTAGTTTTAATTTGGAGAGGATGTATGCCTTCCTCCATGAATTAGGAAATCCCCACAATGAGTTCAAGGCTGTTCATGTTGCCGGGTCTAAAGGTAAAGGTTCTACGTGCGCTATTCTGGCTTATATATTAAAGGAGGCAGGTTATAGCGCGGGATTGTACACCTCTCCGCATTTGCTGGATATGAGGGAGAGGATTAGGATTTTGGGTAAAGGGCGGAGGGTAAAGGGCGGAGGGTTTGAAGGGGTAATTGGAAAAGAGGAATTTGTCAGGTTAATAGAGAGAATAAGACCTGTAGCTGAGAAATTCAGGGATCATAAATATTTAGGTAAATTGTCATTTTTTGAAATACTCACAGCAGCGGCATTTTTATATTTTAAGGAAAGGCAGGTTGATATAGCTGTTCTGGAAACAGGTCTTGGAGGCAGGCTTGATGCTACAAATGTAGTCCAGCCGCTTGTCTGCGGAGTAACGAATATCAGCATGGAACACGCTGATAAGCTTGGAAACACATTGAACGCCATAGCAATGGAAAAGGCAGGGATTATAAAAGGCAGAGGACGGGGAGCAGAAAGCGGAGGAGTGACTGTGACCGCTTCACAGGAAAAAGAGGTTATAGATGTTATAAGAAAAGCCAGTGAAGAAAAAGGCACAGGATTATACGAAATAGGGAAAGATATAAGATATTCAATATTAAAGTCAGGTGAAAAGGGTATGGTATTTAACCTGAATGGCCCTGGTTATTCGTATAATGATTTAGAGCTGAACCTTATAGGCGCGCACCAGGTAGAAAACGCCAGTCTGGCAGTAGCTATGGTAAAGTCCTTACCGGCTAACAGGTACAAGATAGATGAACAGTCTATAAGGAGTGGTTTAGAAAAAATATCATGGCCAGGCAGGCTGTATATTGCGCAGAAAGACCCTTGTATCCTGCTTGACGGCGCTCAGAATGTGGCAAGCATGAAAGCGGTTTTGTCTTCTATAAAAGAAATATTTAACTATAATAGGTTGATATGCATATTCGGTGTATCCAGCGATAAAGATATAAAAGGGGTCTCTAAAGAACTGGATGCCGCCTGTGATGTGGTAATTCTGACAAGATCAGGGAATGCGAGGGCCGCACACCCCCGCTATTTAAAAGAAAATTTTCCACACTCAAGACCTGGTCTTGAGTGCAGTAATAATTTAGAGGATGCGATGCGGAGGGCGCTGGAACTGGCTGATAAAAAAGACCTGATATTAGTTACAGGCTCTTTATTCCTTGTAGGCGAAGCGCTTAACTTGACAAAACGAGTAATGCACAAAGTGTCAAGTTAAGCAATGAAAAATATGAATAGTTTGAGACTGGATGATACGATTGTTGCGATTTCTACCCCAATAGGAGAGGGAGGCATAGGGATCGTGCGGCTTAGCGGCAAGGATTCGCTAAAGATAGCTGATAAGATCTTTGCGTCTAAAGATAATAAAAAACCGTCAAAGTTCAGGACTTATACTGTTCATTATGGACATATCGTTGAGAAAGTGCACAAGATAGTGGACGAGGTTATCTTGACTGTCATGCGGGCCCCTAGGAGTTATACCAAAGAAGATGTGGTGGAGATCAACTGCCATAGCGGCATAGTGCCTTTAAAAAAAATACTGGACCTGGTTTTGATGAGTGGCGCAAGGCTGGCTGAACCCGGAGAATTTACAAAAAGGGCATTTTTAAACAACAGGATTGATATAATGCAGGCAGAGGCAGTCATTGACATAATAAGGGCAAAGACAGATTTGAGTCTCCGTGCCGCCATGAATAGCCTGCAAGGTTTATTTTCTAAAAAGGTCCATGATATTAGGGGTGAAATGTTGGATACCCTGGCCCGCATAGAGGCTTCTATAGATTTTTCAGAAGAAGCTGATGTTGAAAAAAAAGGAACAATCACTATCCTTGCCAGACTTTGTCGCATTGAAAAAGACATGGAAAAACTGATATCAAAGGCCCGCGAGGGTAAGGTATTGCGACAGGGCATACGGCTAGTTATATGCGGCAGCCCTAACGTGGGTAAATCAAGCCTGATGAACGCGATACTTAAAGAATCAAGGGCAATCGTAACACACATGCCAGGCACTACCAGGGATACCATAGAAGAAACTGCTAATATTCAAGGTATACCAGTGGTCCTTGTGGATACAGCAGGCATAAGGGCAAGCGGACACCCTGCGGAAAAAGAGGGGGTGAAGAGGAGTCTGTCATCTGTACAGACTGCAGACCTGGTTTTATTGGTATTGGATCACAACAGGAAGCTTCACAGGAATGACCTGGAAATTATAGATAGCATAAAAGGCAAGGATGATATTATAATAGTAGTAAATAAAAAAGACCTCAAGCGGAACATTGATCTAAGGTATGCAAAAAAGGTTTTTCCTGAATCGCCCGTAATATACACCTGCGCTACTGATCTCTCCGGCATAGATAAGGTAGAAGACGCTATAAAAAAACTAATATTTAAAGGCAGGGTGCCGGCAGCTGACATGGCCAGCGTATCAAACGAAAGACAGCTAAGCGCGTTGCGTAACTCGCTCGCGGATATTAAAGAAGCTGTAGGGGCTATTAAGAATAAAGTCTCTATGGATTGTGTGGCAATATATTTACGTTCATCAATAGGGACAGTAGGCGAGATGACAGGGCATACCATAACTGGAGAGGCCCTGGACAGGATATTTTCAGAGTTCTGTATAGGTAAATAAATGGAGGCTAAAAATATGGATAAAAAGAAGATCGAAAAGGCAGTAAGGATGATACTTGAGGCAGTGGGGGATAATCCTGACAGGGCAGATCTTAAGAACACGCCTCAAAGGGTAGCTGATATGTATGAGGAGATCCTTTCAGGTATATCAAAGGACCCGTCAAAGGAGCTCGAGGTGCTTTTAGGTGAAAAGCACGATGAAATAGTGCTTATTAAAGGTATCCCTATATATAGCATGTGTGAGCACCATCTTTTGCCTTTTATTGGCAGGGCACACGTAGCTTATATACCTGGAAATAATAGAGTTACAGGATTGAGCAAGCTTGCCAGGATAGTAGAAATATTATCAAAGAGGCTTCAGGTCCAGGAGCGCCTGACAACCCAGATAGCAGGCATAGTGATGAAGAAGCTGAAACCTAGAGGGGTAATGGTCATTATTGAGGCTGAGCACCTATGTATGAGCATGAGAGGCGTTAAAAAACCAGGCACAATGACTATTACAAGCGCTGTAAGGGGAGTTTTCCAGACAAATCAAAAGACAAGGTCAGAAACCCTATTCTTAATAAAAGGATTAGCAAGCTAATGGAAAGTTTACAAAATCTGCACTGCAGTAATTGTAAACTTTAAAGCGGAAAAGATGGTTTATTTAGACTAATAAAAAATATAAAATAAGTATTAGCCTTGTTTTTAACCCTCTTTCTTGCGCCGCTCAGGGCATAAGAATAGGAAACGCGGAAATCTCACCTTACGCTGAAATAAAAGTCCAATATGACGACCTGGCTTAGTTTTAAGCTGCATGCCGAACACATAACGAGAGATTCCAATTTCGGGGTCTATGACTACAACGAAAACCTGGTCACATTGACAACGAGGGCAGAATTTTGAAGATGATTACACAGATTAAAATAAGATTACACAGATTAGCTGCGATAACGATAGTTTTAATTTTCTTTTCAGCTCTTGCCTATTGCGATGAATATAAGGTGGATGCCGGGGACGTACTCCTTATTGCCGTATATGAACAGCCTGACCTTACCACAAAGACCAGGGTCACCTCTAAGGGCACAATCACGTTTCCTTTACTAGAGGAGATCCAGGTAAAAGGGTTCTCAGTGGGTGAGATAGAGAGAAAGATAACCATGCTTTTAAAAAAAGATTACCTGGTCAACCCCCAGGTAAACGTCTTTATAGAAGACTATCGTTCGGATAAAGTTTTTGTAATGGGCTTTGTGAATAAACCCGGCGAGTACGAACTTTCCAAGGACAGGGCTACCACCGTATTGGAGGCTATTACCATGGCGGGAGGGTTCAAGGAAGGGGCCGCGCCTAACGGCACTAAGGTCCTACGCATAGAAAACGGCCAGGAACTGACCATAACCGTGAAGGTAACAGACATAACCAGAAAAGGCGAGAAAGACAAAGACGTCCCTGTAAAACCAGGGGACATTGTCGTAGTGCCGGAGAACTTTTTTTAACTCGGAGACGATATGCAGGTAAATTGCTTAAACAGAGATATGCATGTAAGGGATTACCTTTATATATTAAGAAGGAGAAAGTGGATCACCGTTACTTTTTTTCTTGTAACTGTCACGGCCGTAACCCTCGCTACATTTCTTCAGGAAGAGGTTTACAGGGCTACGTCTACGGTGATAGTCGACGTTGAAGGCCCTGACGTGCTCGCTGTTAAAGATGTCGTGAAGCTGGGAGAGATAAATTACATGGCCTACAGGGATTATATTGAGACGCAGCAGGAAATCATACGCAGCCGCCGCACCGCCCACTATGTTATGAAGAACCTGAAGCTGGACAGGATGGATGAGTTTAAAAAAGAGAACGACCCCATAGAATATCTTTTAAAAAAGTTGCGCGCCGAGCTTATAAGGGATACGAGGATATTAAAGATAAGCGTTGATAATAGAGACCCTAAACTGGCCAGCCTTATAGCCAATGAGTTCGCCAAGGTATACGCGGATTCAAATATCGCCTTGAAAATGAAGGCCTTAGACCAGGCGCAGGCCTGGCTCAAGGAAGAGGTTGAGCAGCAGAAGAATAAAGTTAATGAATCAGAGCTCAACCTTCAAACGTACAAGGAGGCCAATGACATTGTCTCCATAAACAGCCAGGAGAACATGATAAACGACAGCATGGCGAAATTAAACACAAATTATCTTGAGGCCAAGACAAAAAGGATACGCACGGAGACCTCTTACAGGAGCCTGATTGACAATGAGGGGAATATGACGCTGAAGAACCTCCCTGTGCTGACCACGGGCAATGAGACCATCCAGCAGCTGAAAAATGATTACCTTAAGCAGGAGGCCCTTCTCGTGGAGTATAGGAAGGTTTATAAGGGAAGACATCCCAAGATGATAACCCTTCTTGGAAATATAGCGCACCTCGAGTCGCGCATAAAGAGCGAAATAGAGACGGAGTATAAAAATAGCGTAGAGCAGGAAAATAAATTCGCGCAGGCGCTTGAAGAGCAAAATAAAAAGGCTCTCGAGCTGGAGCGGAAGATAATAAAATACAATGCCCTGCAGAGAGAAGTGGAGACCAGCGAAAGGGTATTGCAGATAGTGCTTAATAGATTAAAAGAGACTTCCATCTCGAACCAGATACAGACAAATAATATCAGGGTGCAGGATCTGGCGGAAGTGCCAAAAAAGCCTATAAAGCCTAGAAAAAAGCTTAATATAACGCTGGCTGTCATAGTGGGTCTTTCGGGAGGCGTGGCGCTGGCGTTCTTCAGGGATTACATGGATACTACCATAAAAGACCCGAACGAGATAGCGAGTCTGCTGGAGATACCCATGCTGGGTTCTGTCCCAAAGGTAAGACCTGACGGTAAGAATATAAAAAAGAGAGAGGAAGTCGACCACATTGTCGAGAAAGATACTTATTCATTGGCGTCAGAGGCATACAGGACCATAAGGACTAACCTGTTATTTTCCTTAAACCATTCTTCCTCGTCCAAGAGCATAGTAATAACTAGTTCCGTGCCCAGGGAAGGTAAGACCATGACGGCCATAAACCTTTCCGCCATGATAGCGAGTAGCGGAGAGAGGGTGTTGCTGGTTGACGCTGATATGCGCAAACCCAGGATACACACTGTATTTAATCTGAAAAACGAACCAGGGCTCTCCCAGTTCCTTCTTGAGGAAAATGACCTCGATTCCATAATCAAAGACTCAGGTATAGACAATATGCGCATAGTGACGGCCGGCAAATGCACGCATAAACCGGCGGAACTCTTATACTCCAAGAATATGAAACGATTCCTGGAAGAGGCCAGCTCCAGATTCTCAAAGATAATATTAGATACGCCTCCGGTATCGCTCTTAACCGATGCTCAGATACTGTCCAGCATAGCAACAGGAGTGATACTCATAGCGGAAAGCGGAAGGTCAACGAGGGATCTCTTGGTCAGGTCCAAGGAATTACTGCAGAAAGTAGACGCCAAGATAATAGGCGTCATATTAAACAATATAGCGTGTACCAAAGACGGCTATTCCTACCCGCAGTACTATTACGGTAAGTATTACAACCCAAACCACACAAGGTAACCAGTAAATTGACTAATATGGCATACATGGAGATTCTTGATATAAAACGATTAAATAGATATAAAATTAGTTAAAATAGTCACATTGTGACGCATTAATTCAAGGAGGCACCTCATGCAAAAAGTTTATCAAGGAGAAATATTTTTTACCCCTAAACAGGCCGCTGAGTACTTTAATCTAAGCCTGTCAACGATTAAAAATTATATCTACGCCAAAAAACTAAAGACCCTTAAAACTCCAGGCGGCCATCACAGGATACGCAGGAGTGAGCTCCTGGCGTCTCTTGGTGAAAGGGAAGAAAAATATAATGCGCAGGAGGACAGTATGGTCAGCATGGGCACCTGTTCCAATGTCCTGGTAAACGCGTTCAAGGCCCTTGGTTCTGCCGGCGAGTTATTGATACTGCATTCGCGGAACGTATCCAAGATATCACATGATCTTGCCAGAGAGCTGGCGTTTACAGACAGGGAAATAGCCCTCGTTAAGATAGCCGGTATCCTGCATGACATAGGGCATATAGCCTCAAAGAAAAATATTCTATATCGTAAGGGCGCGATATCGGAGAGGGATTATGAGTTATTAAAGGCTCATGCCAGCAGGGGAAAAGAGATACTGGCGGCTATCGAGAATTTTAAGGATATCGCTGATATAGTAAGTCAGCACCATGAGAGGCCTGACGGCAGAGGATATCCTCTTGGCTTAAAAGGAGACCAGATAAACAGGTTATCCCGCGTGTTATCAATAGCTGAGGCGTATGATACTATCGTAGCCCCTTACTCCTATAAAAAAACCCTTTCAAGGAAAGAGGCGATAGATGAATTGATACACAACCGAGCCACGCAGTTTGACAGCGAGATAATAGAGGTCTTTGTTAAAACCCTATGATTATAAAGGCGGCGTTAATACTTATAATTCTATTTTCCCCTCTTTTTCGCGGCTCCGTAAGCCCCATGGCGTACGGGACCCTGCAGATTGTGGTGAAGAATGGCAATTGTTAATTAAGAAGTTATTTGATATAATATTCTCAGTAACAGGCCAACGGCCGTAATAATGTGGATTTTTATAAATGGATGAAGATGGATCTGGAGTATATAGATAACTGGTCTCTGGGTTTGGACCTTAAGATTTTAATGAAAACGATACCTGCTGTCCTTTTCTCGATAGGGGCCAGGTGAGTGAGGAGGGATTTTATGAGGATGGTATTTGTGCTTATTTTGATATCCGGCTTTATCTTTGTCGGATGCTCATCTGACAGAGGGAGGGGCGATGAGAGAGTTGTGGCTCAGGTCAATGATTATAAGATGAAGGTGGATGACCTGCAGTACGATTTGAAGCATACGCCTTATGACGAGAAAGCTCTTCTTGAGACAGAAGAGGGCAGGATGGAGTACCTGACCCAACTCCTGGAAAAAGAGGTCCTTCTGCAGGAAGCTCAGAAGCTGGGCCTTGACAGAAAAAAGGATTTCATGAAAAGTATTGAAAATTACTGGGAGCAGGCCCTTCTGAAACTTTTATTGCAGAAGAAGAGCAGGGAGATATCAGGGCTTGTCCATGTATACGAGAATGAGGTGGAAGAGTATTACGGGAAATCAGAAGAAAAACGCCCTCTTTCAAGAGCCAGGGACGAGATAATAAGGGCAATAAGACAGGAGAAAGAGACAGAGGCGATGAACGCGTGGGTAGAAGAACTAAAAGAACGCGCCTATATAAAGATTAACAGGGATGTCTTGGAAGATGTGTTCAGCAAATAACCGGAGGAGGATGTTATGGCCAAGTATAAACGTAGAAATTATTTTATAAACAAGACGTTTCAGGCTGAGTTTATGCTGAAGTTTTGTGGTCTGGTGGCGATAGGTTGCACGGTCTTCGGGACAATACTCTATATATTTTCCAGCAAGACCCTTACCACATCCTTTGAAAACTCAAGGCTAGTCGTAAAGAGTACGGCCGATTACCTGCTCCCAGGCCTATTATTCGGCGGAGTTATAGTAGCAGTTCTAATAGCTATAGTGACTACTATAGTGGTGATGCTTATGACGCACAGGTTGGTAGGTCCTATGTACAGGTTTAAGAAATACGCAGAACAAGTCGGTTCTGGAAATCTGTGCTCGGATTTAAAGATCAGGCAAAAAGACCAGTTTCAGAATCTAGTAAGCACCTTTAATAAGATGACGGATGACCTGAGGATCGGGCTCCTGAAGGTCATGGGCGTGTCTGATAAACTGGATGATTTGATCGAACAGCTTTTAGATAAGTCGAATAACGAAATACTGTTAAAAGAGGATATAAAGAAAATCGTCTCAGAATTAAAAAAAGATAAACGCGATCTTAAAAAGGCCCTGGAATATTTTAAGGTAAACTGCGGATAGCATGACGGAGCTTAGGAAAACTTTTTTCTTATTTCTTCTGATAGGTTTTTTAGTGAACCTGCCCTGGCCTGGACCTGTGCATTCGCAGGATGGCCCGGAAGACCCGGAAAGACGCATATTATCGTCAAGATTCTGCACGGTTTTTTATGAAGAAGGGGTTGACCTAAGGGTTGTCAACAGGAGGATTAATCTGAGCTTCTCAAGTTTTTATAACCTGCGCAATATCAGAAAAAAAGGCAAGTTATCTGACGAAGAAATCCTGGCCGAGAAATTAGATGCCATATTCGCCAGGGTAGAGAATATCCTGGATATGTTTCCATCAAAGATACACGTGACTATTAATATCTACAAAAGAAAGAACGCCCTGGACGAGGCGTACAAAGAGATCTTTTACGAGCAGAATACAGCCGATTCTTTTTATGTATACAAGACTAATACCATATATACCACTGAAATTGACATAAGAGAAGGTATTCTTGCCCACGAAATGGCGCATTGTATAATAGACCATTATTTTGTTATCCTTCCGCCAAGAAAAATACAGGAAATGCTTGCGATATACGCGGATGTTCACTTAAAAGATTAGGCAAAAAAAGCTTGCCAAGAACTGGTGTTTTTGGTATAATACTTTAAGTATTATAAAAGCATTTTAAATACAAATAGCTATATGTTTTTATAATTGAAGGCGAAACGTGAAAAAAATAATTTATTTCTTTGTTTTCCTGGGGGTAATCTTATTTACTATAGACATATCTCTAGCTGGTGCCTGCAAGGTAAAATGCGGAACTCAGGAAGGCGTTATCTGTCTTAAGAGAGGCCCATGTGAGCCAGCTAATGACCTTCTCCTGGAAGCGGCTAAAAAATGCAAAGAGGGAGGCCCTGTAAAGTATATCCCAATGGCCCGGTTATCATTTGTGGATATACTTTTCCAGGTACTGAGACTGGATAGGGAACTGCCCAGTATGGATAATTTGACAGATATAGACCGTTATAATATGGAGTCTAGACTTTTATCAGGCAGGGGCATAGGTATATTTTCTGGGAAAAATACCATGGATCCGCTTACAAGAGAAGAGTTCGCTACTGTATTGAAAGGCATCACGGTAGAAAAAAACCTGGGTTATTCAAGCGGCCTGGCGAATCAGGTGTTTGGCCTGGCGAATGACGGGTTAGTTATTTATGAGGCAAAGTTCTATGTGGACGAGGGTAAAGGCTTTGAGGAGTGGGCAAGAAAACAGAATTTCGAACAAAGCCTCCTGGACAGCAGGCATTATGTGATAAAGCTGGATTCGTGCGGAGAGGTCAGGGTGGTCCTGGGGGATGATGGAAAAGGAAAGATTCCGGTCTCAGGTTCCAAACTTAAGGCATCATATAAGATTTTCGGCAGGGGAGAAGAGTTTGTGACTGAATGCGAAGTGGTGCAGGTGCTGTCCAATTCCGCGATAGCCAGTTCGCTCAGGAAAGAACATAACCCTTCAAGGGTGCTTACCAGGGCGAATTTTGCGGATCTCCTGATAAGGACAATGCACCTGGAAAAGCAATTACCGGAAGATTGTTATAAACTCAACGAAAAAGAGCTTTATTTACTTGAGTCAGGCATACTTTCGAAACAGGGAATAGATATATTTATCGGAGGTGATCCTGCAGGATTATTGACCCGCGAAGAGCTTGCAAGGGTTTTATATGATTATCCAGTGGAAGAGGTGATTGGTGTAAGCGATGGGAAGCCTTTTCAAAGTTTTGAGCTTAATAATGCAGGGTTCATAATTTATGACCTTACTGTCTCTGTTGATGAAGGGGCAAGATATGATCAATGGAATAAAAAAGATAGTCTTATGGAAAGTTCCTCTGCCAGCAAGGATTATTTAGTAAAACTGGATTCCGGAAACTATGCTAATGTTAATTTTGGAGACGGGGTCAAAGGTAAGGCGCCGGCTATAAATTCTCCAGTGAAAGCAAGATACAGGTTGTACGCACCGGTTAACATGCTTAACGAAGATGATGTAATATGTATTATCAGTAGATATAGACCCGTAGCTGAAACATATACACCGCCTACGCCTTATTTTGAATAACCTGGATCCTACACAGATGGATTCGAAGATCCTGCCACGCACACCTGATTTCCTTTTATTCAATTCTTGATGGCTCTGGTATAGTGTGATACAATCTTCCTATGCGAATTTCCAGAAAGATAGGCCTGAGTTTCTTCGTAACATTCCTCCTGGTTATTGTCCTCGGTATAGTTTCTATATACAGTATGCGGCATATCTACAAAGGTCTTAGCCAGGTATTCGCAAAAGACCTGCCCGCCTCCCGGGCCGTCTACGAAATCGCCATCTCATCAGAAGGACTCCTTTCGGAATTGAACAATTTCCTTATAACAGGCAATGAGAATTTTCAGGTAGGGTTCAATCGTTCCTATAAGATCCTGCAGGAAGATATCCTCGCCCTTAAAAAATTTATCTCCACCGAAGAAGAGACAGGAATGCTGGATGAGATAAAGAGTCTGGTCAGAGATATAAATGCTACAACGGAAGGAATATTTACCGCGAAGAAAAAAATAAAGTCTATATCTAAAGATATAAGAAAGATAGAAGTGAACTACAAGAAAATCATTGATGAGCTGTTCAGATTTGAAGAAGAAAAGATGCTTGGAGAAAAAGACCTGCTGTTGATACAGGCTCAATATATCCCGGCGTCACAGCTTATAATGGATATAGGCTCGAGATTTTCCAGGCTGTTTGATGGCCTGCTTAATTATATTATAAGCATGAAAGATCCCGGCCAGGTATCTTTAATGGAAGACCTGCTGGTCTTACAAAAAAATATCAGAGATTATAAAAATTATTACGGCTATTCCCTGTCGGATAAGGAACGGTCCATGGCCGCTCAGCTCATAGAGCTTTCTGACGAGGCAAAGCTGGCGCTGGATTCCGTGGTAAAGCTTAAAAAAGACATCACGGGTTATATAGATTCTATTTTCGCAAAAGAAAAAATTTTCACAGAGATAATAGACAAGCTTCTCGCTCTGAAAAAGACAGGTATCTCTTCCAAGTTAGGAATAGGGGCTGTCCTCACAGAAGATATACCCGCTATACATAATATCTCAAAGATAGAGAAAGATCTTGCTGAATCATGGAGGTTGAGCGGCAGGTATATATTGACAGGCGATGAAAATTACAAAAATAAGTATTACCAGTTAAGGCAGAATATAGACAAGGAACTCAAGGATTATGGCCGTCACGCGCGTTTGAAAGGCACGGAAAAGTACCTGGAGGATATCGTGGAATCTGATGAACATATCCTGGAAACGGTGAATTCAAATATAAGCGCGTTTGATAAAAAAGAGGCTGATATAACAGAGCTGCTGAGCATAAAGGATGAACTGGAGAAAAAGATAGATGAGCTGTTAGAATACAATGAATCTACTGTCAGAAAGTCCCAGGATATCCAGGCTGTTTTGAAAAGCAGTATACCTGCCAGATGGGTGCTGGCGAGAATAAAGGACGAGTTTTCCAGCGCATCAAGGATAGTCGCTAATTACCTGAATGAACAAGACTCGCAATATAAGGATATCTATTCAGAGGCATACTTTAATTTAAAAAAGCGTGTAAATAGATATGGAAATTTAGTAGGCCCAGGCAAAGAACTTGCCATTATAAAACAGATAGAAATGGACCTCGATAAGTTCAATACTTTGCTGCTGGCTGTTATTGATGCCCAGGATAAGATAGTAATGGAAAGAGGATGGACGATAGTAAAATTGGAAGAGGACCTTAAGGGACAGCTGGACAAGGCCGTGACTAAAGAAATCTCACAAATAGAAGAAAACAAAAAATATCTTAAAAACCGGATAGCCGTCATAAATACTACTATATTTGTGATCATAGGTGTAGTGGCTCTTATAGCGGTATTCATTATTTTTTACACGACCAATTCCATTACTAATCCTATTCAGAAACTTTATGAAGGCGCGGAAATAATAGGGAAAGGGAATCTTGACCACAGGTTCGAGATAAAAACAGGGGATGAGATACAGGATCTGGCGGAAGGGTTTAATAAGATGGCCGGGGAGCTCAAGGGACTTTATACAAATCTGGAGAACAAGGTAAAAGAAAGGACAGCACAGCTCGCTGAGGCAAACAGCGCCTTGGGCTTAAAAAATAAAGAGCTGGATGACTTTACATATATAGTATCGCATGATCTAAAAGAACCATTAAGAGGCGTGAAGGCCTTTACCAAGCTTTTAATAGAAGAATATTCGGGTAAACTTGACGATGAAGGCAGGGAGCACCTTAAGACCATATCGGAATCCAGCAGCTGCATGACAAGCCTTATTGAGGATCTCTTGAACCTGTCCCGTATAGGCAGGATAAGAAACATAGAGCCGGATGTTGATTTAAATGAAATCCTCTCAGGCGTAAAAAAGAACCTGCAGTATTCCTTAGAGGAAAAGAAGGTGGACTTAAAGGTAGCCGAAGATTTTCCGAAGGTGATGTGTGACAGGATACGCATATCAGAGGTATTCTCAAACCTTGTTTCCAACGCTATTAAATATTCTAAAAAAGATGTAAGGCCGGTAATAGAGCTGGGCTATTGTGATAAGGGCGGCTTATATGAATTTTATGTAAAGGATAATGGCATAGGCATAGAAAAGCAATATCACGACAGGGTATTTCAGATATTCCAACGCCTTCATGCCAAGGGTGAATATGAAGGCACAGGCGCAGGGCTTACTATTGTCAAAAAGATAGTTGAAAACCACGGCGGAAAGATCTGGCTGGATTCAGAAATAGGCAAGGGGACCACGTTTTACTTTACTATACCAAAGAATCATTCTTCTGCGGATAACTCGAAAGGTGCATAGAGATGCCCAGGGAAAAACTAAAAGTATTACTGGTGGAAGACAATCCTACCGATGCCTTGATACTAAGAAAAAAACTCCAGCGTGACAATTCATTTGATTATGATATCACGCATGTTATATCAGGGGAAGACGGCATAGCTGCCTTAGAAAAGGATATGTTCGACATTGCTTTATTGGATTATAATCTTCCCAGGAAAAGCGGGCTCGAGACATTGCGGGAGATAAGAAAAAAAGAGATCAAGATGCCTGTGGTCATGATAACAGGCCAGGGCGATGAGGCAGTGGCAGCCAGGCTCATGAAAGAAGGCGCGTTTGACTATTTACCTAAAAGGGAGGGTTATGAGGATTCTGTGCCGTTGATGATCAGAAAGACAATAGCGGAACACAGGGCAAGGTTAGAGAAGGAAGAGTTCCAGAAAGAGATCGCGCTCAAAAAAAGTGAACTTGAAAAGATAAATAAAAAGCTTATGGATTTAGACAGGATGAAGTCAGATTTTGTGGCAAATGTGGTGCACGAACTCAGGACACCTCTCACGATAATAAAAGGTAATGTTGATAATATTGTCGAAGGATACGCGGGAGAGGTACAGCCGCAGCAAAAAGAAATATTGAGTGATATTTTTAAGGTCGTAGAGAGGCTTGCAAGACTGGTAAATGACCTTCTGGATTTGTCCAAGATAGAATCAGGGAAGACGCAGCTTAAAAAAGAAGATCTGGATATAGTAGAGCTCGCGGGCGAGGCAATGAATGGATTTGAAAAGCTCGCTAAGGATAAAGGTATAGGCATAAAAAAAGAATTTTCAAAGTCAAGGGTTATGATAAATGCTGACAGGGATAAACTGACGCAGGTCTTTGTAAACCTGATCGGCAATGCCGTGAAATTTACAGACAAAGGTGATGTTACTGTAAGATTAGCAGAACTTCAGGATGAGGTACAGATCGAGATACAGGATACTGGGCTTGGCATGACCAAGGAGGAGACAGAAAAGATTTTTGATAAATTCGTAAGGGTAGTGGCAGAGAAAAAAGAAGGCACAGGATTGGGATTGCCGATCGCAAAAGACATAATAACTCTCCACAAAGGCCGCATAAGAGTAGAAAGCACCCCTGACAAAGGCTCAAATTTCATCTTCAATCTGCCCAAGTTATAAGGCTTGCGTATCTTATACCAAAGTAGTATCATATAACATTCTGTAATCTTAAATAATCAGAGAAAATTTATGGCAGAAAAAACGAATATAAGAAATATAGCTATTATTTCGCACGTTGACCATGGGAAGACCACGCTTGTAGATAGTATACTGCGTCAGACTCACGTAGACCGCAACATTGAAGAAATGGGCGAGTGTATCATGGATTCCATGGATCTGGAGCGCGAGCGCGGCATTACTATCAAGGCCAAGAATGCCAGTGTTATTTATAAAGGCACAAAGATCAATATAGTGGACACGCCCGGACACGCTGATTTCGGAGGAGAGGTTGAGCGGACTTTAAGAATGGTAGACGGGGTTTTACTGCTGGTGGATGCCAAAGACGGGCCAATGCCGCAGACCAGATTTGTGCTCAGAAAAGCCCTGGAGCTTGGGCATAAGGCAATAGTTGTAATCAATAAAATAGACATGGCTGATGCCAGGATAGACTACGCGATAAACCGCACGTTTGATCTTTTCTGCGAGCTTGACGCGACAGGAGAGCAGTTGAATTTTCCGATTGTTTACGCTTCCGCGTTAAAAGGTTTCGCAACATTGAATCTAAGTAAACCTTCGGATAATATATCCCCTCTTCTGGATACTATTCTCGAAACAGTGCCCCAACCTGTGGTAAATCCTGACGCGCCTCTCCAAATCTTAGTATTAGCGCTCCTTTCGGATTTTTATAAAGGCAAGATGGGTATAGGAAAAATTACAGCAGGCTCTATCGCAAAGGGCATGAATGTTGTTCTTGCCCGAAGGGACAAGAGCCAGAAACTTTGCAAGGTCACAGCTATTTTAAGTTACGAAGGCCTTAAACAGATAGAGCGCGAGGGCGCTGAATCAGGAGAGATAGTGGCTGTGGCGGGGTTTGAGGATATAGGCATAGGTGACACTATAACTGATGCCGATAATCCTTTGCCTTTAAATCCTCCTGAAATAGAAAAACCGACTGTCCGAATGATGTTCGGCGTAAATAAAAGCCCTTTTGCCGGAAGAGACGGTATATATGTTACTTCCAGAGCGCTTCGCGAAAGGCTTTTTAAAGAACTTGAGACAAATGTGTCTTTGCGCGTAGAGGAAACAGACAGCCCTGATACATTTCTAGTGTCCGGAAGAGGGGAATTACACCTGGCGATTTTAATAGAAACCATGCGGCGCGAAGGTTATGAGCTGCAGGTTTCCCAGCCGGAAGCAATATTTATTGAAAAAAACGGGATAACTATGGAACCCTTTGAATTTTTAACCATTGAAGTCCCTTTGGAATATCAAGGCGTGGTCATAGAAGAGGTAGGCAGGCGAAAGGCTTGTCTTAAAAATATGTTCCAGGGCTCAAAAGGCGCGGTTTATTTTGAATACGAGATTTCAACGCGGGCTGTTATAGGTCTAAAAGCCATGTTCATGACAAAGACGCGCGGGACCGCCATAATAAACCACGCGTTCGATGAATATGAGCCTATGGACGAGAGCCTTAATTTTGTCAATTCTCACGGTTCGCTGGTGTCTTCTGAAACAGGTATCTCCACGTCATATGCGCTTAACAACGCTCAGGAACGCGGCGAATTATTTATAGGCCCTAATGCAGGCGTTTATGAAGGCATGATTATAGGCCAGAATTCCAGGCCCGAAGACCTGGATATAAGCCCCTGTAAGACAAAAAAACTTACCAATATGAGGGCTGCAGGATCTGAAGACGCTATTATGCTCACGCCCCCTAAAGAAATGACCCTGGAGCTTTCCATAGAATATCTCGCGAGCGACGAATTCCTGGAAGTGACCCCAAAAAACCTCAGGTTAAGAAAAAAGATTTTAGACCCCCTTGTCCGCAGGCGTTCCAAAAGAATTGCAAAATAAGTTGTAGCGAAAATAGGCCCCTAAAAACCCTTTCAAAACCTCTATTTCTATGCTATAATTATAATGATTAAACATAGTTCCAAATATGGCCTTATAGTAGAAGGACAAGGCTGTTTTTTTTGGTGGATTATGACGAGGATTAGAAAAGGATGATAAAGAAGATGAAAAAAAGAACTTTTTTTGAGAAATATTTTTCAAAGCTTGCAGAGAACTTTGTCCTTAAGCACGAGACTCTAAAAAGGATCTGTTTTTTTATTATAGTTCAGAAGCCTATAACAAAACTCTTCGGTCCCATCTTTACGCGGACACCTAAGATAGTAGAGTTAGTCCTGACTTATGCCTGCAACATGAAGTGCCTTAATTGCATCAGGACTTGCGGGCTAGCTCCTAGCAGTGATAGGATGAGCGTAGAACAGGTAAAAAATTTATTAAAGCGAATATCGATAATAATATGAAATGGGGAAAGATAAGGGCGATGGGAGGGGAGGCGACTCTGCATCCTGATATCCTTGAGATCCTGGACTTATTGGTAGAATATAAACGTAACCATGCCCCGGATACGTGCATAGAGATTGTCACCAATGGTTACGGCGAGAAGGTAAAGAATGTTTTGTCAAAGGTAAAGGTTAAAGGAGAGGTCAAGATCGCTAATACAGCAAAAAAATCCAGCGTTCAGGACAAGTTTTTTGCTTTTAATCTTGCGCCGCGGGTCCTTCCATATTACAAATTTGCCGACTACTCTATGGGCTGTAGGGCGATGAACGCGTGTGGCATGGGAGTGACGCCATTTGGTTATTATCTCTGCACAATGGCCGGAGGTATTGATAGGATCTTTGGTTTTGATATCGGAAGAAAGGAAATGCCCTTGCCGGGCGATCCAATGCTAGACCAGTCAACAGTCATTTGTCAATATTGCGGTCGATTTAGAGGAATGGGGGGATGGGCAAAAAAACAGATCATCTCTCCCTCGTGGCAAAAGGCACTTAAGGAATACGAAAAAAAGAAACCCTCTCTAACAACATTCTAATTTTTCCCGCCATTGTCAACTCTCATTATTTGTATCAGTGAGAAATCCGCACGGGCAACCACGCAGCTACAAACCTTAAACAGACAGACAAAGCCTTCATATATTCCCTTACTTTAATCCTAAATTAGTACCTCTTTTTAGCCCCAAAAAACGCTTGAAAGAAACCGTTTTCTGTGGTATACTTATAATACAAATAGATACCGACCAATATAGCTTTTTAGCCCAAAAGGAAGGCTATTTTTTTACCCCAGTTATATTTGACCTTAAAAAAGCATTAACAAAGGAGATACGAAAATGAGAAAGATAATTTCTCTATCAATAATAAGTACTTTCTTATGTTCTAATGTAGCATTTAGCACTCCAGAGACACGCTCTGCATTAAGGCCCCCCATGCAGTCTAATGAAACAATGAGGGAATTTATAAAGGATCAATCAGGTTCCCCAGAAGGAGATATAGACAAACTTTTTTCTACCCTTCCTCCTTTCGACATGGTTTACCTTAATAGCCTACACAAGAAATTTAAAACCTCCGGAGACCAGCCTCTTATAATAGGAACAGCAGAAACAGGCGGAAATTTTCTGCCCTCTGCATTGCTTGACAAGACTCAGCGCAAGGGATTATTAGGTGCCGTAGAATACGCTGATTTGACACAAGACCCTGCTAATAAAGAAGAGTCCAGGAATGTAGTTTTGTTATGCAATCCCATGGATGGCGGTGTGGGCAGCTCAGTGGCCAGGGAAAGGTATCTAGCAGGGATATGGCAGCAGATAGAGAGAACAGGAAAGGTTAGGTTAGGCGCCAAGGGGACAGACCTTTATTTTAATGTGACATTGGAAGGATTTGATGAACAAGGGGCTAAAGTGAAAACACAGCAAAGAATAAGCATTATAGAGCTTAAATATTTACGGGCCCGCCATACTGCTTCGAATTATGGGAGAGTAATTATAAGAGAGTTAGTAAATGAAGAAAGCGCGCCTTTTGTCAAAGACTTTCTTGATATCACCTATGTATTAGACCGCATAGACGCAAGAATTCCGCAAGATAAAAAGCGTACTTATAGACAGATTATCAACCAAACCCCTGATTTAGAAACAGAGGAAGATTTTATTTTCCAGGCATCCTTACCTACTATAGATTTAGAAACAGAAGAACTTACTACTGAAAATATGCTTCCTGGCGGGCACGGGCAGTTAGGCACAATGGCCTTATACGATATTTTGACTGCAGAATTGCCTGAGGGCAAAACACTTGTAAGGGCGATATATAATGGAGACGGCCCTAATAACTTTCCTGATGCCTATATTGCCGGTTGGATGGCAAGGAACAAAATCCCTATAGTTATGATTTCTACTACAAAGGTAGAACTAGATAAAAAAGGAGGCCAGATCGGCGTTGAGTTCTTAGAAGGCGGCAAGAGCAGAATCCAGCTGTTAGAGAGAGCCCAAGCAATAGCGAATGGCCAGGAAGAATGGTTTTATCGCATAGGGCTTCCTGGAAATGTTGGGGATGAAGGTACGCCTGGTGCGCAATATTTTAATACCAATACTGCTTTAATAAACTACTCAGTATTGAAACCATTCTTGATAAAGCTTCGCACCATAATAAGAGATGAAAAATTCAATGAGATAATCACCCCTGACCTTATAAAGAATATAAAATCAAAAAGGGGGAAGCAATTCGTGCAGTTAGAAGGAGCTTTAGGGAGCGCCCTGCTTAATCTAAACGGCTTTATTCAGACTACGGATAACGAAAAAGTAAAAGCCCTTTTGGAGGAATACGGACTTACCAGGATACTTTATATTGTCAATATTGACACAGAGCAAAGGGACAATTTCTTTACGCCCGTCAAATTTTCTTATGATTACTGGCTCTATGCCTATTCGGATCACTTTAATGTAGATCCTTCCGTATGGCAGGTAGAGAATTTCAAACCCGGCCATGTACCTGGCTTTGAAAGCATGGATAAATACTACGAGGACGTACAGAACTGTATTGATGCCCTTGGCAATGCCTCGACCATTGGACTCGACTCTTTAAGCATAAAAGGAAAGGTTCATCTAAAAGATGCTATCCTTAAAGGATCTGTAAGGATAGCAAGCTTGTACCCTGAAATGTTTGATTTGAATTCAGAAGAGGCAAGGGAAAAATTGGGGCAAACAGGACAAGATAGAATCACATTAGAGAACATAGCCATTGTTATTAATGCGATTGGCGAAGCAAGTTATTTATCAGATTATCTGAAAGATGCAGGAGTGGGCAGTGATCTAGCCAGAGAGACAGTAGAAAAAGTTCTTATTGGAGAGGTAAGCCTTGCGTCATTATTATCACGAAGTCCGGATTTTTTATATGGGGAGATTGTAAATGGTACTATTAAACCTCCAAGCGTTGGCAGTGTTGAACCAGTTGCTGATGCCTATGCAGCTATTCAAAAAGGCGACTATGATAAGGCTTATGAATTACTGATGGAAGGGTTGTTGGGTGAAGATTATGTGGTTAATATGGAGACTGCTATTGGGGTGTTAAACGCATTGATGGCTCGTTATGGACTAGATAGAAAAAAAGGTAAGGAAATCGATGGGATATTGCAAATAGTAACTAGACACCAGGAGGCTACTGACCAGAGAGAAATGAAAGATGAATTGGCTTATTTTATACTGGCAGATTATATTGTTCTGTCTCACTCAGATTACTTATATAGCGAGAGAATAAAAGAAGTAATAGCGGGTTTAAGAGCGGGGAGAGTTATTTTTGAATATGAAACAAATCTCCATTATGAACCAGATGTTAGACAGACAACAAAAATAGATTTTAGGCACAACGTCGCGCTGATTGACCAAAAAGGAACTAAAGTTGCGGGTACTGATGGGGTCGGATACTATTTCGTTGAAGACGTGGATGAGAGTCGCCTAGAAGATATTCCAGAAGCAGTTTTAAAACTAACTTCAAAAAAATTAGGGATTAATGTTAGACCAATTTCTGAAAATGGCAAAAATGGCATCATTAAGCATAGTATTAAAGGTGAGACATCAGATTTGATAACATTAAGACCAGAATTATGGCTACTTAAACTTAGTAAAATGACAGAAAATGATATAGAAAAATGTCTATGGTCGCTTGGAAAGAATATACGCTCTGGAAAAAATCTAAAAAAAGCAGTCACAAAAAAACTCACAAAACTCCAACAGAAAAGACCAGAGACTATTCCAATAATACGAGAAAAGGCATTGGAGCTATTAGAGATTGATGAG
>JAHIEN010000080.1 GCA_018901615.1 Candidatus Omnitrophota bacterium | reverse complement strand
GTTTGCCTCTGCTCCGCTGTTGCAGAAAAACGCCTTGCCTTCAAAGGAATTTTCAACGATCTTCTGGGCAAGTTTACCCTGAAGCATGTTGTAATAATTATTAGGGACATGGATGATCTTTTTAATATAATTGCGGACCGCATTCACCACTATCGGGTGGCAATGTCCCAGGCCGCTGACTGCCCAGCCAGGGAAAAAATCCAGGTACTCATTCCCATCAAGGTCCCAGACCTTAAGCCCCTTGCCCTTTACAATTACAACAGGCGTCCTTGTATAGGTCTTTATAACGAATTTTTCATACTGCGCGATTATCTCTCTTGTATTCATATTTTACCTGGCCTTTAGTATCTCAGTGCCTATCCCTTTGTCAGTAAAGATCTCCAGCAATAAACTATGCGGGATCCTGCCGTCTATAATGTGGGTCTTGGATACCCCGCCATTCAGCGCCTTTATACAGGCCTTCACTTTTGGTATCATGCCTCCCTGTATTATATTTTTATCCATAAGCATCTGGGTCTCTTTCATGCTCAAAGTAGCTATCAGGGTGTCTTCTTTGTTTTTGTCTCTCATTATGCCTTTTACGTCTGTTAAGAGTACGAGTTTGGCAGCCTTAAGCGCGACTGCTATCTCAGAACTCACGTCATCGGCATTTACATTGTAGAGCGCATTATCCTGTCCAATGCCGACAGGCGATATTATAGGCACAGATCTTGGCCTGACTGCCTTTCTAATAGTGTCAGTCTTTATGCTCTCGACCTGGCCCACTAAGCCGAGCTTAGTCTTGTCTTTATGCGGTCCTGCGTATATCACGTCTTTTTTTTCTGTATTAAGGCTTACCGCCCTGCCGCCCAGGTCTTTTATGTCGCGCGCTATGCCTCTATTGATCTCCGCCAGGACCCTGTCCACAACCACCATGCTCTCCCTGGTAGTGACTCTCAGGCCATCCTTAAACTCTATCTTCATCCCGAGTTTTTTAAATTCATTGTTTATAAAAGGACCGCCCCCATGGATGAGTACAGGCCTGATGCCCACATAGCTCATAAACACAATGTCCTGCAATACTTCTCTTTTTATATCAGGGTTTACAAGGGCGCTGCCGCCGTATTTTATTACGAATATCTTGCCGCTGTACAATTTTATATACGGCAGGGCCTCGATCAAAACATCTGATTTTCTAATAGCATCTTCCATCATGTCTCGTATTCCGCGTTGATCTCTATGTATCTTTTTGTCAGGTCGCAGGTCCATATCTTTTCAGATCCAGCGCCTGAATTTAAATCAACTGTTATATGGATCTCTTTTTCCCTGAACATATCCAATAATATCTTTCTGGACGCTTCTACGGCAAAGCCGTTTTTCATGACCGGCGTCTTCCCAAAATAGATGTCTGTCTTTTTCGCGTCAATCCTGGCGCCGCTTGAACCAATACTCGCCGCTACCCTGCCCCAGTTAGGGTCTCCTCCCGCAATCATGGTCTTTACAAGGCTGGATCCCGCGATATGCCTGGCGATCTTTTCAGCGTCTTGTTTATTGCCCGCGCCTTTTACAGCTACTTCAATAAATCTAGTCGCCCCTTCTCCGTCCAATACTATCTTTTTTGCCAGATCGATCGACACTGCCTTCAGCGCATCTAAAAATTTAAAATAATCAGCGCTAGCCTTCCTTATGACCCTATTCTGCGCCATGCCATTCGCCAGGATAAAAGCGCTGTCATTCGTGCTCATATCCCCGTCAACCGTGATCCTGTTAAACGAGCATTGAACAGCCTCTTTAAAAGCGGCTTTTAACGCGGACCTTTCTATCAGGGCATCTGTTGTAAAAAATGCCAGCATGGTTGCCATATTGGGACATATCATCCCAGAGCCTTTTACCGCGCCGCCTATAATTACTTTCTTGTTCCCAATAGTAATTCTTACAGCTATTTCTTTATGGACCGTGTCTGTTGTCATTATGGCCTTTGCAAACTTCGAGCCATTATTTACTTTTAAGCCTTTTACCAGGCTATTTATGCCTTTAAGTATTTTTCCTGCCGGCAAAGGCCTGCCTATTATTCCGGTAGACGCTATCAAGACCTTACTATTGTCCAGGCCAAGCCTTCTGGCGGTTAGATCCGTAACGCTGGCGGCGTTTTTGAGCTCTTTATTCCCGCTGCAACAATTCGCATTGCCGCTATTCACTATGATCGCCTGGGCGTTTCCTTTTTTTATCCTCTCTTCGCTCAGGGCCACTGAGCCAGACCTTATCCTGTTAATAGTAAAAGTCCCTGCAGACGCGCACGGCCCGTCAGAAAATAAAAGCGCGAGGTCGTCTTTTTTGCTCTTCTTTATGCCGCAGCTTACGCTGGCTGCTTTAAAACCCTTGGCAGCAGTCACCCCGCCATTTACAATTTTCATAAGCCAGCCTTCTCCTCAAACCCGTACATGATATTCATGTTCTGCACTGCCTGTCCGCTAGCCCCTTTTACCAGATTGTCGATAGCGGTCATTACAATGGCCAGCGACTTTTCAGGAAAGACCTGAAGCCCTATGTCGCAGAAATTAGACCTTGCCACATTTTTGGTGTCAGGAAAAATCCCCTTATCCATGACCCTGACAAAATATTCTTTTTTGTAAAAATCCTTATATAGCTGAAGCGCGGATTTTGTATCAAGTTTTTTCTTTAACTTCAAATAAATGGTACTCAAGATGCCTCTTTCCATCGGCGCTAGATGAGGCGTAAAATTTACACTGACGCTGGCGCCGGAGGCGACACTCAGCTCCTGGTCCATCTCAGGCATATGCCTGTGAGAGTTTACCTTGTATGCCCTGAAGCTATTCTGTATCTCGGTAAACATCAATGCCTGCGCCGGCACCCTGCCCGCGCCGCTCACGCCGGACTTTGAATCGCATATTATGGAATCAGTCTCTATAAACCCTTTCTTTAATAACGGGACGCACCCAAGGATCACGCTCGTCGGATAACACCCTGGATTCGCTACCAGATCAGTCTTTTTAATATCTGTCCTGTAAAGTTCCGGTAGGCCGTACACCGCCTTTTTTATATATTCATGGCACTCGTGTTTCACCTCATACCACTTCTCATATACGCCGGCATCCCTTAATCTAAAGTCAGCGCTCAAGTCTATTACCTTTTTGCCTGCCTTTAATAAAACCGGGACAAACTGCATGGATACCTTGTGCGGCAGAGCGAGAAAAACACAGTCGCATTTTTTAGATACCTCTTCCGCGCTCATATCCCCGCATTCCAGGTCAAGCATGCCATTCAACCATGGATATAGCTTGCCAATATGCGCGGTATCTATCTTTGCGGCAACGGCAGTTATCTTTGCCTCAGGGTGCCTCAATAAAATTTTAAGCAGTTCCTCGCCCGCGTAACCGCTTGTCCCCATTATGCCGATCTTTAACATTTTATCCTCCGTCGTAGTTAATGGTAATATAATAAATAAAAACGCCTACTCTGTCAATCTATTTCTCGTCGGAAATTAACAGGATAGGCGTCGATGATTCTGTATTTAATTGCGTTTCTAAGCTTTTAACGTTTTGTCCACTGGAATCTTTTTCGGGCGCCTTTCTGTCCATACTTTTTCCGTTCTTTGCCCCGAGGATCCCTGGTCAAAAACCCTTTTCTCCTTAATAAAACCTTTGTCTCAGGGTCAACAAGTGCCAGGGCCCTTGATATGCCATGCCTCAATGCCCCGGCCTGCCCTGACTTGCCGCCGCCTTTTACATTGGCTATTATATTATACTTGCCGCCGATAGTAGTATCCTTTATAGGCTGTCTTACTATCAACCTGAGCGTAGGCCTGTCAAAGTATTCGTCGAGAGGCTTTTTGTTGACCTGTATCTCGCCATTTCCCGCCATAAGACGGACACGCGCTATAGACTTTTTGCGCCTCCCTGTCGCCCATATTACGTTCTCTTGGTTTTGCTTTACCATTTAGCCCTCACTTACTTCTATCTTTTCAGGGTTTTGAGCTTGATGAGGATGCCCTGGCCCGGCGTAAACTTTCAATCTTGTTATCATCCTTGACCCCAGCTTGTTCTTTGGGAGCATACCTTTTACAGCATGGCGAATAACCTCTGTGGGTTTTTTCTTCAGCATTGTCTCAAGGGTCTTGATCTTCTGCCCGCTTGGAAACCCTGAATAATTCTTATATATCTTCTGTTTTAGCTTAAGTCCCGTCGTCTTTATCTTTTCCGCGTTCACGATCACCACAAAATCTCCGTTATCAAGATTACTGGTGTAGTTGACCTTACGCTTACCGCTTAAAAGCAATGCTACCTGCGTAGCAAGCCTGCCCAGAATCTTTCCGTCCGCGTCCAGAAGGTAATATTTCCTTTGTATGTCTTTTTTTGTAGCAAAAATAGTGGTCATAATAGGCCTTTTTCGTGAAGGTAAAATTATACCATAAAATAAAACAGTGTCAAGCCAAAAATAGCCGCGGAAACCCATTTAATTGCGTTTTGCCATATAAATACAGCCTTCTGTTTTTATAAACCTTATTGTTCTATTTGCTATTAGCTCATCTACCGCTTTTTTTACATCAGGCTCATCTCTATAATCGTGAAAACATACAAAACCGTTCTTTTTTACTAAAGGAAGCCAATCTTTGATATCTTGCGTAACATCTTTATATGAGTGGTTACCATCAATCCACAGAAAATCAATTTTTCTATCTTCTTGCCAAGTTTTTCGCACCTCGTAAGAAAAACCTCGCAAGGGTACTATTTTATCTTTATAAGGCCCTATATTTTTCAAAAAATCGCTAAAAACATCTTGCCTTCCTTCTGCCACCCCCCCATCGTTAAACCAAGTATCTATGGTATAAAAATTGCAATTCTTAGCCCTAAGCCCTTCAGCTATAAAACAAGTTGATTTTCCCTTAAAAGCACCGATTTCAACTATCACTGAATTATCTTTTAGAGATTTTGCAATATTAAAAACTAGATGGCCTTCATTTAACCCAAAATGTCCTTCTAATCTGTCTATTTCTTTCAATACTTTACCTTGAAAAATAAATTTCTTGAACCTATCTTTAATTTCTTTAATCATTTTACCCCTAAGATAGATATAATCGCTGGAATCATTACAACTGCAACTCATTGCCCCTAAGGATGTTATAGCACAGTGAGACGTCCCCAGTTATGGCGTTAAAGCTTTAGAGCGCCATAGGCCTTTTCGGGCGATACGTTTTTATGCACAATGTCCCTTACGGCCTTTATCATGCCTACAGGGTCTTTTGACTGGAATATATTACGGCCCATATCAACTCCTACAGCGCCTTCATTTACCGCATCATAGGCAAGTTTAAGGGCGTCCTTTTCCGGGATCTTCTTGCCTCCTGCTATGACAATAGGTACAGGGCATGTCTTGACTATCTTCTCAAAATCCTCACAATAATATGTCTTTACTATATGCGCGCCAAGTTCAGCGGCTATCCTGCAGGCAAGACTCAAATATTTTGCGTCCCTTACCATTTCTCTGCCCACCGCGGTAACAGCCAGGACCGGAATACCATAACCCTCGCATTCGCTCACAAGGGTCGCAAGGTTTTTTAAGGTCTGGTGTTCATATTTAGAACCGACGTATATGGACAATGCGACCGCGCTTACGTTAAGCCGGATGGCGTCCTGTATTGAAACAGTAATGGCCTCTTTTGAAAGGTCTTCGCCTACTATGCTATTACCGCCAGACACCCTGAGGACTATAGGAATATTTTCCTGAGGGTCAACAGAATTACGCAATACGCCTCTGGTGACCATAAGCGAATCAGCGTAAGGTAAAAGGGGCTTTATAGTCTTGCCCGGATCCTCCAGCCCGCTTGTAGGCCCTAAAAAATAACCGTGATCCACCGCGAGCATAACAGCCCTGCCCGCCTCAGGTTTTATTATCCTGGAAATCCTGTTTTTCATTCCCCAATCCATATAAGCCTCCTCTAATTATAACTGCGGTTCTATAATTACTTTAATCGACTCCCCTGCCTCCGCTACCAGTTTAAACCCTTTTTGTATATCGCCAAGCTCAAACCTGTGCGTAATCATATCTTTTACATTGACCTTTTTGTCTTTTATCAATTTCAGCGCCTGGAGATGCTCTTCAGGATCAGCGGCGTAAGAAGAAATAATCGTTACCTCGTTTCTCCAGAAGAATTCATTCAGAGGCAGCGTCAGCTTAAGCCCTTTCTCCGCTGAAGCAAAAACCAGGATAGTCCCGCCCCTGTCAACAGCCTTGAGCGCCTGTTCAAATGCGGATTCAGCGCCTGCGCATAAAATAACAAGGTCTGCAACTTTTTCAGCCTTGAAATCCTTCGCACATATAGCCTCATCAGCGCCAAACCTCAGCGCCTGTTTTAATCTGTAATCATTTATATCAGTGGCTGTTATTTTACCAAATCCTTTGCTCTTTGCCAATTGAATATGCAATAGCCCTGAAATCCCGCTCCCTATAACGAGAAGCCTCTGATCCTTTTTATATCCGGCCAGTCGCTGTCCGCGTATTACGCAGGCAAGCGGCTCTGTGAACGTAGCCTCTTCATAAGATACATTGTCCGGTATTTTATACACACCTTTTTCTACATTTATAGCCGGGAGCCTTAAAAATTCTGAAAAACCGCCTGGATAAAATTTTGTCTTGCGTAAAGTATCGCACACGCTGTGATGACCCATCCGGCAATAATGACATTCACCGCACGGCACATGATGTGACGCTGAGATCCTGTCGCCGATTCTATGTTGACTCACGCCTTCACCTGATTCCACTATCTCGCCTGCTATTTCATGGCCTAGCACCAGAGGCACCTTATCGCGTCTGTACCATTCAACAACGTCTGTCCCGCACACGCCGCTCGCCATTACCCGCACGAGTAATTCGCCTGCTCCTATCTTGGGCTCAGGCATTTCCTCCACGCGCACATCATGATTAGAATAATACATACCTACTCGCATATCTACGTATCCTCTCTTTACTCTATCCAAATCTATATAACTTCTTTATCTTCTCTTTTACGTCCCACGTGCATTTAACGCCCTGGGAAAACGTGACAAAATCGCCCTTGCCAAACTCGGCCTCTTCGCCATCATCTGTCCTGACACTTACCCTGCCCTCGAGCACATAAAACTGCTCTTTCTCGTCATACTCCCAGTCAAATTTCTTCACATCGCATTCCCATTTGCTCCATCTATCAACACCCAGCTGCTCCAACCTCTCTTTGCCCGGCTTCTCAACCTTTACCCTGCCCATAACTCCTCCTTTTCCTTTGCTATAAATCTAATACCGCGATCTGCTTTTTACCAGGTATATAGCGGCCGTTGTATAGCATGCCAGCGCCACTATATAAAGCGCGCTCAATCCAAAGGCCATGGACGTATACTCTAAAAACCCGCCAATAACAGCGCCCAGCAGATTAGACCCAAGCGCAATGCCCGCAAGGCGTGTCTTACTAAAAACAATAGCGAATATAATCGCCGCAAAAAATATAGGCAGACCTGCCAGGCACCCCGCGGCCAGGATCTTTATAAAAAAATTCAGCCTGAGGAGCTCCGCTAAAGGAAAAAAATAACTCATTATCAAGGATAGGAAAAGACACGCGAAAAACCAGCCTGTCCTCTTCAGCCCTTTGATCATGACCAGCCAATTGGCCGCCAGCGCAAGCGAGAGTATTCCCGAGAATACCACGGCATTTACGAACCAGGTGGATCCAAATAACAATGAAAGAGTGGTAACGCTTTTTGTTTCAAGGAGAAGAAATCCGCATCCGAACAGTAGAAAAAATATGTTGATCTTTCCCAGCTTGAGCGGCGAAAGCATAAAGATGCCAGCTAGAGAGGTGCATATCAAGGCAATGATCGTGATGAGATAGAGCCGCGGTATGCCGCGTTTCTCAAGATACAAATACGGCCAATCATCTGTCAGCGTCTCAGTATAGATCTTTTCAGGCGCCTTGGACAATATTTTTGTAAATTCAGGATACCTGCTCATGGACCTTTCAAGGCCTGGCCCCGCAAATACAATGAGGTTAAATAAATAAGGGTCTGTGATAACATAGCGCGTCTCGTCTTCTTCAAACACGCTGCGCACGAGACTCAGCAGCCGCTCTTTCATCCACTCTGTAGGCACAGAAAATAAGAGCACTATAACGCCTTCTTTTGAAAGCAATCCCCTTGCCTCCTTGAGCGCTTCCCTGGTATAGACATAGTTATCAAGCCTGATGGACGAACTCACTGAAAGCGTGGCGTGAGAATCCAGCGTCCCGTATACAATCATGTCATAAGGGCCTGACGCCTTATGCATGAAAGAGCGCGCGTCATCCGTGAATACCCTTACATTACTATTATCATAAGGCCTCTGCGGATGCTGGTTCCCGAGCTTCAAAATAACAGGGTCTATCTCTACCGCGTCAATATATCTTGCTCCTGATCTTTGAGCGGCCCAGACATCATTGCCTGTGCCGGCGCCTATGATCAGCACCCGCTCAGTATTAAACCACCTGTAGGGAAACGAAAATTTTTCTCTCGCCAGCTCATCCTTATTAAAGTTCACTGCCCTCTGGTGAAAAAATTGATTCACATACACAGAAAGGCTGCCCTCTTCTGTCTTTGATAATTCTATGGAATAGTAGGGTGACCAGAGCATGTCCTTTTCTGAAAACCCGACAATGCTTATTGCGCAGGACATGATCACAAGACTGATCACAAATCCGCGTTTCCTGTAAAAAATCAAGGCCACTATAATGGCTGATATCAGAAACCATATATAGGCTGGCGCGTTAAAAAACGAGATGATACCAAAACACACAACGCCCAGCAGGCTGCCAAAAATATTGAGCGTGTAACCATGGAGGGGCTTGAACTCCTTCATCAGCCTTCCGATCATTTGCCCCACAGGAATGAATACCACGGAAGTCACAATAAAGACAATCTGAAGGACGTGCACTACAGGCATCTTCCACTTCGGCAGATAAAGCCTGTTTGCCTTGTAATAACTCCAGATCCACGTCTGCGCGTCATCCGGTATATCCACTTGAATGTTTTTCAAAAACACGACTATCAGCATGCCGGAAACCAGCGTCAATGGAAACAACCTGAACAGGTCCTGCTTTTTTTCTGACAGGAGCAGGCCCAGGCCAAGACCCAGGAAAGAGGCGATGAGGATTATATTCGCGAAAAAGGCTATTGAAAAAACATGGGCAGGTATCCAGCGTATAAAACTGAGCTCCAGAAAAAGGCCCAAAAAACTCACCAGGATAAGTCTTGCCTTGCTAGACATCTAGTTTAACTATCTCCTCTCTTATGGCCATAGAGATCGCCTCGTATTCGTCTCGCGCGCCTAATCTTATGCCGTCTTTAATAAGTCTATCTAAATAGACAGGGGCCCCGAACCTTATCTTTAATGGGTGTAATCTCGGAAGGCGTTTTATCCTCGGCCATGCCTCGAACGCGCCCTTGATAAAAACAGGCACGAGCGGGACATTCAATTCTTTTGCTATTATGCCTATGCCTTTCTTAAACTCCTTCGGTTTGCCGTCCAGGGAACGTTCGCCTTCAGGAAATATGCATAGGGCCTTTCCGTTCCTTAAAACAAACGCCGAGCTCTGCATGGCCTCTATGATCTCTGTCGCGTCTATCGGTATGATCCTTGCCCTCTTGACAAGGTTCGTGACTATCGGCACTATAAAATATCTCCTAAACGCAATAAAAAAGAGGACCAGCTCTGTCCTGAAAGGCACGCCTGCTGTAACAATAAACCCGTCAAGGAAACTCGTGTGGTTTACGCATAAGACATACGGCCCTTTATCAGGTATCCTATCCACGCCTTCCACACTAAGGCTATAGAAAACTCTGAAAAATATATTCAGCGCGCTTTTTACCGCGAACGTAAGTATATAATCGGCCCAATCTGGTTTTAATAATATTTTCTTTTTGAATCCCTCCGCCAGGTCCTGCTTGACTATATCCTGCCATAAAAGCGCTTTTTCCCCTGGAGGCAGCTTTTCTCCTGATTCTTTTCCGAGCAGACCCTCGACCTTTAAAAACAAGTCTTTTACCGTGAATATCTCACCCGCCACCATCTCTTCTGAAAACTCTATATCAAAACACTTCTCAATAGCCAATATCAATTCAACCCTTGCCAGAGAATCCACTCCCAGGTCAAGCTCTATGCTATCTCCGAGCCTTACCGGCCCCTCGATATCCAGGGCATCTTTTATACACGCTGCGAGCCTCTTTGCGTTTTCAGATTCTGAGAGGGCCTTCTCCTGCGGCAATTCCTCTTTTTCCTCCCGCTCATCTTTTAAAATACCGGGCATAAATCTTTTTTCTACCTCATATCTCTTCATTTTTCCAAGCGTTGTCCTGGGTAGAGGCTCATGGACAACTGTGACCCCCATGATGTGTCTATAGCTTGGCAGGTCTTTTGAAAGTACCTCAAAGACACCTTTTATCACCTTACTGACATTCATCTCTCCGCGCTCTTTGAAAAACTCAAGGTCAGGCACGATAACAGCGTGCAGATACTCGAGCATTACCCCTCCTGTATCCTTGCGGACCCCGAGCACGCACATCTCTTTTACATATGGGGTGGCCGAGAAATGTTTTTCTATCTCCTCAGGGAAGATATTTTTCCCCGAGCTCAGCACGATCATCTCCTTTGACCTTCCGGTAATATAGATGTAGCCGTCCCTGTCCACATAACCCAGGTCCCCTGACAAAAACCACCCGTCCTTAATGACCTCTTTTGTCTTTGCTTCGTTTTTATAATATCCTTTCATTACATTCGGGCCTTTTATTGCGATCTCGCCAATGCCGCGCCTGTCCTTATTTATAATCTTTACTTTTACATCAGCTATAGGTTTGCCCACAGACCCCGGCCTTGGCCTTTTGAGAGGATTAAAGCTAACGACAGGCGAGGTCTCTGTAAGCCCATACCCCTCGAGCATCTTGAGTCCAAACCTTAAAAAATCCCTGGTTATTGTCTTGTCTAATTTTGCGCCGCCTGAGATAAGCAAACGGAGATCCTTGCCAAAGGCGTCACGCAGGCGAGGCAAAAGTATACGTCCAAGCCCCAGAGATGCAGCAAAGGCTACAAACACCCTTGCGGAAACCGGCAATGCCTTGAGTTTCTTCTTCATATTCATATGCATCATCTGGTATATCTTTGGAACGCCTATAAAAATGCTTGTCTCTGATTCCTTTATATAATCCGCCAATTTCTCGGGCCAGTCATGCGGCACATACGCGACTGTTGAACCTGACAATAGCGGCATGATCATCGTGGTCATTAAAGAATAGGAGTGGTAGAGCGGCAATACTGACAATACCGTGTCCCTGCAGGAAAACAGCTTATGGCGCTCCATGGCATAGAAATTCGAGCACAGGTTTTTGTGCGTGAGCATCACACCCTTTGGCGCGTCTGTAGTGCCTGATGTATAAAGAATAAGCATCACGTCATCAGGTTCTACTCCGGCATTTTGAAAGCCGGAGGCCTGGCGCAGGGCCCTTATGTCCTCAATAAAAATAATCACTAGTCTTTTTTCAAGCCCTTTGAGAAGCCCTTGAACTTCCCTGGGGATTAAAATAAACTTAGCGCCTGAATCTGATATTATATTATCAATGTCTTTGTTATTGAACTGAGGGTCTATTGGGACAGCTATGGCGCCTATATAAGACAATGCAAAAAATATCACAGGCCACTCAGGGCTGTTTTCAAGCATGATCGCGGCCCTGTCTGTTTTTTTCACGCCCGCGCTCGACAAATAAAAGGCCAGGGCCTTTATTTTCTCAGACAACTCCGCGTAAGTAACAGAGCTCCACCCTTCAGGGGTCTTGGTTCTAAGGGCTATCCTGTCCTTAAATCTCTCGCTGGATCTTATGAAATTTCCCGTCAGGCTATATACTGCCATCTGAATGCCATACCTCCGTCAATACATCCTTTAAAAATCTGTCGATACCGGAAATGTACAGATCTCTTGAATCCACGTAGCATGTGTTGTGGCTTCCCACAAGCTTCAGGTGTGTCTTTGGCTCAACCGCAAGTTCAAATAATTTTTCAGACTGGTTAAACGGTATGATCTCGTCAGACTGGCTGTGGATGATAAGCTTGGGTATGGAGATCTTTTGTATCTTTTTTGTAGAATCGAATCCGGCTGACATAAAAAATGTCGGGAAATACGGGTATACTACCTTTGCCACATCCCTTGTAGAGGTAAACGTAGACTCGGTGATCAATGCCCTGGCCGTCATCCTGCCAGCCAGGTCTATCGCGACTGCGCCGCCGAGCGATTCGCCGTAAAGGATTATTTTTTCAGGGGAGATATTTTTTTCAGATACCAGATAATCATACGCTGATTCTGCGTCAGCGTAGAGCCCTTTTTCTGAAGGACGGCCTCTCGATCTGCCATAGCCTCTGTAATCAAAGATAAAGACATCAAGTCCCAGATTATGCAAAAGCGCTATCTTATCTATCCTGTGACTTATGTTGCCGCCATTGCCATGACAGAATAAAATAGTGGCCGTAGAGTCATCTGCCGGAAAAAACCAGGCATTTAATCGAACGTTGTCCGGAGTCTTAAAATACACGTCCTCGTATTTAAACCCCATGTAACTAGGGGCGATTTCCATGTCTTTTGTGGGAAAATAAAGAGACCTGTGTTCAAAATAACGAAGATACCCTATCATAAAAACCGCGGCAACGACTATATAAACTATATTTTTAACCATTGTTAATAGAATACCCTTACCAGGCACAGGCCTTTGGCAGGCGCGGTCTGGCCTGCTGCGGGGCGATGCCTTTTTTTTAAAATATCCTTTACCGCGTCCGGGTTTGTCCTGCCACGGCCCACATCAATCAATGTGCCTACAATGTTTCTGACCATATTATACAAAAAACCGTCTGCCTGGATGTATATTTCTATTACTGAAGATTTTTTCCTGACTATATCCAGTCTCTTTATATGTCTTACTGAACGCCTGTCTTTTTCATCAGTGGCCTGAAAGGACTTAAAATCCTTTTTTCCGATAAGATACGCCGCGGCCTTTTTCATCGCGCCAATATCAAGGACATAAAAACACATGGCGGCTCGCCGTCTCAATAAAGGCGAACGGGTGTCTCTATTTACTATTGTATATCTGTAGAGTTTTTCTTTGGCGTCAAACCTGGAATGAAAATCCAGGGGCATATCTTCTGCTGAGATTATCACAATGTCGGAAGGCAGGCAGCTGTTTAATCCTTTTTGTATATTACGTAAGGGAAGCCTTGAGTCTATTTTAAAATTCGCGGTCTGGGCCTCTGCGTGAACACCTGAATCTGTCCGGCCAGCGCCTTTCAGCCGTATTGCCTTACCAAAAAGTTTACAGGCGGCCTTTTCTATTTCCTCCTGAACCGTCTTTAATTTTTTGGTATTGGCCTGCGCCTGCCAGCCCATAAATCTGGTGCCATCGTATTCTATTGTCAGGCGTATGTTGCGCATTATGAAATGCTTTTTTTACCTGGTCAAGAGCTCTGCTATCTGAATCGTGTTCAATGCAGCGCCTTTGCGTAGATTGTCGCTGACAATCCACAGGTTGAGCCCATTTTCAATAGACTCGTCCTGTCTGATCCTGCCTACAAAACTGGCATCTTTTCCAGCAGCATCTATTGGAAGGGGGTATCTCTCTTTGGAAATATCATCTATGACTTCTACGCCTGGGGCCTTTTTTAATATTGAGGTCGCCTGCTCCGGGCTAAGTTTTCTTTCAGTCTCAATGTTCACAGCCTCTGCGTGCGAAACTACGACGGGGACCCTCACGCAGGTGGCTGTGACACGGATAGTATCGTCTTCCAAGATCTTTCGCGTCTCGTTTAACATCTTCATCTCTTCTTTGGTATATCTATTCTCGATAAAAACATCTATCTGAGGAATGACATTAAAAGCGATCTGCGCAGGGAGCACTTTCTTGATCTTATTAGACTTCACCCTCCACCCTTTATCTTTCACCTTTAGGATCTCTTCTGTCTCCTGCCACAGCTGGTCCACTGCCTCCTTGCCCCACCCTGAAGCAGACTGATAGGTAGAAACCACTATGCGCTTTATCTTTGCCGCGTCATGCAGCGGCTTTAAGACAACCACCATCTGTATAGTAGAGCAGTTCGGGTTGGCTATTATGCCTTTATGTCTCTTTATAGCGCCGGGATTCACCTCAGGCACTACGAGAGGTACTTCAGAATCCATCCTGAACGCGCTTGAATTATCTACCACGATAGCTCCTGATTTCACAGCTATAGGCGCAAATTTTTTGCTGATACCCGCTCCTGCGCTAAACAAGGCTATATCTATGCCCTTAAAAGAATCCGCGCCCAGTTCTTGCACGGGAACGTCTTTGCCGCAGAATTTAAGCATCCTGCCTTTTGAGCGCTCAGAAGCCAGAAGGCGTATACTCTTAACTGGGAATTTTCTCTCTTCCAAGATTTTTATAAACGCAGAGCCTACCATTC
>JAHIEN010000079.1 GCA_018901615.1 Candidatus Omnitrophota bacterium | reverse complement strand
ATGCCCATTATTCTATGGGTATGATATATGCTAATGAAGGCAGGACTGACCAGGCAGTGGAGGAATACTGCAAGGCGATTGAATTTGACCCTTATGCCGCCCAGGCATATTACAGGCTGGGTTCTGGGTATTTGAAGCTGGGCAAGGTAGACGAGGCCGTTGAAATCTTAAAGAAGGCTGTGGAGCTTGATGAGAAAAATGCCAGGGCCAGGTTTCTTCTGGCCCTTATCTATACCTCTCAGAAGAGATACGACGAGGCCACAAGAGAATACGAGGAGATATTAAAAGGCGAACCAGATGATCTGGCTACACTGACATCTCTGGCTGATTTATATATACTCGGTCAGGATCTGGACAAGGCCATAAGTATTTATACAAATCTCGCTCGCGAAAAACCTGACTCGCCGCTTATACATTTTAACCTTGGTATAGTATATGCCAGGGCAGTTAAATTTAAAGACGCTATAAACGAATTAACAACAGCAATAACATTAAAGCCTGATTATCTCGAAGCGCATTTAGCGCTTGCTGTGCTCTTTGAAATCAACAACCAGCTGGAAGATTCCGCAAGAGAATACAGGGAGGCCATAAAACTCGATCCGGCAAATCCGAAGCTCTATCGCCAAGTAGGTCAGCTTTATTTTCAAATGGGTAAGATCGATGATGCAATCAGGCAGTATGAACTTATGCTGAAGATGGCCCCGGAAAACATTGCGGGCTATATAGAGCTAAGCTACATATGTGTCGCGGGTTCCAGGGTAGACGAAGCCATCAAGATACTAAAGAACGCCCTGGCTGTCGAAGAAAGGGCCGAAGATGTGCATATGGCCCTTGGTTTTTGTTACACTGAAAAAGGCGATAATAAGGCAGCTATCGAAGAGTACAAAGAAAGTATTGAGATAAACCCTTTTAATCCAAAGGCCCATTTTTACTTGGGGGCAATGCATGAAGAAATGGGCGATAGAAAAGCAGCGATATTGCATCTGAAAAGGGCGATCGAACTGGATCCTGGCGACCCTGAGGCGCTGAATTACCTTGGTTATATTTATGCGGAGGAAGATGAGAATCTGGACGAGGCAGATCGCCTTATCAGGAAGGCCTTGAGCATTAGCCCGAATAATGGAGCGTATATCGACAGCCTGGGGTGGGTTTATTATAAAAAAGGAATGTTCCAAGAGGCGCGCATAGAGCTTGAAAAGGCAAAAGAGCTGATAGGCGAAGATCCGATTGTCTATGACCACCTTGGCGACGCGTATTTCAAGACAGACAGCCTGGACAATGCGCGCGAGGCATGGGAAAAATCATTAGAGCTTCAGGATAATGTGGATGTAAGAAAAAAACTTGAATCAATAAGCGAGGCACTAGGTAGAGAATGATAAAAAAGCCGAACATCAAAGATCTGGAAAGAATTGCCAGGGATATACGCATAGATATATTAAAAATGCTTACCTGTGCCGGCTCGGGCCATACCGGCGGGTCATTGTCAATGGTAGAGCTCCTGGTCGGGCTCTATTTTTATAAATTCAGATGCGACCCTGAAAAGCCATTGTGCGAGACGCGGGATATATTTATACTTTCAAAGGGTCATGGCTGCCCCGCGCTTTACGCTGTGCTCGCGCACATGAATTTTTTCAAAAAAGAAGAACTTTGCACATTACGTAAGACAGGCACGAGATTGCAGGGCCATCCTCAAAAAGGCCTGCCAGGTATAGAGGTTTCAAGCGGGTCATTGGGCCAGGGACTTTCCATAACAAATGGATATGCCCTTGCCGCAAGGCTGGATAAAGATAAAAAACGCGTCTATTGCATTATGGGCGACGGCGAACTTGATGAGGGCCAGATATGGGAGGCCGTGCTTACCGCGGCCCATTACAAGCTGGATAACGTGTGCGGCATAATAGATAACAATAAATTTCAGATAGACGGCAGGACAGAAGAGATAAAAAATCTTGAACCGCTTAAAGAAAAATGGAAGGCGTTTAACTGGGAAGTATTGGAAATAGACGGACACAGTCTGCAGGAAGTAACGGCTGCGTATGACAAGGCGGAGAGCATAAAGGGGAAACCCACTGTCATCATTGCTCATACAGTAAAAGGCAAAGGCGTTTCTTTCCTGGAAAACCAGAACAGATACCACGGAGTAGCGCCAAGCAAAGAGGAAATGGAAAGGGCCATAAAGGAATTAGGGAGAGATAAATAACTATGCAAATGAAACCCACAAGAGACGGTTTCGGCGAGGGCGTTCTTGAGCTCGGCGCGAAACGGCAAGATATAGTAGTGCTTTCTGCGGATCTGACTGATTCCACCCGAGCGGGCTGGTTTAAAAAGAAATTTCCTGAAAGGTTTTTCTCGATGGGGGTGAGCGAGCAGGATATGATCTCGACTGCCGCTGGTTTCGCCCTGGCAGGCAAGAGGCCGTTCGCGTGCACGTTTGGTGTTTTTGCGGCAGGCAGGGCATGGGACCAGATCAGGGTATCTGTGGCCTATATGGATCTGAACGTGGTGATAATAGGGACGCATGGAGGGATCTCAGTAGGCCCTGACGGCCCTACGCATCAGGCAATAGAAGAGATTACGCTGATGAGGGTGTTGCCGAACATGACAGTCCTTGTCCCGTGCGATGCCATTGAGGCAAAAAAAGCCACTATAGCGAGCGCTTCTCATGAAGGCCCTGTATACATCAGGCTGGGGAGAAGCGGGGTGCCGGTGATAACTAAGCCAGAGGACAGTTTTGTAATAGGCAAGGCGAATGTTCTCAAAAAAGGTAACGACGTAACCATTATAGCCTGTGGCTGCGAAGTCTATGAGGCATTGCTGGCCCACGATACACTCAAGAAGGAAGGCATTAACGCAAGGGTAATAAACCTTCATACAATAAAACCCATTGACGCGGATCTTATTATTAATGCAGCCAGAGACACAGGGGCCATTGTTACTGCTGAGGAACATACGATCATGGGGGGCATGGGCAGCGCTGTCAGCGAGATCTTGGCCCGCGAATGTCCGGTCCCTATCGAGTTTATAGGCGTAAATGACAGGTTTGGCGAGTCAGGCGATCCTGTAGAACTTTTTAAGATATTTGAACTGACAGCTTCTGATATTGTGAAGGCGGCAAAGAAGGCGATAAAAAGAAAACAAAATTCATAAATCTATGCGCGAATTCACCGTCTATGCCCCTGCAAAACTTAATCTGTTTTTGGATGTAATTGATAAGCGGCCGGACGGTTACCATAATATAGAAACGATCTTTGAAAAAATAGACTTGAGAGACGAGGTAATTATAAGAGAAAGGCCTGTTGTGAGCGGTCTTGAGATTAACGTAGAGCCGGCAGTGTGCCCTGGCGGCAGGGGCAATATTGTATATAAGGCCTTAACCATGCTTTTAAGCGAGGCAAATGCAGATCTCGGCCTGGAGATTATTATAAAGAAAAAAATTCCAGTAGCCGCTGGCCTGGGAGGAGGTTCCTCGGATGCGGCGGCAGTACTGCGCGCTGTAAATGATAAGTTCGGACTCGGCGTTTCACGGGACAGGCTTTTTGCAATAGCGTCTCTGACAGGTAAAGACGTCCCATTTTTTTTGCTCGACAATACATTTGCCGCAGCCTGCGGCACAGGCGAGGACCTGAAGGCCATAGATGTTGACTGGGATATTTCCCATATAATAATCAAACCAGACGCGCCTAAGTCGACCAAAGAGATGTACTCAAGGCTTGATTATTACAGCTCGGACTTTGGTAAGGGTGATATTGAAAAAGTAACTTCAGCAATCAAGACCAGAAACCTGGTTTTTTTACAAAAGTCTTATTATAATATTTTCGAAAAGGCGCTGGGCTATAACAGTGGCCCTGTTAGCGCCGCAAAGAAGATCTTGCGAGACTCTGGGGCAAGGCCTGGTTTTTTATCAGGAAGCGGGCCTTCGGTTTTCTGCGTGTTCAAGGATAGAGGGGAGGCGATGAAAATAGCAAAGGGCCTGCCCAGGAAGCAGGGCATGGAAGTTTTTGTTGCGTCAAGTTGTAAAAATTGAGGAGGCTTCTATGGAGATAACCGAAATCAGGATATTTCCCAAAGAGGGACTTAACAACAAGCTCCGAGCGTACGCCACTATAACTATTGACAACGTGTTTGTGGTGAGGAATATAAAAATTATAGAAGGCAAGACAGGGCTTTTTGTGGCAATGCCGTCGCGTAAAATGAAAGACTCTTGCCCAAAATGCGGACACAAAAACGAGGTAAGGAGCAAATTTTGCAACGAATGCGGGTCAAAAATCCCGGCAAAACGCATAGAGCCTATTACTCCGGAACAGCAGCATGACGCGCGGCAGTCAGAGCACAAAGATATAGCGCATCCTATAACCATCGAGTGCAGGGAGTCTATACAGAAAAAGGTAATGGAGGCGTACGAGCAGGAGAAGAATAAAAAAGGGACAAGTAACCTGTAACCAGGAATTATGTAAGCGCACAAGTTTTTATTTTTCCTAGTTCCTGGTTACTGGTTACAGGTTACTGATAGTGGGACGTCGTTCAATGGTAGGACACGAGAATTTGGATCTCGGTATTGTGGTTCGAATCCACACGTCCCAGCCATGGTTCGACGCGCCAAAAAATTGCAACAGCAATTTTTAGCTTGCTCACCATGGTCCCGAGCAAGCTCATCCGACTAACACTCAGGGCGCGTCGAGGGGCCAAATTAGTAACAATTTAGGAATCGCATACATGAATAACATCGCCGCAATAATATTAGCCGCGGGAGAAGGCACAAGGATGAAATCATCTCTGCCTAAAGTGCTTCATCCTGTTTGCGGAAGGCCTATGATATATTATCTCATTGGTACGATAAAATCCGCGGGCATCAGTAAGATCGTAGCGGTTGTGGGTCATAAGGCAAGGCTGGTCAAAGACAAGCTGGGGGGCATTAAATGTGTAACACAACCGGAGTTCCTGGGCACAGGCGACGCTGTTTTGAAGGCAAAGGCAGCACTTATGAAAGACAAAAAAATAAATACAGTCCTGATCTTATATGGCGATGTTTGCCTTGTGACCGCAGAGACGCTGAGTAAGATTATAGACCGTCACATGGCCACGCGGGCTGGATGCACGCTCTTGACTGCTAACATGAAAAATCCGACAGGATACGGAAGGATCGGGCGGTCTTCTAATAAAAGGATCATTAAGATAATTGAAGAACTGGACGCCTCGATTTATGAAAAGGTCATCGAGGAGATCAATGTTGGAGTGTATTGTTTCAATAAAGAGATCTTGTTTGAGTCTCTGGGAAAAATCAAGCCTAATGAGAGAAAAAAGGAATACTATCTAACGGATGTTATAGAGCTCCTGGCAAAATCCAATATACCGGTAGAATCCGTGACTAGCAATGACCCTGAAGAATTCCTTGGAGTCAATACGCGTGAAGACCTGAATAAGGTCGAACAGATCGTGAGACGCAGGGCGCTTGATAAAATAACGCGGAAAGGCGTGACAGTTGTCGACCCTTACAATACGTATATATCAGAGGATGTAATTATTGACAAGGACACGATAATATACCCCTATACTTTTATCGAGAATGATGTTAAAATAGGTTTAAATTGTTCTATAGGTCCTTTTGCAAGACTCAGGCCAGGCACCTTAATAGATGACGATGTTTCCATCGGTAATTTTGTGGAAATAGTGCGTTCCAGGATAGGTAGATCTACAAAGGTCAATCACCAGTGCTATATAGGTGATACTATAATAGGGAAAAATGTAAATATAGGCGCCGGTACCATAATAGCAAATTACGACGGCAAGAATAAACATAATACCATAATAGAAGACAATGCCTTTATCGGCACAGGCACTATACTGGTGGCACCTGTCAGGATCGGAAAAGGGGCAAGAACAGGGGCCGGCAGTGTAGTGACAAAAAATCATAATGTCCCGGCGGGGAAGACGGTCGTAGGCGTACCAGCGCGAATACTAAAAAAGTGAGGTAAATAATGAATAGGACAGCTTCTATTTTTACAGGAAATTCCAACCCTGCGCTTGCTAAAGAGATAGTAAAATATTTAGACATGCCCTTATCAAAGGCGTTTGTGAGCACTTTTAGCGAAGGCGAGATACGGGTAAAGATAGAAGAGAACGTGCGCGGCAAGGATGTGTTTATCATACAGTCAACCTGCCCGCCATCCAATAACAACCTCATGGAGCTCTTGATCCTGATAGACGCGCTTAAAAGGGCGTCTGCAAAAAGGATCACAGCGGTATTGCCTTATTTTGGATACGCTAGGCAGGACCGTAAAGACCAGCCCCGCGTCCCTATTACAGCGAAATTGGTCGCGAATCTAATAACCACAGCAGGCGCGGACAGGGTCCTGACAGTGGATCTGCATGCTGGCCAGATCCAGGGATTTTTTGATATCCCAATGGACCATCTTTACGCAGTGACCACATTCGTAGATTATTTTAATACTCTTAAGGTAAAGAATATTGTTGTAGTTTCGCCAGATGTCGGCGGCATTAAGATGGCAAGGGCATACGCAAAGAGACTGGAGTCTCCTTTAGCCATAGTAGATAAAAGAAGGATTTCGGCGGAAGATACAGAGGTCATGAATATACTGGGTGAAGTAAAAGGCAAAAATGCCTTGATTATAGACGACCTTGTGGCCACGGCAGGTTCTTTGGTAGAGGCGGCAGCTGCCCTGAAAAAGGCAGGGGCAAAGGATGTCTACGCCGCCATTACGCATCCTGTATTATCAGGCCCTGCTATTAAGCGCATAGAACCATCTTTCCTAAAAAAGCTGTTTGTAACAAATACCATACCTGTTGAGAATGGAAAGAAACATAAAAAGATCAAGGTCTTGTCCATAGCGCCTCTTCTGGCAGAGGCTATAAAAAGGATTCACAACGAAGAATCGGTAAGTTGTCTATTTGATTAATAAAGCACAAATAACAATGTTGTTAGAAAGGATGATAGAGTATGGAGTTCGTAGAATTACACAGTAGCCTAAGGGAAGGAAAAGGAAAAGAGATATCGAAGAAGTTAAGAGAGGAGAATCTTGTGCCGGGCGTTGTCTATAAAAAGGGCGAAGAAACGCTTAGTCTGAAGATAGACAGGAGGAGCCTTGCAAAGGCCCTTCATACCGACGCGGGTGAAAATGTCATCATAAAGCTTAATATAGAAGGCGCAAAAAAGAAAAAAGAGCGCACTGTTATTGTCAAGGATGTCCAGAAGGACCCTGTCAAAGATCACCTGTTGCACATAGATTTTCAGGAGATCTCGCTCACTGAAAAGTTGAAGGTAAAAGTCAGGATCATCGCGAAAGGGGAAGCCGTAGGGGTAAAACAGGATAAAGGAGTCCTGCAGCATGTCCTCTGGGAAGCAGAGTGCGAGTGCCTGCCTACAAATATCCCTGAGAAGATAGAGGTAGACGTCGCCAGCCTTAAGATAGGAGATTCTATCCACATAAAAGATATTGTGCTGTCAGAAGGGGTTAAGGTTTTAGAAAACCCTGAGGCCGTGGTGTTTACAGTGGAACACGCTAAAGACATTGAGGAGATTGTCGCGGCTCCAGCAGAAAGCGACGCTCAGGAACCAGAAGTAATAAGAGAGAAGAAAGAAAAACCGGAAGAGGGCGAGGAAACCGAAGAGGGAAAACCTGCCAAGGAAGAGAAGAAGGAAGAGAAAGCTGGTTGATAATACTATTAAGGAGATTAGGTGATTAGGGGAGTGGGGACAGGAGATTGGGATATTAGGATATTGGGGATACAGGGTCAAGTTCAATGAAGTTGATCATCGGCCTGGGTAATCCTGGAAAAGAATACATCGATACGCGGCATAATCTGGGATTCATGGTCATAGAAGAGCTGGCAAAGAAACATAAGGTAGGCTTGAGACAGCGCCGCAGGTTCAAGGCGCTTGCCGGAGAAGGGGTTGTAGAAGGTGACAGTTGTTATATCGCCATGCCTCAGACATACATGAATCTCTCCGGCCATTCTGTGCGTTCGATTGTAAAGTGGCTTAATATAGAATTAAAAGATATGTTGTTGGTAATGGATGATATTGCCCTGCCCCTGGGCGGTATAAGGATAAGGACCAAGGGTTCTGACGCGGGACATAAAGGGCTAAGGTCAGTCATAGACTGCCTGGCCAGCAGTGAATTTTCAAGGCTCAGGGTAGGGATCATGAACGCGGAAGCAGTCGGAGATCTTTCCGCCTATGTGCTTGATCGGTTGACAAAGAAAGAAGCAAAGCTTTTGCCGGAGATTTTAGAGCGCGCAACATCAGCGTGTGAATGCTGGATCAAGGAAGGCGTTGGCGCGGCCATGAATAGATATAACTTTAAAGGAGGCAGGGATAATGAATAAGTATGAAGCCATGTTTGTTTTAAAGCCTGATCTTGGCAAAGAAGATCTTGACAAGGTCCTGTCGCATGTACAGGATAACATAACCAAGAACAAGGGCTCAATAGACGAGGTAAAAGAATGGGGCAGGAACAAGCTGGCCTATCCTATAGAAAAACACAAAGAAGGGATCTATTATCTTGTGAATTTTCAGATAGACCCGGGCACCATAAGCGCTATCAAGCGGGTGTTCACGCTGAACGAATCGATATTAAGGTCCCTGGTTACTAAAGTATAATTACACCGATGTAAGCATTTTTAAAGGAGGATTGGATGGCAAGCTTGAATAAGGTATTTCTGATGGGTAATCTTACAAGAGATCCAGAGCTTCGCTATGTTCCAAGCGGGGCTCCTGTTGCTACGTTTGGCCTTGCGGTAAACAGGAGATTCATGACACAGCAGGGCGAAAAGAAAGACGATGTTTGTTTTGTAAGGGTGGTGGTCTTTGGAAAACAGGCAGAGAGCTGCAACCAGCACCTGAATAAGGGCCGGCTTGTGTTCGTAGAGGGTCGGCTTCAGTTCCGTTCATGGGAACAGGATGGCCAGAAGCGCAGCACGCTAGATATTGTGGCTGAGAGGGTGCAGTTTCTGGGAGCCCCGCGTCCAACTGCAGGCGGAGATACAGGGGACCTTAACACCCACTCAGTAGAACCAGAATTTAAACATGAAGAGGAAGCGCCGTTTTAAGTGAGGAGGTTATTTAAATGATGCGAAAAGAGAGATTGAGCCCGTTCAAGAAAAAGGATTTGAAGAAAAAAAAACGAGGCGCAAAGGATAAGTTTTTCAAAAAGAAGTTCTGCAAATTTTGCGCTGATAAAGTAGATACAGCAGATTATAAAGACGTGATACAACTCAGAAGGTTTGTCACGGAACAAGGCAAAATCCTGCCGAACCGGATAACAGGTAATTGCGCAAGCCATCAGAGGGTTGTCGCGGCCGCTATAAAAAGGGCAAGGCATGTAGCGCTGTTACCGTTTGTGGGAGAGTGATATAGAAGGAGATGACCATGAAAGTCATATTGACAGAAGATGTAAAAAAAGTAGGCTCAACAGGAGACACAGTACAGGTTAAGCCGGGTTACGCCAGGAACTTTCTCTTTCCAAAAAAACTGGCAAAACCCGCTACCGAGGCAAACCAGAAGATCATAGAAGAAATCAAGAAAAAGAAAGAACACGCCCTGGCCAAAGAAAAGAAGGCAGCGGAAGGGTTGAGGGAAAAGCTGTCACTGGTATCCTGCACCATTGCTGTCGAGGCCGGGGATGACGACAAGCTTTTCGGCAGCGTTACAGCGCAGGATATTGCCTCGGCATTTGAACAAGAGGCTATATCGATAGACAAAAGAAAGATAGTGCTGGCCGAGCCTATAAAGAAACTCGGGGTCTATAATGTGACAGTAAAACTCCACCCCGAAGTCTCCGGTGAAGTCAAGGTGTGGGTGGTGAAGAAATAATCGCGTGTTTCCGCGATTGATTAATAAGGAGAGCTATGGCAGATAGTCTAAATATGAACCTCGAAAAGATGCCGCCTCAAAATCTTGAGGCTGAGATGGCAGTCCTGGGCTCTATGCTGATAGAGGAGAATGCCATTGCCGACGCTATAGAGCTTCTTGACAGCCATTGTTTTTACAATGATGCAAACAAGAACATATTCGACAGTATCCTGAAGCTCTACAGTGACAACAAGGCCGTTGACATAGTCACTCTTATCGAAGAGCTGAAAAAGACAGGAGACATGGACAAGGTAGGAGGAGTTACATACATCACCGGCCTCACGACAGTAGTGCCCACAGCAGCCAATATAAAACATTACGCCCTTATTGTAAAAGAAAAAAGCGTCTTGAGAAATCTTATCTCGACAGCCACCAACATCATTACAGACAGCTATGATTTACACGGTGATGTCGATAAGATCCTTGACAAAGCAGAGAGGCTGATATTCGAGATCGCATCTAAAAAAGTAGACTCAAACTTTGCCCCTATCAAGGAGGTTATAAAAGACAGCATAGAGACCATAGACAGCCTGTATCAGAAGAAGGCGCATGTTACAGGCCTGCCTACAGGGTTTACTGATTTTGACAGCATAAGCGCCGGGCTGCACCCCTCAGACCTGATAGTATTTGCCGGAAGGCCATCGATGGGGAAAAGCGCTTTTGTGGCCTCTATCGCAGAACATATAGGAGTGCACGAAAAGATCCCGCTTGTAATATTCAGTCTTGAGATGTCAAAGGAGCAGCTTGTCCAGAGGATGCTCTGTTCGCATGCCCGGGTGAACGCGCACAACGTAAGGACAGGTTTCTTGTCGCAGACAGATTGGCCCAGACTTACTAACGCCGCTGGAAAGCTTTCAGAGGCGCCTATTTTCATAGATGACACGGCGAGTCTTTCTGTCCTGGAGCTGAGGGCAAAAGCGAGACGGCTGAAATCGCAACAAAATATAAAACTTATCATAGTCGATTATCTCCAGTTAATGCAAGGCATGCGCGGGGCAGAGAACAGACAACAGGAGATATCAGAGATATCGCGCTCATTAAAGGCATTGGCCAGAGAACTAAGTGTTCCTTTAATAGCAGTGAGTCAGCTTTCAAGGGCTGTAGAGTCGCGTCAGGACCACAGGCCCCAGCTTTCTGATTTAAGGGAATCAGGCGCCATTGAACAGGACGCTGATCTTGTCGGCCTTCTCTTGAGAGAGGAGTATTATAACCCTACTGAAGAAAATAGAGGCATAGCCGAAGTCATAATAGCCAAACAGCGAAACGGCCCTGTCGGCTCCGTGAAGCTGACATTTATAAGGGATTACGCGAGGTTTGAAAATTTCGCCATGGTTGGCGAAGAGGCAATAGAATGAAGGATTGACATATAATTCTATATATGCTATATTCTTAATAATATTATGAAACATATAATAAAGAGTTTAAATTTTTTCCTTATAATGTTCTTTCTTGCTTTCTCTTTTGCAGTTTCCCCGAGAGTCCTGGCGCAGGAAGAGCCCTCCAAAAAGCTAATTAAATATGTTGACGTGAGAAACAACAAGACTGTCTCCTCCGCTACGATACTTTCAAAATTAAAAAGCAAAAGAGGGAATGAATTTCTGGAAAAGGTTGTCAATGAAGATGTCAAGAGGCTGTATCTGATGGGCTTTTTCAGCGATGTGAGCGTTTCCATAGAGGAAACGGACTCAGGCGAAGTAGGCGTGGTCTTTGTGGTGACAGAAAAACCGCCTTTGGCGGTAATTAAATTTACAGGCAACAAGGTGTATAGAGAAAAAAAGCTTTCCGCTCTGGTCAAGTCCAAGCTGAACGAATTTTCTGACGAGAGGAGCCTCAAGAAAGATACAGAGGCAATAGAAGATTTGTATAAGAGGGCCGGTTATCCATGGGTCAAGGTCAGCTACAGGATAGATCTTGACGAAGAGACCAATGCGGCCATAGCTGTATTTATTATCGATGAAGGGGCCAGGGCTGTTGTCCGCAAAATTACCGTACTTGGGAACACAGCGTTCAGCGATAGACGCCTTACCAAAGTGATCAAGTCAAGGCCGTCAGGTTTTTTCAGATCAGGCGTTTACAAGCAGGATGTCATAGAAGATGATATGGAACGCGTAACACATTTTTATAAACAGGAAGGTTTTCTTGACGCGGAAGTGAGTTACGAAGCCGTAACCAAAGGAAAAAATAGAAAAAAATGGATGGAACTGGTCATAAGAATTGAAGAAGGCAGAAAGTATATAGCAGGCGACGTAAGGATGGTAAATAATACAATCTTTCCAGCAGAAGAATTAAAATCCATGCTAAAGATGAGGCCGGGCGATACCTTTACGGAATTCGCGCTGCACCAGGATGTGGCGAGCGTACAGGAACATTATTTTGACAAGGGCTATATTATGGCAAAGGTAAAACCAGATACTGTCTTGAATCTGGAGACGGACCGCGTGGACATTACCTACACGATATCAGAGGGCGAGGTCTGTTATGTCAATAAGATTGATATAAAAGGAAACACCAAGACAAAGGATGTCGTGATAAGAAGGGAATTAAGAATATACCCGGGCGAGAAGTATGACGGAGGAAAATTAAAGAGGAGCAAAGAAAGGCTTTATAACCTGGGCTTTTTCGAAGATATCACATTTGACGTGGAAGACACATCTCAGCCGGATAAAAAAGATATGGTAGTTGAGGTAAAAGAATCAAAGACAGGGGAATTCAGTTTTGGAGGGGGGTTCAGTTCCATAGACAGGCTCATAGGATTTGTGGAAATCGAGCAGCGTAACTTTGATCTCTTTAATTTTCCGACGTTTACAGGCGATGGCCAGGATCTTAAACTCAGGGCAGAATTTGGCAGCGTCAGGAAAAACTATCTCTTGAGTTGGACAGAGCCCTGGATATTTGATCATCCGTTATCTTTCGGGTTTGATCTTTACGCCTCAGAGAGAAACAGGAGCGGCTCAACAGGCTATGCGTATGATGAAACGAGGCAGGGCGCTGCTATTCGATTCGGCAAGGAATTCAGCGAGTACCTGAGGGGGGACCTTGTATACAGGCTAGAAAATGTGGACATATCAGACCTCTCTATAGACGCGTCGCAGGCCCTAAAGGATGAAGAGGGCGAGAAGACCATATCCAGTATGTTCCTGCAGTTGACAAGGGATACCAGGGACAATAGGTTTAATCCTTTAAGCGGTATTGTGGTCTCAGGCTCCATTGAAGCGGCTGGCGGTTTTATAGGAGGAGACAGGGATTTTGCGAAGTTTTTTAATTCTACCAGCCATTATTCTACCTTAGGCCCCTTTGTCCTGGAGCTAAAACTGAGAGAGGGCGTTGTTTCCTCTTATGGGGATTCAGACAGGGTGCCGATTTATGAAAGATTTTTCGCGGGCGGCACCTATACAATACGCGGGTATAAAGAGCGTGACGTGGGCCCTCAAGATATCTCGGGAGACGCTGTTGGCGGAGGGACCATGGCCGTGGCTAATGCCGAGCTTACATTTTCTATAGTGCAGAACATGAAAGGCGCCTTCTTTATTGACGCTGGAAACGTATGGTCTGCCCCTGATAGCTCACCCGAAGGCGGTACTACTAACAGGGGGATAAAAATAGGTGTTGGCACAGGCGTTAGAATAAAAACGCCTATAGGCCCTGTAAAGCTCGACTTGGGATTCCCTGTCAATGCGGATTACTGGCAGGAAGATAAACCAAGATTCCATTTCAGCATGAGTAGGGGGTTTTGAGCATAGCGCAAAGCGCATAGCGAAAAACACGCTAAACGCCATGTTATTGTGGAGAATACATGAAGAAATTCTTATCAGTTATCTTAATAGGTATATTTCTACTTTCTATGTCGGGCATGTCTCTTGCCCAGACAGAGGGTAAGGTAGGATT
>JAHIEN010000078.1 GCA_018901615.1 Candidatus Omnitrophota bacterium | reverse complement strand
TAGAGCGTATAGAAAGTAATGAACGCCGCGTTATGATTGATATAGAACTAAAGAAAACCGACATAGGTAAGTTCTTCTTGGAAGACATAAAGATTCAAAACGGCGACTTAGTAATTGTATCACCTATTGTGCGCCTGAAACATGATTTTGTATCCATCATAGGCAATGTCGAGCGGCCCGGGGATTATGGCCTTACCAAAAACATGAAAGTAACTGACCTTATTGCGAGAGCCAAGGGCTTTATGCCAGCTACTTACATATCCAGGCTGGAGATAGCCAGGGTGACAAATGACAGAGCGAGACAGATTATCCCTGTAAATTTACAGGATATAAAACTCGGGGAAAAAGGAGAAGATATTGCTCTGGAAGAATGGGATATCATCTTGATCTATTCCGCATCAGAGGTCACACCACCTTCTTTTGTAGATATAGACGGCGCGGTCAATAGGCCCGGTAAATACGAACTCACTCCCCAGATGAAGATATCAGACCTTATATTCAGGGCAGGTAGTGTAAAGTCAGGAGAAGTCATAAGAGGAGCTGAACTGTTTCATATAATTCCAGGAGAACAGCCTGTAGTGCGTGATATAGGCATAAAACAGGTTTCGGACACAAATATCTTCGTGGATAAAGACATAATACTCCGTTCAGGTGACGCCATTTTCGTAAAATCAGAGCCAAAACTGACCGAACGCAGGATAATCTCTTTAAAAGGAGAAGTAAAGTATCCCGGCACCTATTCTATCCGAAAAGGCGAGAGGCTTAGTTCTCTCGTAGAGCGCGCAGGAGACTTTACAGACGAAGCCTTCCTGGACGGAGCTATGTTTAACCGCGAGTCAATAAAAGAGGCCCAGGAAAAAATAAGACAGCAGTTTTTAGCAAGAGAACAAAGGGCAATCTTGGAAGAACAGCAGGCTATTTTATTAAGGACTTCTTCGTCAGGTATTGTTACCGCAACATCAGATCCTTTAAAAATGAGACAAGAGATGATAGAGATTATTGCCTCAGCTGAAATAGAAGGCCGTATGGTTATAGTCCTTAAGCCTCTTTCTCAATTAAAAGGCACTAAAGATGATATATTGCTGGAAGATGGTGATGTGCTAAAAGTGCCACAGATGCCATCTGGTGTAGCTGTAATAGGAAGCGTGAATAATCCCACTACGATACCTTTTGAGTCAGGCAGAGGAATAGAATACTATATGCGCAAAACAGGCGGCCTCACAAAACACGCTGATAAACAAGGCATATATGTCATAAAGGCCAACGGCGAAGCAGTCAGTAAATTCATGATGTCAAAGTCAGTGGAGCGCGGGGCAACAATAGTCGTCCCGCAAGAGTTCAAATACTGGACCCCACCGGGCCAGCTATTAAAAGACACAGTAGAGATCCTCTCCCGCATAGCAATGGGAGTAGGCATCATAGCAGCCTTGCAGTAAATCTAGTTTCATAATGATAGGCATTACGTAAAACAATTTGACAAAATGTGTATTTGGGATATAATTGTTATATGAATATTAGCCAATTGCTTGAATTTGATCGTATGGCCAGGGAAGATGGTCAGAAATACGATAAAAGGCGCGAGATTTATGATGACATTGCCAGGGATGCTGGAGCCCATTTTATAGGGATCATTGGTCCTCGCGGCGTGGGCAAGACAGTCATACTTAAACAATTGGCCCTGGCAAATGAAAGGTCTTTTTATGTATCCCTGGATGCTATGGAGGGCGATCTTTTCGATCTCGTCAAGACTTTACATGAAACAATGCAGATCGGGTTGTTTCTGTTGGACGAGGTACATGTTTATCACCGCTTTGAGGCTGATCTCAAAAAAATATACGACCTTTTTGATATAAGGGTGATCTTCACCAGTTCTACGGCTTTAGGGATGCATGAATCGAGTTACGATTTATCGCGCCGCGTCCTGCTCAAGACCCTTTATCCTTTTTCGTTGCGGGAGTACGCGCGGTTTAAATATGCCCAGGAGTTTGGCGCCTTAACCCTCATGGATATTGTGGAGAAAAAACTTCCTCAGGATGTTTTTAGAGCAGGGGAGCATTTTTCATCGTATATTCAGGGCGGGCTTATGCCGTTTGCTTTACAGGAGCCTCAGCCTCTGATGATTTTAGAGAATATTCTTAAAACAATCATTCGTAAAGACATCCCCCATATCGCGAAGCTCTTGACCGATGAGTTGGAAAAAATAGAACAACTTATTCGTTTTATCGGGCTTTCAGGGGTGGATGGGATTAACTATTCCTCAGCGGCGCGGAATGTCCATATCACGAAATATAAAGCCGAACAGTATATTACGCTCTTAGAACGGGCATTTGTTTTGCATCGGATATTCCCGATAGGGAGCAATGTGATGAAGGAGCCGAAGGTTGTCATGGCCTTGCCGTACCGCCTTTTGTATAAACCCCTCAATGAAGCCATCGGCGGCTTGCGGGAGGATTTTTTTGTAGGAGCGCTTAGGGCTTTAGGTAAAGAAGTTTTTTATCTTAAGTCCATGCGCGGCCAAAAAACGCCGGATTACTTTGTCCGTGATTTGCAAGACATCATCTTCGAAGTCGGCGGTAAAGGTAAGGGGAGAAGCCAGTTCAAGGGCATGGATGTTAAAATAAAAATTATCTTTGCCGATGGTTATGACATGACTGATATACACCGCCCGTTATTTCTAGCTGGCCTGCTCAATGGATGAAGGAGTAGTCGCAGAGCCTTGCTCTGCTAACTTGCTACTACGATTCTCGCGGTTCATTATCTGAAACAAAAAATTACCTACTTTACGGTAATAAAGTAGGGTATTTTACAGAAAACGAGTTAAAAGAAAGCATAAACCTGGTTGACGGAATCTGGAAAGAACTAAATTCCCTAATTGCATCTTTAAGGAACAGGTGTTAACGTACCTTAACCTAAGCCTTAACCTCAACCTCTAAGTAAGGAGAGCCCCCACATGGACTACGACTTCAACATCCTCTACTACATAAACATGTACAAAAAATGGTGGAAAAAGATAGCCCTG
>JAHIEN010000077.1 GCA_018901615.1 Candidatus Omnitrophota bacterium | reverse complement strand
TGGTTTTTTAATATCCATGGTCAGCTCACTCTGAAATATAATCTGTTATATTCTCTATTTTATAAAAACAATTCACTGCAATATCACAATCTTTTTTACATTTATTTATCTCTCCTCTTGCTCTCTCCATCTCTTTTGAAAACCATACTTCTGAAAACTTTTTCTCTCTTATATTTGCAACAGGCGGCATGCAAAAGCACATATTTATATCTCCATATGCGTTTATTTCCGGGGCCAGATCTCCCCTGGGGCATTTTATTTTATTGTCATGAATAAATCTATAAGGGTTCTTAAAATACTCCTTAACCAGCCTCAGCTGTTCCGGAGGATTGCAAATCTTATACCCTTTTTCCTTTAACAAGGCCAACTTTTCTAAGATAGCGCAGACCCTCTCTATGTCCTGCGGCCAGACATCGCTGTTCTTTCTATTCTTAAACCATTCTCTTTCATAGTTATCAGCATCAAATGGCTGCAGGCATGCGTTGATAAAAAAATCGTTTATCTTTTCATTGTTATTTGTCCATTCGGCCAAATCCAGCGCCTCATCCAAATTCTTCTCCATAAGCGTCGTTGTTATGCCAATGCTTAACCTGTTCGACCTATCGTCCCCTCTATACTTATCCAATAATTCAATAGCGTCCATTACATGCCGGTAACTGCCTTTTACCCCGCGCAAATAATCATGAGTCTCTTCCTTGAAACCGTCCAAAGAAAGGAATATTCCCTTAAGCCCGGATTCAACTAACTTTTTCGCCATCTCATCATTAATATAATATCCGTTTGTAGTAATAGAGCTGTTAAAGCCGCTTTTTTTAATATAATATATGATCTCAGTCAAATCCTTTCTCAATAACGCCTCTCCGCCTATAAGATGAATAAAAATAGGCTCTTTAGTGACGTTTTTTAAATCGTCCACAAAGCCTTTCATCTCTTCTATGGTAAGCTCTTTTCTGTCTATCTGGCGGTCTTTATTTTTCCACATATTGCACATCTTGCATCTGAAATTACATATCTTAGAAACAACCAAAAGACAAAATGCCGGTAAAAAATCGACTTTCTTGCTCGCGCTTTCTTTCATTCTATCCTTTCCTTCTTCTATTTCTTTTGCATCCCTGAGAAAACACCCATTTTAAGCAATCTAGAATAAACATTCCCAGCCACTACCCCATAACCTCTGCCGTTACAGTGCCTGTCAGGGGCAAAAAATTTGTCCTTATCTATCTTCGCGTTAAAAATTGATTCATTATCTACAAGGACAATACCATTTTTTGCCGCTGTCTTCAAAATTATATCATTGACTGATGCCCGGACAGGATATGTCATCAGAATTAGCCTGACGTCCCTCTCGCTGGCAATCTTTATTAAAGCCGATAGATCAGAAGCGAATATCCTGCTTCTTTCTTCCTGGTTTTTTTCTAGATACAGCAAGGTATCCCATATCCTGGTCCCATTTTTTCCATGGATTGTGGCAATAAGCGTCCTTATTTTATCTGACTCCACTTGAAAGTCTAAGCCACTCTCGTTATTGCATATATTCTTCATCTCCGGGAAAACATTCTGTATAACTGAGATGTCCTGCACGGCATAATCCATCTCTTTTCTTGCAAGGAGCCAGTCTTTTTTTGCCCTATAGATATACACTAATTCCATGTGTATCCACATATTGTCCTTGGAATACTGAAGTGCCTTTTTAGCATATTCCAGGGCTGTGTTATAATCACATATCTCTCTTAAAAACAGCACCATGTTGCCATATCCATCAGGATATCTGTCCAGCATATTGTCTAATTCCCGGATAGCCAGATCGCTTCTGCCTGTCTCTCTATAAAACTTCACTTTTTCTTGAAGGGCCTTTATTTCCTTACCTGAGATTCTATTCTGGGCGCCCGTTAAATTTATTTGTTTCTTACCTGCCTCGGATACTGCGGATATTCTTTTTTTAAGTCTCATCGAAGCTAATTTATACAGTTTATATATACGCAGGTCATAAAGGTCTATTTTTAGGCTCTTTGGCAAAGGGCCCTGATAGAACCGCTGCATACCTTCCAGATTCCAGTCGTTATTCATACCGACCATGATAACAACAATGTCTGGTTTGTACGTATCAATATTTTCAGTAAAAATCTTCAAAATCCTGTAAGAATTACCTCCTGGACTGCCTAAATTTTTTACAACAATCTTTCTGTCCGCGTCTATCCTGTCCAGCATAACCTCTAGCTGGCTGGGATAGCTGTTGTTATAAGTGTCCCCCACCCCATACGTATAGGAATCCCCGAGGCAAAGGATCCTGAATGCATCTCTTTCTGTTTCTGTGGTTTTGGCACATAATCCATGATCGCGGTGCCTTATATACAATTCCCCGCCTATCCGTAGTGATGATTCCAGCGCAATTAAAAAAATGAATATACCTGGTAATATTATAAAAAATATTTTACACGCCGCAGGGTTCATCTTCATAAAAACAATTCACCATTATATGGCAGTTCCTGAGGCAATCATACACGTCCTGCCGGATCTTATTTGTTTTTTCAGAATCCCATATCTCCGATATATTGTCGTTCTTTATGTTTCCGAAAGGCTCTGTCAGGCAACAAAAGAACATCTTGCCATAGGGGTCTACATGAAACTCATAATCCCCGAGATTGCATTTTATCTTCTTTAAAAAGGCGTTCGGGTCCTTAAAATATTCCCTGAAATGCAGGAAATGATTGTGGTGGTTTCCTATTTTATATCTACTTAGCCTTAATTCTCTCAGCCTCTCCATAATAGAGCCGGCTTTCCTTGTGTCTTGCGGCCACAAAGAACGGCTTTTGTCTTCCTTGAACCACTCCCTGTCTATCTCTTCACAGAATGGCTGGTTTATAGCCTGGAAACTTATCATCTCAAGCCTCTTATCATTCTGCACGTGTTCCACCAGCTGTAATATCTCGTCTAAATTGCGCTCCATTATTACGGTCAAAATGGAAATCTTTGGGCCTTTATCCCTCTTAAACCTATCCATATACTCAATGGCCTTCATTACTCTTTCGTGGCTTCCCTTTACGCCTCGTATATAATCGTGGGTCTGGGGATTCATTCCATCTAATGAGATAGTAATGCTCCCCAGCCTGGAATCCATGATGTCTCTTGCCATTTTTTCATCAATAAGAAAACCATTGGTAACCATGTTTGTCTTATATCCTTCATCAGCAATAAAATTAACTAAATCTAAGACTCCTTGTGTCATTAAAGGCTCTCCGCCTGATAAATGAAATTCAAAATCAGGGCCTACCATACCGCGTAGAGATATAACCAATTTCTTTTTTTCTTCCATGGTGCTTTCCTGGCTTTTATCATCTTTGATATTCCAGATGTAACACATCCTGCACCTCAGCATGCAGCGGTAATTAAGCACCCAGCAGCAATGTTTAGGTTTACGAATTAGCATATCCTGGCCCATGATAAAAATCCTTTAGTCAGCGTAAAGAGTTGGTTCATCTTCGATATAACAGCAATTAAGGAGCAAATGACAGTTTGTCTTGCACTCATCTACCTTTTTTCTTATCAAATCCGCGTCTTGCGAGCGCCATAATTCCCTGATATCGTCCTTCCTTATGTTTCCTATAAAATCCTTAAAAAGACAGAGCTGGACAAAGCCATACGCATTGACACTTATGGCCTTGCCGCCAACAATACACTTTGCCTTATTTACTAATTTCTGCGGATTGTTAAAATAGGCCTTGTATGCCCTGAGATGCTCGACCCTGTTGCTGACTTTGGAGCCGCTCTTTCTGCGCCTTATAAGTTCATCGAGGATACCAAGCACCTTTGATCTATCTTTAGGCCAGAGATACTGATACTCGTCGAGCCAATTATCTGTCAATGGCCCGCTGTAATTAGGCTGGACCACTACCATAAAATATATCCAGTCCACTTTTTTATTCCTGTCTGCCCAATCAACCAGCTTGAGGATTTCATCTAAATTTTCATTCATAATAATACAGCAAAGTCCTTTTTTTGTTTGCGGAGCATATCTTGTCAGATTGTCTATAGCATTAACTACCTGTTTATGGACTCCCTTGACTCCCCGCATTTTATCGTGAATTTCCGGGTTATGACTATCTAGAGATAGGCTTACCGCGTCTAATCCGGCATCTCTGATTCTCTTGGCCATATCGCCATTAATAAGATACCCGTTTGAGGCCATTGTCGTCCTGAAGCCTAGCTGCTTGGCGTGTTTTACGAGATCTAATATGCCAGGCATTGAAAGCGCTTCTCCTCCTCCAAAATCCATCTCAAAGCCTTCATCCACCAGTTCCCTGAAGCCCGATATAAATCTCTTCCATTCATCTATAGTAGGCGCTTCTCCTGGCTTGGGGCTTGGCTCAGACCATTTATTGCACATCTTGCAGCGTAACATACAATAATCTGTAGCTGCCACACAGCAAAATTCCGGCTTAAGGATATTTTCTTTTCTCCGTACTATCTTTTCTGTCTTGATCTGGCCCTGTTCAGTCAAATCATCCTCCTTATCCTTCTGTAACAAAAGGATAATCGCCTTCAAAAAAACAGTTCAAAAGAAAATGGCAATTATCACCGCACTTTTTTATTTCGCCTCTGACGTTTTCCGCTGCCTCAGCGTCCCATATCTCTCTTAGATCATCCCCATTTTTAACATTGCCCAGAACGCCGTACCTGTAGCATAAATAAATATCTCCGATTGAACTAGCATGCACGGCTCTATCTAAATTGCACGGGCTCTTTTTTACGAATTTCGCGGGATTCTGGAAATATGACTTAAAGGCCTCTAACTGCGGGATGGAATCGCCTATCCAGTGGCCGAGCCTTCTCCGCCTTATCAGCTCATCAAGGACTTTCTGGACCTTTTTATTGTCTTTCGGCCATATGAAATTATATTCTGTTTTTTTGAACCATTCAGCATTAAGAGGCGTATTATTCTGCTGCATGGGCGCCATAAATAAAATAGAATTCATCTTATCTCTATTAGTATTTACCCATTCAGCCAAGTCTATAATGCCATCAAGGCTCTGTTCCATGATTATCGTGCATATTCCTATGTGTATATCTTTTGAATATTTTCTTATGTACTCAACGGCTTTAAATACTCTCTCCGCGACACCTTTTATGCCTCGCATGCTATCGTGGATTTCAGGCCTCAGGCTGTCCAGAGACAAAACTATACTATCTAAACCTGAATCCACTATTCTTTTAGCCATATCTTCATTAATAAGGTATCCGTTCGAAGCTATAGCATTTTTGAATCCCAAACCTTTGGCATAAGACACTATTTCCAAGACATCCTGCCTCATCAGGGCTTCGCCGCCGCCAAAATCAATCTCAAACCCCTCGTCCACAAGATCTCTTAACTGCCTTATGAATGTCTTCCATTGTTCAGTAGCGGGTTGGGATATGCCTGCGGTACCAGGATCTTCTTTCCATTTCTGGCACATCTGGCACTTTAACATACATGTATCCACTATGCCTATACAGCAGAAACCAGGTTTTAAGGTTTCTTTTGTCTTTGATTTAATAGAATCGATTTTTATAAAATCCATTTATTTTATCAAGTTTTCTCTTAGTAAATAATTGTAAATAACTTCAGTGATAAGCTGGTGACCATTATTGTTAGTATGCATATAATCGAGTGGTCTATCGTCATACCTAAACATTCTCCACTCTTTTATCATTGCTGCATTTTCGAAATAGGGCTTCATATTGACATAAGGAAGCCTGAGCTGTTCAATTATATCAATAATAGCGTAATAGCTATCTTTTTCTAATTGTGCATATCTAGAAAAATCCTTTAGATAAGGGAATATCACTATCAAAAGAGGGATATTTTTTTCTGCTGCTATTTTTGAAATATCTCTTAATGATTCATAAACCATATTGTATCCTTCTATCTTGTTTTCATCTGAATTTGTTAATTTTTTTCTAATGATTTTAGTTTTGTAACCAATAATTCTGCTCACTATCATTCTGTATAAATGAGAATGACTAAAAAATACAGGGTTAATATCCAAGAAAATATCATTTTTGACATCATAAAGAAAAATATCACCGCTTTTCTCTATTGCCATTACACTTTTTCCAAAATCGTTTAAACAAAATCCTAGAATTAACATATCTGGATCAAAGCTCAAT
>JAHIEN010000076.1 GCA_018901615.1 Candidatus Omnitrophota bacterium | reverse complement strand
CTCTATCGATAGAGCGACTTCTCGATAAAAGACTTTAATCCAAAAATGGCCCCTCTGCAAAGATTAGACATTTTAGATTTGCAATAACATATATAGCAAAAATATTGCAAAACTATACTTTATATAGTATTGTAGTTTATATGAAAACTAACAATATAATGCCTGTATATCACTATAAAAACCTGGCTAAAATTGAAGACACCTACTGGTGGCACCAAGGCAAGATTTTTGCCGCAATTTCCTTTTTAAAGCCTTACCTAAAGAAAAACATTGTTTCTTTATGTCGTCTTGCAGATATTGGCTGTGGGACAGGGGGGTTTTTAAAAAGCATAAAATCAAGATTAGACATACATAATGTGATAGGCATTGATGGAAACGAACTGGCTGTTGAAAGAAGTCAAAAAAGAGGTTTAAATACTCAGATAGCCGACCTTAATAATTATTTTTTAATTAATTGCAAACCATATAATATAATAACCGCCATGGACGTGCTGGAGCATATAGAAAATGAACAAGTTTTTTTAAAAACTATATCTGAAAATCTTTCACCGGAAGGCCTTTTTCTGATAAATGTACCCGCATATAATTTCCTTTTTTCTTCCTGGGACAAAGTGCTTGGTCATAAACGTAGATATAGCTCTTGTCAATTAACTAAAATTTTAAAAAAAAATAACTTCCGTGTAATAAAAATTACATATCTATTTGCATATATATTTCCTTTTGCTGTTTTCAGACGCCTCTTGGGACCTGAATATACAGAAAAGACATGTGTATTCCCACGTACCACAAATTTTCTAAATAGCTCACTACTGGTTCTTGCAAAACTTGAAGCTTGGTTGATTAAATTCATAAGAATTCCTTTTGGAACTTCAGTTTTATGTCTTGCAAAAAAATGTCAATAACTATCGTAATTCCTGCAATTCATTGAAAGGGGTTTTCACATAAAAATATACAGTTTCACTGGCCACTATGGAAAATAAAACAACTACAAAATTTCTCTTCGTACTTTTATTGGCATTAAGCTGTGTCCTTATATTTAAAAATCTATCCAATAACTACCTGTGGCAGGACGAGGGCGAAAGTGCTGCTCTCGCTAGAAACATAGTCAAGTTTGGCTATCCCCGATCATTCGATGGAATAAACTTTATTACTCCTAACATACCTTCCGGTTTCGGAAATAGCTACCAATGGAAGTTTCATCCCTGGCTTCACTTTTATGCTGTCGCTCTCTCTTATGTCATTTTAGGCGAAAGCACATTCAGTTCGCGGTTTCCTTTTGCCATTACAGGCCTAATGTCTATAGTAATAGTATTTTTTTTAGCAAAACGGATTTTTAGAAAAGACGGGGTCGCGCTTCTCTCTGTCCTGTTCGCCTCAACATCCATACCTTTTATATTGCACATGAGGCAATGCAGATACTATGGGCTTCAGGCATTTCTGGTGCTAGCGGTCATCTATATATACCTGAACGTGTTACAGAAAAAAGCAAAATATCTCTGGCTTCTTGGGGCCCTCTTGACAGCTCTTTATTATACTAATCACGGCACATTCGTGCCTGTATTCGGTGCCATATTTATACATTTCTTCTGGCTTAATAAGGAAAGGGCCCTATGGAAAAAATTTATTTTTATGTGCGTTGTCGTAATATTACTGGCTCTTCCGTGGGCTATTTACTCTTCTATATCTCCGCAGTATCTCGCTATCCTGAAATTCGCGGTATTGAAGAAAAACTTCGGGTTCCAGATAAGGGTGCTGAATAAATACATCTTTCCTTTGTTCTTTTTTATAATACTGTATGTATTCAGCTCTATAAAAAATAAGGCCTGGAAGTTTCACGTGGATAAAGACGATAAACCCGGGCTTAAATTTATACTGCTCTTTATAGCTGTCAACATCTGCTTCTATACGATAGTGGAACAGCGCACCATACGCTATTACGTGCATCTATTCCCTTTCCTATATATCCTCCAGGCGTGGATATTCGTGAGGTTTTTTTCAAAACAGAAGATACTGGGCAGCGCCCTGGCCGCGCTTTTTATCTTTACAAATATAGCGCATAACTCCCTGCCATATCTCATAGAGGCAGGCCTGCCGTCTAAAAGCCATGAAGAAAGAAAAGAACTGCTGAAAGAAGTGGATTTTTATCTCCTGGAATATATCTATGAAATCACTCATGATTATAACGGGCCTGTTGAGGGGACGGTCAGATTTTTAAAACAACACGCAAAACCAGGGGACACGGTCAAGATCGCTTACAGCGACGCGAGCCTGATTTTTTACCTGCCGTATCTAAAAATAGAAAACGACCATTTTTTTAACGATAAGGATTTCCCTGAATGGATCGTGTGGAGAGATTACTGGATAAATGAATACAAAAGCTACTATGAAGATTATAAGTTCCAGGGGTACAAACTATACGACGAGAATTACATACGGGAGATAAAGGCCAGGTATATCGCCCATGAAATCCCTTATCCGGACATCATATGGGAAAATAGGCCCGACGACTTAGAGTATCATAAATTCCGGACCGTGAAGGGGGTGAGAAACGTTATAATCTATGAGAGGGCTGAATAACCAAAGACCTTGAAAAACTGGGCGAGAAATCGCGAATCTGTAACTACTTTATCAAATCTCTTCTTGCGTTTCAATACGCGCCATATTACCTTTATTGTAAAACCTATTTTAACGAGCCTGAAAATACTGAGAGAAGTATGTTCCGGCAGATCTATATTTTTTGAGCCATATTTTAAAATAACCCATACCCAATCACCCTGTTTTATGGATTCTCTTATCCCTGTCTTGAAAATATCCGGATCACTGCCGGTTACTATGTAAACTATTCTCTTTGGCCTGCCCCATCTCTCATTAAAGATATCGCGGTTTCGCTTAAACCTGTCATCCCAGTCCTGTCTTTTTTTAAAAGAGGTATTCTGTCTGTGATATACATAAGCGCCTTTTGCGAGAATACATCTATACCCTGCCCTTACAACCCGTTTGGAAAAATCCATATCCTCGAAATTTCCCGGAGTATAGATCTCATCAAACATGCCTACTCTATCGATGACCTCGCGTTTGACAAGCATGCAAAACCCTGTGCAGGCCGCCATCTCGATCCATTTGCCGGAAAGTTCCGGAGCTGGGCCTTTTTGTCCTAAATTATTGCTTGCGGGGTTAATGACTCCTATGCCTGCGTCCTTCTCGGCGACCTGAATCATCTCTGTCAGCCAATCCTTGTGAACTTCTGTGTCATTATTAAGGATACAGATATAAGGCGCGTCTGAAAGCTCGACGCCTTGATTTACGGCCTTTGGAAAACCAAGATTTTTATCGTTACGCTTGAGATAAATAAGTTCCGGCCTTTGGCCGGCCAGTTCATTTAAATACTGAGCGGTTTCGGAATCGCTGCCATTATCAATTATTATTATCCTATAAGGAGAATGTGTATTATCCAGTATAGTCTCAATGCACCTGGCCGTAAGCTTTTTCTCGTTCCATACCGGAATAATGATATCACATTTCATAAGACGCGTTATCAAGTTCTGATTTAAATAAATTGAGGCCTTTTTCAACTGTCATAAAAGAAGCATCCAGGATCTTTTCTGCCTTGCTGACGTTAAGCCCGGCCTTTGGCGGGCGCGCGGCCTTTAGATCCAGGTCTTTTAACAGGACCTTGTTTACCAGGGTTTTTTTCAGTCTAAAGATATCGGCAATTTTATTTACATAAGAATATCTATCTAAAAAATCTGTCCCGGCTACATTGAATATGCCCTGACAATCTTTTTCTATTAATTCTATAACTGATTGGGACAGGCTCTCAGCATAAGTCGGGGTAGAATAAAAATCATCCGCCGCGTACACCTCTTTATTGGTCTGCATATTTTTTATTATTTTCAGCGCAAAATTTTTGCCGCGGTAATCCCGGCCATATAGCTGAGCGGTCCTTACGATAAGGTATTCTTTCATCTTTTCCCTTGCTATATTCTCAGCCTCCAGCTTTGTCCTGCCATATACATTTATGGGCGAGGGCTTATCTTCCTCGCTGTAAGGCCCGCTGTCCCCGTTAAATATATAATCCGTGGAAACAAGGACCAGCCTGGCTTCGTATTCCCTGGCCTTTTCCGCTATGTTCGCGGTGCCTTTTATATTGACCTCTTCGGCCAGCCTGGGTCTTTCCTCGCAGAGGTCCACATCCGTAATGCCGCCGCACAGGGCTACAGTATCAGGCCTGAAAGAGTCAAATATCTTGTGGACACCTGACTTATCAGCCATGTCCACGCAGAAAAACCCCTTACGCTCATGGGAAAAGAAAGTCCCCATGGCATCCCATTTCTTTTTTATCGTGTCATCGTACAGCCTGCTCCCTAACACACCGGAAGCGCCGATTATCAGCAGTTTCATAATAAATCAGTCAGCGAATCAACTACGTATCTAATGTCTTCCTCCGGCAGTTCCGGATACATAGGAAGAGTCAGTATCTCTTCGCAGCACTTTTCCGAGATCGGAAAATCTCCTTTTTTATAGCCAAGGTCTTTATACGCTTCCTGCATATGGATGGGGATCGGATAATGTATCAGGGTCCTTACGCCTTTTTCAGCCAGGTCTTCCATGATACCCTTCCTGTTTTTTACGCGCACCGCGTAAAGGTGATAAACATGCCTGGCGTAATTGGCCTCGTAAGGCAAGACCATGTCCGCCTTTTTCTCATTAAATAACTTCGTGTAAAGTTCGGCGTTCTTGCGTCTGGCATCATTCCATCTGTCAAGATGTCTCAATTTTACCCTCAGTATGGCGGCCTGCAGGGTATCGAGCCTGGAATTATAACCTTTCAGCACATGTTCATACCTGCCTCTACGCCCATAATCGCGGAATAACAGGGCCCTCTCTTTTATTTCCTGTGAACCTGTAAGCACCATGCCACCGTCACCAAACGCGCCCAGGTTCTTTGTGGGATAAAATGAGAAACAGCTCGCATCCCCGAAATTGCCCACCTTTTTATTTTTATAGAGCGCTCCGTGGGCCTGCGCGCAGTCCTCGATAACCTTAAGCTTGTGTTTTTTCGCGATTTCCATTATCGGGTCCATGTCAGCCGGATGGCCGTATAGATGCACCGGTAAAATCGCCTTTGTCTTTTTGGTAATCGTCTTCTCTATCTTTGAGGGGTCAATATTATACGTCTTCTCGTCTATATCAACGAATACTGGACTTGCTCCTGTCATGGATATACCGAGAGCAGTGGCTATATAGGTATAGGGCATTGTTATTACCTCGTCCCCTTTTCCTATGCCGCAGGCAAGGCACGCCAGGAACAACGCGTCTGTGCCTGAATTAACTCCAACGCCATATTCCACGCCGCAATAATCAGAGAATTCCTGCTCAAAAAGCCCTACGTCCTCTCCGAGTATAAAACCTCCCGAGAGCATCACTTTCTCTATGGGCCTTTTTACCTCATCCTTAATGTCCTCGTACTGTTTCTTTAAACTGAATACGTCTACTTTCATCTCTCCTCCAAAAAGTTTATCGCGTTAAAGACAGTGTCTACTGAAATGCCTTCCAAACATTTTTTTGTATCACAATTCGGTAATTTAAAACGCTGGTAGCATGGCCTGCAGTCTACGTCCGACGTGATAACTATGTTGTTTTTTCCAGGCGGATACGGGCCATATACCTTTTCATCCACAGGGCCAAAAATCGATACTGTCTTTACGCCCTGACTCGAGGCTATGTGCAATGGCCCGCCTTCACTGCAAATTACAAGATTGCACATTTTACAAAGAGCTGCCATCTGCCTTATGTTTGTTTCTGGCGAGATAAGCGCCTCACGCTTCATAAGGCCTTTTATTTCATTGACTAGCTCTTCTTCGCCAGGCCCCCATATTAAAATTATCCTGGCCTTAAAACTATCCGCAACCCTGTCAGCAAGCTCGCTAAACCTTGCTGCCGGCCACCGGCGCCTTCCCTGCTCCTTTTTGCCAAAGCTCATGCCGCCGCCGGGAGCAATGCCGATTAAAGTATCTCCTGAATCAATCCCTGAATTTTTTAAAAAATTGTCTACATATCGCCTGTCCTCATCTGTTGTTATTAAAACTGTTGAGATTGTTTCGTCCTTCGACAAAAGCTCAGGACGAAACCCTGAGCGTAGTCGAAGGGCTTCGGCCTTCGGCCTCGCAATGACATCTTTTAGCAAAAGATCTAAATAATATTCCGCGACAGGCTTATCATTAAAGCCTTCGAATGGAACTTTGTGTGTTAAAAACCTTCCCCTTCCTCTGTAATTAAAGCCCCGCCGTTCTTTTATACCTATTATCCAGCAGAGAAAGGCATATTCTTTCCCAAGAGAAAGGTCAAAAACTATATCAAACTTTTCCTTTGCTACACCCTGCCAGAAACCTATGAATTTTTTCGCGCAGGCCAGCTTTGACTCTTTCCAGAAAGCCCTGTAATCCCCTCTGTCAAATACAAAGACCTCGTCAATAGCGGGATTTGTCTCCAGTATCTGGCTGGTCCTTTTGTTGCATATATAACCTATATGGCACTGAGGGTATTCTCGCTTGACAGACGAAATCAGAGGCGTTGAAAACAGGACATCACCAATGCCAAATGGGTTGATTATCAGAATTCTCATGGTCATTTATTTTAAGTTTATATTGTATCATAAAACAAAAACCTGGGCTATCATTTTTGTCTCTATTGCAACACAAAAGGTTATCTGCTATAATACCTCATATTATGGTAAAAGACTATCAGGAAGAATACAAGAAGGCCCAGGCAGAGCTGGAGATGCTTTATGATATAGGCAACGCTATGCGCACCACTCTAAACCTGGAAAGGATCCTCTACGTAATACTCACGGCTGTAACATCACATGCGGGCCTGAGCTTTAACAGGGCCTTTCTCTTTCTTGTCAATGAAAAAGAGAACCGGTTAGAGGGTAAAATGGGTATAGGCCCGGACAGCGGCGAAGACGCAAATACCATCTGGTCATACATAGAGCACCATAAGATGGGGTTGGATGATCTTATAGAAACAGACAGCCAGTTTGAACACCTGGAACGTTCGCAGCTCAATAAAATCGTAAAATCAATAAAGATACCTATAAATGAAACTTCCGGGATAGCGGCCCTGACTGCCATAAAAGGCATGCCTTTTATAATAGATACTGAGGAAAAAAAGCAGCAGTCAAGAAACGAGATATCTCAACTCCTGAACCTGGAAGACTTTGTTACAGTCCCCCTTAAGGCTAAAGACAAGGTTATAGGAGTCGTAGTAGTTGATAACCGCTTTAACAGAAAACCTATTACTAACGACGACATAAGGATGCTGACCATGTTTGCCAACCAGGCAGGCCTGGCAATAGAAAATTCCAGGCTCTATGAAAGGACTGTTTTACTGTCTAACTCTGACTCACTCACAGGCATGTGGCACCACGGTTATTTCCAGTACCTCTTGAGTGAAGAGATTAAAAAGACATCCAGGGAAAAACAGTTTTTTACTTTGCTTATGTTAGACATAGATAACTTCAAGGATTTCAATGATACCTACGGGCACCAGTCAGGAGACGCTATACTAAGAAGGATATCCGCCATACTTAATGATGCGTCCAGAAAAATCGACACAATAGCCCGGTACGGCGGAGAAGAATTCGCAATAATCTTGCCTTACACCAGAAAAGAAGAAGCGCTTGTCCTGGCCGAACGCCTGAGAAGATCAGTCGAAGAAAATCAGGAAATAAAAAACATAACCATCAGTATAGGCGTGGCCTCATTCCCTGAGGACGGACAGAATAAAGAAACCCTTATCTCAAAGGCTGACAGGGCCCTCTACGAAGCAAAGAGAACAGGCAAGAACAAAGTCTGCACTTGAATGAACAACATGTTCGAGGTTAAACCTCGAACATAGAACATAGCGAGGGTGTTCGAGGTTTAACCTCGAACATGTCAGGAATTAGCCTCTACTTCTTCTTGCTTTTTCGCGTCTGAAAATTTTACCGATACGACCTTTGATACGCCTGACTGCTGCATCGTGATCCCGTACATCACATCAGATATATCTATTGTCTTCTTATTATGGGTTATGATAATGAACTGGGATGTGCTGGTAAACATGCTCAGGCTTTGCGAAAACCTGTCCACGTTTGATTCGTCGAGCGGGGCATCTATTTCATCCAGCACGCAGAACGGGGTGGGTTTTACCTTGAATATCGCGAAAATAAGGGCGATCGCGGTAAGCGCTTTTTCACCGCCTGAAAGAAGAGATACATTTTGAAGTCTTTTTCCCGGAGGCCTCGCCGCTATCTCAATACCTGACTCAAGCACATTGCCTTCATCGAGGAGCAGGAGTTCTCCGTCGCCCCCGCCAAAAAGCATCTTGAAAAAATTCCTGAATTCCACCTGTATGCTCTGAAACGTCTCCATGAAAAGTTCTTTTGTGGTCTTGTTTATCTTGGCAATGGCCTTGAGAAGTGACTCTTTGGCGTTAGCAAGGTCATCTCTCTGGTGAGTCAGAAAGGCATGTCTATCCTGGAGCTCTAAATGTTCTTCTATGGCAACCAGATTGACCGTGCCCATGGCATCAACCTTTTCCTTTTTTTCCTCAACTTCCTTCTTCAGCGCCTCCACGTCAGCTTCCTGCCAGTCTTCGCTAAACTCCATGTCGCCCAGGTCAAGTTTATAGACATCCTTTATCCGCTGTTTCAGGCTTTCTATATTATAGTTAGTCTCTGCCTTTTTCAGGTCCACTCCGTGAAGGTTTGACCTGAGCATAGTTAGTTCTTTTTCTGACTGTTTGAATATAGTTTCGCTATGTTCTATCTTGCTCATCAGTTCTTTATATTCAGCCTCCACCACGGTAAAGTCCGCGTCTTTTTCTGTCCTATTGCCTGACAAGATGGAGATCTTTTCTTCGAGGCTGGCAATATCACTGGTAAGTTCGTCTATCTTCCTGACAGAGTCTTTAACTTCGGATTTCCTGGATTCAAGGGAAGATTCGGAGTCTCTAAGAGATTTTTCCAATATCTGCAATGTGCTGGAAAGGCCCTCTCGCTTGCTTTCCACAGAACCCAGTTCAGTCCTCTGTTCAGCCACCTCTATAAGCAGCTGTTCTTTCTCCTTTGTGTCTTCGCTTATAAATGCCTCGCTTGTCTTTATCTTTTCCTCATTGAGCTTAGTATCTTCTTCCGCCTGACGCAAGGTCTCTATCACCGAGACCTCTTCTTTTTTAAGCTGCCCTGTCTCTGACTCAACCTCGCCTATCTCTAACCTGACAAGACTGATCTCGTCTTTGACGCCTTTTAAATTTTCCTCTACATTGGAATAGCGGGATATGGAATTGGCCAGAAGGATCTCTTGCTCGCTAAGCCTTGCGGTTAGCTCTTCCAGGTCTTTCATGGATTCGTTCTTCTCTCTCTCGTCTTTTTCCTTTTCCTCTGTCAGGGCCCGGGAGGTCTCTTCTAATTCAGATATTGTTACATGAAAATCTTTTATCCTTGAATCTCTATTGATAAGGGTCATGCCTTCTTTGGTCATGCTTCCGCCTGAGACAAGACCCTTCATCACGTTCTCCCCGGTCAATGTGACAAAACTCGCGCCTCTAAGGTCAGGAGTTTCTTTTAAAATGGCGACCGCGTCTTCAATATCCTTTACAACAAATACATTGTTTAGGAAATATTTTGCTATATTCAGATAGCGGCTATTCTCTATATTTACAAAATCCATTGCCCTGCCCAAAATCCTTGAGCCTTTTAAATCCTGCCATGACCTGTCTTCATCAACCGCGTCAAACGCCTCAGGGTAGATGAACGATGCCCTGCCGTATGAATTTTCTTTAAGAAACCTTACGCCTTTTTTAGCAGAATCAGCTGTATCCACTATAATGGCCTGCAGGTTATCTCCAAGAGCAGACTCAATTGCTATTTCGTAGCCTTTTTTTACTGTAATCATGTTAGCCAGCACTTCATGCGCACCTTCTATTGGCCGGCTGGAAATATCTGCCCCCCTGCCGAGTATGGCCTTGACTCCTGAAGAAAACCCTTCGTACTTGACCTTTGCCTCTTCGAGGATCTCCAGCCTGGACCTGTTTGTCGTCAGCGCCTTGTGCAATTCATTGGATTTTTCAATCATGTCCTGTATGCGGTTCGAAAGATTAGAAATAGTCTGAGTTATGCTGTCTCTGGATGATTTTAATGACGCTACCTCGTTTTCTATTGCTTCTTTTTCAGCCGCGATCTCGTTCAGCTTTGCCAAAAGATTGTCCGCCTCTTCCTGAATGGTGTTCGATTCTGTATTAAGCCGCTTGAGCCTGATATCGTGGGAAGAAATCGTGGTAGATATCCTGGCCTGCTGGTTCCTGAGCTTGGATTGCTTCGAGGCAAGGTCTATGAGATTGGCCTTTGATGTAGATATCACGGTCTCGCGCTCTGTTATGCCTTTCGATATTTCCGCGAGTTTACTTTCTTTTGCCGTCAAAGTTTCTGTTCTGCTTATACTGGCGGTCTCTAGCACAGTGACTTTTTCCCGAAGATTATCCACCTCTTTTCTCTGGGACGCTATACTCTCTGCGCCTTTTTCTATCTCTGAGGCAAGGTCTACTAGTTTTAGTTTTAATTCGCTTGTCCTTTCCTTGTCCAATGCGGTCTTGTCGCTGGCCTTGGACACTTCAGAGTCCATCTCTATTATGCCGGACCTTAAATCCATTTTCTTTGTCTCCAGCTGTGAACGTTTAGAGTTCAGCTCCCTCAGTTCATCTGATATGTCCTGCAGTTCACGCTCAAGCTCTCTCTCTTTTATCCTAAAGTCATCCAGGTTTTCATTGGACTGGGTAAGTTTGTTTTTGAGCGCCTCCAGTTCTATCCTTGACAGCTTGAGCTCAACAGACTTGAGTTCCTCGTATCTTTCCTTATAACGCTCTGCCTTCCTCGCCTGCCGCTCTATGGAATTTATCTGGCGCTTTACCTCCTGTATGATATCATTTATCCTTACGAGATTCAGCTCGGTATCATCAAGTTTTCTAAGGGCCTCTTTTTTCTTTGCCTTATACTTTGTGATACCGCTTGCCTCTTCGAACACCTCACGCCTTTCTTCTGGTTTTGAGCTGAGGATCTGGTCGATCTTTCCCTGCTCTATAAGGGAATAGGCGCTGGTGCCGATGCCGGTACCCATAAAAAGTTCGCTTATGTCCTTAAGCCTTACAGGGGTTTTATTTAAAAGATATTCACTCTCTCCTGAACGGTATAGACGGCGGGAGACAGTTATCTCGTCATATTCAATAGGGAGCATCCTGTCATGATTGGCAAGGGTGAGAGATACTTCGGCATAGCTGACAGGTTCTTTGCCGTCGGTGCCGTTAAATATCACGTCCTCCATGCGGCCGCCGCGCAGTACCTTGGCGGATTGTTCACCGAGCACCCATTTTATCGAGTCCGCAATATTTGATTTTCCGCAGCCATTCGGACCCACGATAGCAGTTATGCCCGGTTCAAAATCAAGGCGGGTCTTATCTGCAAAGGATTTAAAACCAAATAGCTCGAGGCGTTTGAAATGCATATTATTAGCTTGCTTTCTTAATCGCGGAACTTATGCCGAACTTTACGCGGAACCGACGCGGAATGTTCAGCGTTTATTTCTTCAGTACTTCCTTGAATTTTTTTGTCAATTCCGGTAATATCTCGAACAAATCCCCGATTATGCCATAAGTGGCCACGGTAAAAATAGGCGCATGAGGGTCTTTATTTATAGCCACTATTACATCTGAGGACTGCATGCCGACAAGATGCTGTATCTGCCCTGAAATGCCGCACGCGATATAGATCTTCGGACACACAGTCTTCCCTGTTTGACCAACCTGGTGTGAGTAGGTCTTCCATCCAGAGTCCACAGCAGCCCTGGAAGCTCCGACCGCGCCTCCCAGGACCTTGGCAAGGCCTTCAATCAATTTAAAATTTTCAGGGTTCCGCAGGCCTCTGCCGCCTGAAACAATGATATCCGCCTCCGTAAGATTGATTGTCTCTTCTATCTCTTCTACTATGTCAAGCAGCTTTGTCCTGGATCCGTAAGTATCACCATCATAATTTACCTCTATGATCTTTCCCCTGTAATGGTTATTTATCTCTGCTTCCTTCATCACCTTGTGACGCACAGTAGACATCTGTGGCCTGTGATTCGGGCAGATGATGGTGGCCATTATATTTCCGCCGAATGCCGGCCTTGTCTGGAGAAGCAGCCTGTTTTCTTTGTCTATGTCAAGGGCCGTGCAGTCTGCTGTAAGCCCTGCGTGAATACCTATTGCCACGCGTGATATCATAGACCTTCCTATGGATGTAGCGCCGCACAACACTATCTCAGGACTGTATTCCTTGATCAGCTTTATCAATGTCTTTGTGTACGGCTCGTCCTGATAATGCCTGAGCTTTGGCGAATCAACCAGATAGACCTTGTCAACGCCACGATGAACAACCTTATGCGCTTCATCCTTCATGTTCTCGCCCAGCAAGACACCGCACAGCTCAACTCCCAGGATATCAGCAAGATCCCTGCCCTTGCCCAGCAGTTCATACGCGACGCTCTGCACTACGCCATTTTTCTGCTCGCAGAAAACCCAGACACCTTTATGTTCTTCTAACTTTTTCGGGAAATCTATTTCAGAAGGACTGATCTTTGTAAGGACAATCGCGTCAAGCTTGCACACCTCTATACAGGCACTGCACAGCGTGCATTTATCCAGATCGATCTCCGCCTTTTTATTCTTAACTTCTATTGCCGCAAAAGGACAGGCCTTTATGCAAAGCTTACAACCAGTACATTTTTCATTAATAACCTTTATCGACATCTCCTGTCACCTTTTAGCACTATAAAGTGTGCCCTTTGCCTTTACGGTATGTCGTTTTTTAGGAGCTCTACCAGCTTACTGGCTACCTCTTTTGCGCCACCCTGTAACATCTGGCTGCCTTTTCTTGGCGGAGGCGTAAAAATCTTTACGACCTTTGTAGGCGAACCGTTTAAGCCTATCAAGCCAGGGTCAACATCCAGATCTTTTGCTTCCCATTTTTTTATTTCAGCCTTCCTGGCCCTCATCTTCCCCTTTAAAGAAGGGAGCCTTGGTTCGTTTATTTCCTTTACAACAGTAATAAGGCACGGCAAAGGCGACTCTATTATCTCAAAGCCTTCTTCCGTCATTCTCTCTGCGCG
>JAHIEN010000075.1 GCA_018901615.1 Candidatus Omnitrophota bacterium | reverse complement strand
ACGCACCTCTTGTGACTGTATCATACAAATCTTTATCCATAATTAAAAGTTTGCCGTCTTTTTCTTCAGCGATCAATCGCGGTATATTCCCCGCATTGTCAAAAAACATCCAGGAATCTAACAGCGGCTTATAAAATCTAAAAAGATTCTGAATACCTCGGTCGAAACGCCGCCTTACATCTTCTGCCGGAACATCATGTCCGCCTTCAGCAACCCTGCCTTTAATCCTTGCCAGCGCCAGTTCAGGAGAAGGAACCCACAAAAAGAAAAGATGCAGGCGATAATCTCTTTTTTTTAACGTCTTTAAAAAATCAACGTAGGCCTTGCCGGATAATGTCGTCTCAAAAGCAAAATCAACGTTTTTGTCGGCCATGTCTTGAATCTGTTCAAGAACAAGCCGTCCGGCCTTCATGGCCGCGATACGAGGAGAAAACGGGGACAAGCCTTGCGCGATAAGGTCCGCGTTTACAAAATGCGGGCACTTTGCATACTGCGGCAAAAACCTTTTCGCGAATGTTGTTTTGCCAGCGCCGTTAGGCCCTGCTATTATATAGACGTTTTTGTTTTTCATATTAATATTTAAACCACTCTATAGTTTCTTTTAAGCCCTGTTCAAGGTCTATTTTTGGGTTCCAGTTCAGGAGTTTTTTGGCTTTGGTTATGTCTGGTTGTCTTACTTTTGGGTCGTCTTGGGGTAAGGGGTTGTGGATGATTTTGCTTTTGGAGCCTGTCATTTTGATTATCTTTTTGGCCATGTCTATGATTTTTAGTTCCACTGGATTGCCTATATTTACTGGGTCATGGATATCTGACTGGCTTAATAGGAAAATGCCTTCTATCAGGTCTGAGACATAGCAGAAGCTCCTGGTCTGGTCGCCTTTGCCATAAACTGTGATGGGCTCATTTTTCAGGGCCTGGCTTATGAAGTTTGGTATTGCCCGGCCATCCTGTTTCCTTATCCGAGGTCCGTAGGTATTAAAAATCCTTACAATACGGGTATCAAGGCCATGCGCCTTGTGATAGGCCATGGTGATGGCTTCGGCAAAGCGTTTCGCCTCGTCGTACACTCCGCGGGGGCCTATGCAATTCACGTGGCCGTAATAAGATTCAGGTTGAGGATGGATTTGCGGGTCACCGTAAATCTCGGAGGTTGAGGCTAAGAGGAATCTGGCTTTCTTTTCTTTTGCCACGCCAAGGGCATTGTGCGTGCCTAAAGAGCCTACCTTCAGGGTCTGTATGGGGTATTTGAGATAATCTATAGGGCTCGCGGGTGAGGCAAAGTGCAGGACATAGTCTATGGGCTCTTTTATGTCTATATGCTTAGAGACGTCGTGATTTATGAATGTGAAATTTGGGTTTGATTCAAGGCGGGATATGTTAGAAAGACTGCCGGTTATGAGATTATCCATACAGATAACCTTAAAGCCTTCGGCCAGAAAACGGTCGCAGAGATATGAACCTAAGAAACCCGCGCCGCCTGTTATGAGAGCTGTCTTTGGCATATATTTACGCTATTATAAGGAAATTTTCGAGGAAGGTCAAATATTATATTCTTTTTTTAAAATCACACCAACACATCCTTATGAACCAAAAAAACCTTTTCCTTTTTAGCCGACCCCAGCATGTCTTTTGTAAAACCAGACTTGCTGAATATGGCAAAGTATTCTTTCCTGTCTTTCTTGCCCCATTCTACGGCCTGAGCCTTTTTCTTTAACTCGTCGTATATATTAGTTCCGACCTGTTTATTAGACCATTTTACCTCACTAAAGAGTATCTCGTTTCTATGATAATTTGTCGCTACAAGATCTATTTTCTTATCCTTGTCCCACCATCGGCCATAAAACTCAAATGATAAAGAAATTTTATGCCTGCTAAACGCGTAAAGCAGGATTTCTTTTGCTATCTTTTCATAGCTTTGCGCTAAAAGCGCAGGCATTGCTCTTTGTATCTGCACTATCACTTTATCTATCCTGCCTTCTTCAAGAAAAGATCTGTTTCTAAAGACGAACCTGAACCAAAAATTAAAAAAATTATCGTCTATATTATAGATCCCTTTTCTGCTCTTTTCGGGGATCTTCTCGGTTACCGGTATTTCTTTACGGGTTATCTGCAAACTATCTAAAATTGAAATATAGCGGGAAACCATCCCTTTATCAAAACCTGTCTCATTGATTATCTCTGATAATTTACGCTTGCCCAATGATAATGCCTCTAAAATAACAAAGTAATTCCTGGGTTCTCTCAATTCCTCTCTGAGTAAAAACTCGACTTCTTCATATAAAGGCTGTCCTTTTTGAAGAATCTCTTTTTTAACCGCTTCCATGTAACTTTTGCCCATAAACTTATTAAGATATAAAGGGGTGCCTCCGACTATGCTATAAATAGACAACATCTCCTCAAAACTTTTATCCGGAAACATCTCCATTATTTCTTTAAACTGAAAGGGCTTTACAAGTAATTGACCCGTCCTTCTTCCGTATAGCGGAGCCTTATGAATAAGAAGCGTCTTTTCCATCATTGCTATACTTGAACCCTGAAGTATCAAATAAATCTTTGAATCCTTTAAATATAAATCCCATATTTTTTGAAAAATAGAGGGTATCGCGTTATCAGTTTCTGCCAGATATGGAAATTCATCTATTATAATAACCATTTTTTCCTTTTTATGGGATATATATTTGAATGTTTCTACCCAGTCTTTAAATCCATCCGAGGGTAAAAATTCATCTTTAAAATATTTGCCTGCCATCTCGGTAAATTTCTGCAATTGCTTATGCATGGATGTCCTATCGCATAAAAAGTAAATGTGAGGTTTCCCCTGCGCAAAATGGATGCTTAACTCTGTTTTCCCAACTCGGCGTTTACCGTAAATAACCATAAGCTGAGGCTTGTCTTCCTTCCATCTCTGATCAAGCAATCGAAGCTCTAATCCCCTATTTATAAATCTCATAAACCACATCCTCTACGTTTCGACTACATTAGTAAAATCTACTTTAGACTAATTTATATTATACTATAATTTGAGGGATGTCAAGGTTTTTCATTGCGGGTTCAGCTCGCGGAGTTTATCCCGAGCGAAGCCGAGGGGCTCGCTCGAACAATATTCTTCGATACGGTAATCTTTTGTCTTTAAAAATTGCATGTAGTCGTGAAGTAGGGTATAATAAATTATAGCTATGCTAAAGAATAATATGCTTTTGTTAAAAGGCGCGATCTTTGATATGGACGGGGTCATAGTGAACACTGTCCCTCTTCATTTCAAGGCGTGGAAGAAGATGTTCGGTGAATACGGGAAAAAGTTTACGTTTCTGGATTACAGGATGAAGGTGGACGGCATACCCCGCTCTTCAGGCGTGAGGGCTGTTTTAACCGGCTTATCGAAAGAGGAATTAGAAAAGGCCTCTGAAAAAAAACAAAGGTACTTTCTGGAATTCCTGGAAAAAGAAGGTATTAAGGTATACAAGGATACCGTGGACCTGGTTAAACGGCTGAAAGGCAATAACGTAAAAACAGCTGTCATATCTTCGAGCAAAAATTGCCGTTATGTCCTTAAAAAAGCAAAATTAACCGGCTTATTTAACGCCATAATAGCGGGAAGTGACGTCAAAAAAGGCAAGCCCCATCCGGATATTTTTCTACTGGCTGCAGCGAGACTCAGGCTGAAGCCAAAGGAATGCGTAGTCTTTGAAGACGCTGTCCTGGGAATAAAAGCGGCGGGCCGCGCGAAAATGAGGACCGTCGGCATCGACCGTTATAAGAATCCGGGAAAATTAAAACAGGCTGACCTGGTAGTAAACAATCTGAGAAATGTCAGCGTCTCTAAGCTCGAAAGGCTGATCTCCTTATGAAATACCTGTATTCTCAATACATCGACGATGATCTATGGCTCATCAAGGAAACGGAATGGGCAAGGTCGCTGCAGGGCATGCGGGAATCACAGCTTGCCTTAGGGAACGGTTATTTCGGCTCCCGCGGGATCTTAGAAGAACTGCCTCCCGACGCAATGCCAGGAACCTACATCTCCGGGGTATACGACAAAATGTTATCCCAGGTCACGGAATT
>JAHIEN010000074.1 GCA_018901615.1 Candidatus Omnitrophota bacterium | reverse complement strand
TGATGAGCGTGTGCTCAAGGCGATGGGTAAAGTGGAAAGGCACTTGTTTGTTCCGCTTACCGATAGGCACCTTTCTTATGAAGATTATCCCCTGCCTATTGGTGAAGGCCAGACTATTTCCCAACCCTATATAGTTGCTTTGATGACAGAGCTATTGGAGTTAAAAGGAGAGGAAAAGGTTTTGGAAATAGGAACAGGCTCAGGCTATCAGGCAGCAATTTTAGCAGAGTTAGCTAAAGAGGTTTATACTGTAGAGATACTGGAGCCGCTGGCAGATCGTTCCCAGAAATTACTTAAAGAGTTAGGTTACAAGAACATTAAGGTTAAACACGGAGACGGTTTTTTAGGTTGGCCGGAACATGCTCCTTTTGATGCCATAATTGTTACCTGTGCTCCGGAAAAAATTCCTCCTGCTTTGGTTGAGCAATTAGCCGAAGGCGGAAGATTAGTCATTCCTGTTGGAGCACACTATCAGGAGCTGAAGCAGCTTAAGAAAATAAAAGGGGAAATTGTATCCAAAAATATTATTCCTGTAAGATTTGTACCTATGTTAAGAGATGAGGAAAGTAAAAAATAGCGACCGGCCGGCTACTAGGACAAAATCCTACCTTAAGACATTAGAGGAAAATGTAAAGAGAAGCAAAAGAGTCATATGTAGACAGAAGGGATACCTATGAATAAAAAAGAGTTAGAGAAAAGAAAGATCGTGTATTTTACAATGGAAGTGGGCCTCGACCCTAAAATGTCCACATATAGCGGCGGGCTGGGAATCCTGGCGGGGGATACTTTAAAATCCTGTGCGGATTTAGGCGTGCCGCTTATTGCCGTAACTCTGCTTAACGAAAAAGGTTATTTTGCGCAAAAATTGGATGAAGAAGGAAACCAGGCAGAAACTCCTATAGAATGGCCAAAAGAGGAGTTTTTAACCCTTTTACCGGAAAAGGCAAGCGTTTATATCGAGTCAAGAGAGGTAAAGATACAGGTCTGGAAGTATGTGATAAAGGGGGCTTCAGGCGAGATTGTGCCGGTTTATTTTCTGGACACAAACCTTCCTGAGAATAACGAATACGACCGCACCCTAACCAGTTTTCTTTACGGAGGAGACCAGTGGTATCGCTTTTGCCAGGAAATAATCCTTGGTATAGGGGGGTTGAGGGCAATTGAAGCTATTGGCTATAAAAATATCGAGAAATACCATATGAATGAAGGCCATGCCAGCCTTTTGGCAATGGAATTACTGGAGAGGACAAAAAAAGACATTGAGACGGATATTTATAAAAAATATGACCTTGAGTCTGTAAGGAATAGATGTATCTTTACCACACATACTCCTGTGTCTGCCGGACATGACCGGTTTCCCCTTGACTTTGTAAAAAGGGCTCTGCGCAGCGATTTACCTTTTAAAATGCCCGATATGTTTATCAGGGATAACGAAATGAATATGACTTTGATTGCTTTAAATCTGAGTAAATACGTCAACGGGGTAGCTAAAAAACACGGCGAAGTGACGCGAGAAATGTTTCCCGGTTATTCCATAGATTCTATTACCAACGGTATTCATTTGCTGACTTGGGCAGCCCCTTCATTCAAAAAGCTTTACGATAAATATATCCCTGGCTGGCAATCAGATTATTTTTCCTTACGTTACGCCTTGGGTATTCCCAAAGATGCGATATTTCAGGCGCATCTTGAGGCAAAAAAAGAACTTATTAATTATGTGAATAGCCGTACGGGTATCGGTATGGACTACGACACCTTTACTATGGGGTTTGCCCGGCGCGCCACAGCCTATAAAAGAGCAGACCTTTTATTGAGTGATATAAACCGATTAGTCGAGATTAACGATAAGGCAGGCAGGATGCAAATCGTTTACGCGGGAAAGGCACATCCTAAGGATGGCGGTGGCAAAGAGCTGATAAAAAAAATATTTTCAAGGATTAAAGAACTGAGCCCAAAAATTAGGATTGCCTATCTTGAGAATTACGATATGATACAAGGAAAATTAATTACTGGCGGCGTTGACCTCTGGCTGAATAATCCGCTCCCGCCGCAAGAGGCCTCCGGCACAAGCGGAATGAAGGCCTGCCTTAATGGCGTGCCGAATTTAAGTATTTTGGACGGCTGGTGGATAGAGGGGTGTATTGAGAACGTCACCGGCTGGGCAATCGGTACTTCGATTTCGCTCAGTACCGATGGTGAGCGCAGTCGAACCATCGGCTCAATAGAGTCGCAGAATACGGATAGCGTTCAACATGCCCGCAATTTATACCAGAAATTAGAAACGATAATCATCCCTATGTTTTATAAAGAGAAAGATAAATGGTTTGAAGTTATGCGTCATGCCATAGCGTTGAACGCCTCATTTTTTAATACCCAGAGAATGGTTCAAGAGTACGTGTTAAATGCTTATTTATAAGTAAGCCAGGTGCTATGAAATGAAAAG
>JAHIEN010000073.1 GCA_018901615.1 Candidatus Omnitrophota bacterium | reverse complement strand
TTCATGAGCACAAATCTCGACGCGTTCCATATCTTATTCGCAAAGTTCCTGCCTATCTCAAACTTCTCCTTGGAGAGAAATACATCCTGCCCCGTAGCTGTAATAGCTATCATGCTATACCGCAGGGCATCAGAACCGAATTCATTTATAATATCAATAGGGTCAATGACATTCCCCAGCGACTTAGACATCTTTTTCCCGGTCAGGTCCCTCACCGTGCCATGCAGATACACGTCTTTGAACGGGATATCCTTCATGAATTCCAGGCCTGAGACAATCATCCTCGCGACCCAGAAAAATAATATCTCAGGCGCTGTTACCAGCACTGATGTAGGATAAAAATATTCAAGGTCCCTGGTCTTCTCAGGCCACCCAAGCGTTGAAAAAGGCCAGAGCCACGACGAGAACCATGTATCCAGGACGTCTTCGTCCTGATATATATCCGTTCCCCCGCACTCCGGACACCTCTCAGGCCTGATCTTTGAAACAATTATACCGCTATTTTTTCCTGTGAGCTCTGAGCTATGAGCTATGAGCTCGTTTGCCTGTTTCATGCAGGCTTTACAATAGTAAACAGGCAAACGATGCCCCCACCATATCTGGCGAGATATGCACCAGTCCCTTATATTCTCCATCCAGTTCAGATAGACCTTTGTCCATCTCTTTGGGTAAAATCTGATCTTTCCTGTTTTCACAGCCTCTATTGCCGGGGCAGCCAGGGGTTTCATCTTTACAAACCACTGGAGAGACAGATAAGGCTCTACGATTGTATGGCACCTGTAACAATGGCCAACAGCATGCTGGTGTTTTTCCGTCTTTACCAGGAGACCCTTTTCTTCAAGTTCGCGCACAATAGTCTCGCGCGCCTGAAATCTGTCCATACCGGCAAAACGTCCAGCGTTCTTATTCATCTTGCCGTCCGGAGCCATCACCTTGACCGGCTCCAGGGCATGGCGTTTTGATATCTCAAAATCGTTCGGGTCATGCGCGGGTGTGATCTTTACAGCTCCTGTGCCGAATTTTTTATCCACAGAATCATCCGCTATGATATCTATCTCACGGTCGACAAGAGGCAATATCAATTTTCTACCGATGAGTTTCTTGTACCGTCTATCTTTGGGGTTTACCGCTACCGCCACATCGCCCAGCATTGTCTCAGGCCTGGTCGTCGCCACTATAATACCTTCGCTCTGCGCTACCTGCCCCGAACCCTTGTGGTGCGGGGTGCGCTCTGCGCTATGCGAAAACGGATATTTTATATAATACAACTTCCCCTCGATATCTACGTGCGGCGCCTCTTCGTCAGAAAGAGCAGTCTGGCATCTCGGGCACCAGTTTATGATATAGTCGCCCCTGTAGATCAGGCCCTTATTATAGAGCTGTTCAAACGCCTCCGCCACCGCGTCTGAAAGCCCTTTATCCATCGTAAATCTGGTCCTCTGCCAGTCGCATGACGCCCCGAGCCTCTTGAGCTGGTTTATTATGGTATTGCCATGCTCTTCGCGCCACTTCCAGACCTCTTTTATAAAATTTTCTCTGCCGAGTCCCTGCCTTGTCCTGCCTTCTTTGCGAACTTTTCGCTCGACCACGTTCTGTGTGGCTATGCCGGCATGGTCAGTACCAGGTACCCACAAGGCATTAAACCCCTGCATCCTTCTCCATCGGATAAGTATATCCTGAATACTGTTGTTCAAGGCATGGCCCATATGCAATATCCCTGTAATATTGGGAGGAGGTATCGCAATGGTAAAAGGCGCGCGCGAAGAATCCGGGCCTGCGTGAAACCAGCCTTTTTCTTCCCATTGCCTGTACAGCATCTCTTCTGTTTCTTTTGGATTATATCTGGATGGGATCTCTTTCATATTGGTTATCGGTCATTATTTGATTATTGGAATTTGGCGTTTGGTGATTAACTTTTAATCTTATCCTTCAACAGCTTATATTCCACGCTGTCTGCCAGAGCCTGCCAGCTTGCCTCGATGATATTCTCTGACACGCCGATAGTATTCCATGATGTCTTCTCGTCCTGAGATTGGATCAAAACACGGACATTCGCGGCGGTGCCTGCCTTCTCGTCCAGGACCCTGACCTTGAAATCTGACAGGTGCATATTAGAAAGGGTGGGATAAAATTTATTTAAAGCCTTGCGCAGGGCATTATCGAGGGCATTGACAGGGCCATCGCCTTCAGCGGCAGTGTGCTCTATACGCCTGTTGACGCGCACCTTGATGGTAGCCTCTGAGATCAATACATTGTCTTCCCTCTTTTCAATACTGACCTTAAAACCTTCCAGCGTGAAAAACGGTTTATATTTCTTCAATGCCTTTTTCACCAAGAGTTCGAACGACGCGTCAGCCGCCTCAAAATAATAACCCTGGTTTTCCAGGTTCTGCACCAGCTTTAAGATCTTTCTTGTCTTTGGGTCGTTTTTAGAAAGATCGAGCTCTATCTCCTTTGCCTTCAGGATAATACTGGTCTGGCCGGAAAGCTCTGAGATCAGTATCCGCCTGTGATTCCCGACTGTCTCAGGCCCTACGTGCTCGTACGTCTTGGGGTTCTTCATTACCGCGTTTACATGCACCCCTCCCTTATGGGCAAAGGCGCTCCTGCCGACAAATGGCTGGTTGTCCTGCTGTTTCATATTTGAGACCTCGCTCACGTAATGCGAGACCTCTGTAAGCTCTTTTAATTTTGACTTTGGCAGACAGTTATACTCCATCTTTATCTGAAGATTAGGGATGATAACGCAAAGGTCTGCGTTGCCGCACCTCTCTCCGTAGCCATTGATGGTGCCCTGCACAATACTAGAGCCGGATTGTATTGCGGCAATGCTATTGGCCACTGCCATGCCGCTGTCATTGTGGGTATGGATGCCTATAGGCATCGAGTCTCCGAACTCGCTCACAACAGCCCTTACAATAACTCCGAGTTCGCTAGTGATCATACCTCCATTAGTGTCACAGAGTATGATCGCGTCGCATCCTCCTTTTGCGGCAGCCCGCAATGTCTCAAGCGCGTATTCTTTATTATGCGTATACCCGTCAAAGAAATGTTCAGCGTCATAAAAGACCTTAAATTTTCTGGACTTCAGGTATTCCACTGTGTCCTGTATCATATCCAGGTTTTCTTGAAGAGGGACCTTGAAAACCTCTGCAACATGCAGGTCCCAGGTCTTTCCAAACACAGCGACTGTCTTTACGCCAGCCTTAAAAAAACCTTTGAGGTTCTCGTCTTTGGCCGGGCTTGTCTTTGCCCTCCTGGTGCTCCCAAAGGCCACCAGCTCGGATCTTCTAAACTTTATTTTTTTCGCCTCTTTAAAAAACTCCATGTCCTTGGGGTTTGAACCTGGCCAGCCGCCTTCTATATAATGCATGCCCATAGAGTCCAATTTTCTGGCGATCTTAAGCTTGTCATTTACTGAAAATGAGATGCCCTCGCCCTGCGAACCGTCCCTCAATGTGGTATCATAAATTTTTATTTCTCTCATCTCGCCCTCTTAAGTTGACAATTCCCGCATTGCAATATTTGTAAGGTTTAATGTTTTTTGTTCAATCTAAACGCCCCGTGAAGCGCCCTTACCGCATCCTCCGCTCTATTCTTCTTTATTACGCATGATATCTTTATCTCAGACGTGGAGATCATATCTATGTTTATCTTTTTAGACGCGAGGGCCTCGAACATCTTTGCCGCCACCCCGGAATGGCTCTTCATGCCCACGCCCACTATTGAAACCTTCGCGATTTCGCTGTTGTATATAGCGTCCTTTGCCTTTACCTTTTTAGCAACACCTTCCACGGCCTTTTTGCACCTGTTTAATTCACTTAGCGGCACAGTAAAAGACATGTCAGTATAACCTGTCCTGCTTATATTCTGAATTATCATGTCAACGTTTATATCTGCCTTGGCCAGATCCTTGAATATATAAGCAGCTATGCCCGGTCTATCAGGCACGTCGCAGATAGTGACTTTTGCCTCGCCCTTATTCATTGTAACCCCGCTAACAAGCACTTCTTCCATTGCCTTGACCTCCTTGGAGATAATCGTCCCTGTTTTACTGGTAAAACTGGATCTTATGTGTAACGGAACTGAAAATTTCTTAGCGACCTCCATTGATCTGGCCTGCATTACCTGCGCGCCCAGAGAGGCCAATTCAAGCATCTCTTCATAGCTTATGCGCGAAAGCTTTACAGCGTCTTTTACAATCCTCGGGTCAGCTGTATATACGCCTTCAACATCAGTGTAGATCTCGCATGACGAGGCGTTCAGGGTCTTGGCAAGCGCCACAGCTGTTATGTCACTCCCGCCGCGGCCAAGCGTTGTAATCTCCTGGTCAGGATTTATTCCTTGAAAACCAGCGACTATAACAACCCTTCCCTTCTTTAGCTCTTTTCTTATTCTGTCCGCGCTTATATCTACTATCCTCGCCTTTGTATGGCTCCTGTCCGTAACAATCCCCACCTGAGCGCCGGTAAAAGATATGGCGTCAAAACCAAGTTTATGGATAGCCATCGCGAGAAGCGCGACCGAGACCTGTTCGCCTGTGGAAATAAGCATGTCCAGCTCTCTCTCGCTGGGCGATTCTGTTATGCCATGAGCAAGCTTTAAGAGCTCGTCAGTCGTATCCCCGAGCGCAGAAACTACCACCACTACCTTGTGGCCTTTTCTCCTATACCCGACCACTCTTTCCGCTACTTTTTTTATGCGTTCAATATTTGCTACTGATGAGCCGCCGTATTTTTGAACAACTATAGAATTTGGCACTTCAGGCCTTTTCTCCTTACCGTAGATATAACATCATATACCATTAGTAATGACAATGCTATCAATACAATAGACGCGCACGCGAGCAGCGTGTCTTTAGATTTTATAAACTGTACCAGCTGGTACAAGAGCGCGCCTATGGAAGTCACGAGCATCAAGACAGCTGGGAAAAATGTAAACTTCAAACTTTTTCCTCTGCATAAAAGCCAGCTGGAAATCACTATAAATGTAAGCGCTGCGACAAGCTGGTTCGAAGCTCCGAACATTGGCCAGATCGCGCTCCATTTACCGCTCAGCGCAAGCGCGCCACTTGTAAATACTACCACAAATGTCGAAAAGAATCTATTCTTAATTTTAAAAAGTTCTTCTGAAAGATACCT
>JAHIEN010000072.1 GCA_018901615.1 Candidatus Omnitrophota bacterium | reverse complement strand
GAGATATAAATATGTGCTTTTACATGCTGCCTGTTGCGAATATAAGAGAAAAAAAGTTTTCAGAGGTATGGTTTTCTAAAGATATGGAAAAGGCGAGAAAAGAGATCAATGAATGCAAAAAGGATTGCGATATAGTAGTGAATTGTTTTTATAAAATAGAGAATATAACAGATTATATTTCAGCGTGAGCTGACCATGGATATTAAAAAGCCCAAGACATGCCTGTTGACTGTAACCAATCAATGCGTTTTACGCTGCAAGATGTGCCATTTATGGAAGCTTGATACAGCAAAAGATGAGGTTAGTATTGATGATTGTAAAAGATTCATCGATTCCCTGAGCCAGTTCAATGTAGACCCTATTGAGGTGCATCTTATTGGAGGAGAGTCTTTGATTAAGAAAGGGATACTGGAATTGATAAGCCATATAAGAGGGAAAGGTTCCAGGACAGTTATGACTTCTTCCGGATATACTATTAACGAAACAATGGCTCAGGGGCTTGTTGATTCAGGTTTAAGTATGTTGAATTTATCGCTGGAAAGCTTGAATCCTTCTGTCCATGATCTGTTAAGAGGCAGAGAAGGTTGTTTCCAACAAGTCGTAAACGCCATAGAACATTTTAAGCGTATTGGGAAAAAAGGAATGAAACTTGGCATTAACTCTATTTTTACAGCATTGAATATGGATGATGTTGTTGAATTAGCGAAATGGGTGCAGCAGAACGAGTCTCTGGATTCCCTGTATTTTATGTCCATTATGCGTCCTTTTGGTTCATCTTTTGATTGGGAATGGTTTAAAAAAGACGGATGCAGAGAATTATGGCCTTCTGATTATTCGAAGACAGAAGATGTTTTAAATAAACTTATAGAGCTAAAAAAATCCTGCTATAAAATAGAAAACCCGGTTGGTCAATTGCAATCGTTCAAAACATATTTCAAAAACCCGGGTCATTTTATCAAGTCGAACCGCTGCAATGTTTCCGAGCAGGCAATAAATGTCAACGCAATAGGTGATATCTACATCTGTTTTTTTATGGAGAAACTTGGCAATATCAAGACTGACAATATAACTGAACTTTGGTATTCGGATAAGGCCAAAGAGATCCGTAAACAGATGAATGGCTGCAGAAAGAATTGCGAGCTAGTGGTTAACTGCTATTACGAGAATGAATATTAAAAAACCAAATTCCTGTTCTATAGTATTGTTGACGAATTGCATGTTCAGATGCAGGATGTGCGAGATGTGGAAATCAAAGGACGACCTGTATCAGACCTCAACGGAAGAATGGAAGCGTTTTATAGATTCTCTCGAGAACCTGCTGGATGGCCCGAAAGAATTAGTATTCAGCGGAGGGGAGTCTTTACTGAGGAAAGATATCTTTGAGTTAATAAGGTTTGGCACAGACAAAGGTTTTAAAACCCTTATGCCATCCAATGGATATCTCATAGATGAAGATATGGCAAAAAAAATAAGAGATTCCGGCTTGAAAGAGATTTTTATATCATTGGACAGTACCAATGAAAAAACACATGATTTTTTAAGAGGCGTGGAAGGGGCCCACAAGAGAGTTATGAAGGCTTTCGAGAATCTCCGTAACTTCTGTCCTGAGCTAAGGATAGGTATTATAACTGTTATATCAGGAGTGAATTATACCGAGGTCATAGATTTAGTTAAATGGGTAAAAGATGCAAAATTCCTAAGCGGAGTGTATTGCCAGGTCATAGCAAAGCCATTTTTTGTGCCTTTGGATAATAATTGGCATAGAAGCAACAGTTATGGTTTTCTATGGCCTAAGGATATAGTGAAAATGCGCTCTGTATTAGATGGATTGATTGAATTGAGAAATACCGGATATCCATTGCATAATTTTCCGCTTCAACTTGAGGTATATAAGACATATTTTGAAGATCCCACTAAAAGAGCAAGGAAAGCAAAGTGTTATTTGGGAGACTATGTTATTAATACAGATCCCTCCGGCAATATTTCCCTATGTTGTTTTATGGATCCTATAGGCAATATAAAGAAAGATGATATAAATACCCTATGGTTCTCTGATAAAGCCAGCCAGGCAAGGGATAAAATGCATAACTGCAGCGTAAATTGTAATAATATGGTCAATTGTTTTTTTAAAGAGGATGAAGAGATATGATTTTTTCAGCTTTTCCAAGAAACAATAAAACCAAGACATCTTTCATGCAGAAAATATTCTTGTTTGCATTCGGATTATTTTTATGCGCAATATTACTCGAATCGGGTCTTAGGCTGGGAGGATTTATATTTTTATCTTTTCAAGAATACAGGAACGCGATCTCTGCTAGACAAAAAAGCGTATATCGTATTTTATGCCTTGGCGAATCCACCACTGCTAATACGTGGCCCAGCATTCTTGAGGATATATTAAACCAGAAAAATATAGGTATAAAATTCAGCGTAATCGATAAAGGTGTCCCAGGAATAACTACGCCATTAATAGTATCTCAATTAAAAAACAACCTCGACAAATATAATCCTGATATGGTTATTGCGATGATAGGAATAAATGATACGGACTCTACCGTAAACCATTTCCACGAAGTTATTATTACTAAAAGAAAATTGATACCCCTTAGCTCGTTCAAGATTTTTAAATTAATAAAATTTATACATTCTCGCATAGTAAACAAAGCTGATAAAATAGCTCTTGTAGCACCAGAGAAAAACAACAATTATGTATATGCAAATGATTCAACCTGCCCGCTTACCCTTAAAGATATTAACATGGAGACTGTTGTAGCAGATCCATTTGCTGGATTGGGAGCGATGGATAAAAGCTTGGATAAAAAAATTGAAAAAAGCTACTTAAAGGCTATAAAAATGCATCCTAAAAACCAGATGTTATATTTATGTTTAGTAGCTTTTTATGAGAGTAGACAGATGTACGACAAGGCAGAGAAAACACATCTAATGGCCATGGAAGTGAATCCCGAAGATTACGTTGGATATTTTGGATTAGGTTTACTGTATGAGCATCTTGGGAACAATGATAGGGCAGAGGAAATATACAAAAAGACCATCGAAGTAAACTCTAGAGCAAATCTTCAAGACATGCGGGCATATTATGGTTTAAGCTCACTCTATTGTCTTGAGGGGCAATATGATAAAGCAGAAGAGGTCCTTAAAAAAGGAATTGCGATAGATCCATGTGACGATATATTGTATGGCAATTTAGCGTTGATCTATGAAAAACAAAAGAAGCATAGCTTAGCAAAAGAGTATTTTGTAAAAGCTGACAGGATAAGATTAAGAAGCAATAATTCCCCAACACGAGATAGTTATCAAAGGTTGCAAGAGATTTTAAGGCAGAGGAATGTAAAATTCGCATTAGTGCAGTATCCTTTACGCAGCATAAAATATTTAAAAAAAATGCTTGACGAGAGAGACGGTATCGTTTTTGTAGACAACGAATTAGTATTTAAAAAAGCATTAAAGACGTCAGAGTATAAGGATTATTTTATAGATAGATTTGCTGGCGATTTTGGCCATTGCACTGAAAGAGGCTATGAATTATTAGCTAGGAATATAGCAGATACGATATTAAAAGATGTTTTTAAAAAACCATAATAAACTCAAGATACAATTATAATAGGAAACGAGGAGACTTTTGTGATGAGTGATTGTAAAGACCAATTCTCCAATTGCCTTAAGCCCCAGAGTGATGAATGCAAGTCAGATGTTAATATTCCGTCATTTTGTGATTTTCTAGTAACAGAGAGATGTAATTTACGATGCAGAAAATGCCGGTTTTGGGAAAACGGTTATGGCATAGACGATGAAATAACTTTTGAAGAATGCAGGGATTTTGTTATTTCTCTTAAAGACTGGGTGCAACCTTGTTTTGAGATAAACCTTGGAGGCGGCGAAACTCTATTGAAAAAAGGAATTCTGGATTTGATTAGACTGTGCGCAGGGCAGGGATTCAGGACAGCTATTTCTACAAACGCTACATTGATAGATGAAGAAATGGCCAAAAGAATAGCTGATTCCGGTTTATGCAGATTAGGCATATCGCTGGATAGCCTTGATGAAGATACTCATGATTACTTGACTGGCACAGCTGGTTCATATAGGCGCCTGATGAAAGCAGTGGAGTATCTCAAAAAATATTGGAAAAAGGGCAATATTAATATTCACACTGTTATCACGGAGCGTAATATAGATGGCATAAAAGACCTCGTTGAATGGGTAAATAAGGAAGATTTTTTTACAGGAGTTTCCTTTATAGCCTTGTCTCAGCCATTCCGCACAGATATGTTAGATAAGTGGTATTTAGATAAAGAATATGGCCTTCTTTGGCCTAAGGATTCCAGCAGGGCTTCCTCAGTACTAGATATGTTGATAGCATATAAGAACTCAAGGTATAAGATATTAAATCTCTTGCCCCAATTAGCTGCTTACAAAAAATATTATAAAAGCCCTGAATCTTTTGCCAGGACTCATAAATGCCATTTTGGCGATTATACTTTTAACGTTAATGTACTAGGGTTGGTGCATCTATGTTGTTTTATGCAGCCGATAGGCAGTATTAAGAAAAACAACATTAAAGATATTTGGCATTCAGAAGCAGCTGCGAAAACAAGGGCCTCAATGCGTAATTGCCAGAAAAGTTGTAATAACATTTTAAATTGTTTTTTTCAGGATAAAGAAAAAGAAGGTAATTAAGAATGGGGATTAAGAATCCGATTTTTTGCGATATAGGAATTACTGAAAACTGCATGTTTAAATGCAAGATGTGCAGGTTATGGCAGACCTCTAAGAATCCTAATGAGTTATCGATTGAAGAATGGAAGAATTTTATAATTTCTCTTGAAGAATCAGGTGCCAATAATATTCGATTGCATTTTGCCGGCGGAGAACCGCTGGTCAAAGAAGGAATTTTGGATCTTATAGAATTTGCAAATAAAAAAGGGTTTACCACTGTTATGGTTACGAATGGATTTCTTATAAATGAAACAATGGCCAAGAGAATAGTGAGTTCAGGGTTAGATGTGATAAGTATTTCTTTGGATAGTATAGACGAGGCTACCCATGATTTCTTGAGAGGTACAAAAGGCGCTTATAGGCAGGCAATCCAGGCAATTGATTATTTAGGCAGGCATGGAGCCAAAAACATAAGCATCCTTACTGTTATAATGGGAGCGAATTTACATAATTTAATAGAGCTTGCCGATTGGATAAACAAAAACGAAAGCTTAAGTTCAGTTTATTTTCAAGCGATATCACAGCCTCTTGCAATGTCGAAAGATCAGCAGTGGTACGAGAAAGCCGAGCTTAATTATCTTTGGCCTAAAGATAAAATACAGCTTGATTCTGCGATCGATCAATTAATAGAGCGTAAAAATAAGGGATATAAAATATCTAATTCTGTCAGGCAGCTCGAGATATTTAAATCCTATTTTAAACAGCCTGATAAATTACACGACGGCATGGTATGTAATCAGGGCGACTATGTAATTTATATTAGGCCAACAGGAGAAGTTTTGCTGTGCGGTTCCATGCCCCCCATTGGTAATATCCGGACGCATAATATAAAAGAGCTTTGGAATTCCGAGGAAGCTGTTTTGCGAAGGAAACAAATTTATGAATGCAGAGAGAGCTGCTTGAATGTAATTAATTGTTTTGAAAATAAAGATTTACCTTGATGGCGGTATTTATGGATAAAAGGGCCGAGTGGCATAGAAAGCCCAATTTTTGCGATTTAATTATTACTGAAACCTGCATGTTGAAATGCAAGATGTGTAATATGTGGCAAAGCAAAAATGACTCTGAAAGCCTGGAGATTGATGCATGGAAAAGATTCATTGATTCTTTTGCGGATTTTGTGGAAAACAAAGCCCAGGTGCAATTTGTCGGAGGAGAACCTCTAATTAAAAAGGGGCTTTTGGATTTTATAAGGCATGCAGCGCAGAGAGGGCTTTCCACTACGATGACAACCAATGGTTATTTAATAGATAAGAATATAGCCAATGATATTATAGGCTCTGGTTTAAGTACCCTTGTTTTTTCATTGGATAGCATAAGGAAAGAAACCCATGATTTTTTGCGTGGCGTAAACGGTACATATGACAGAGTAATGAATGCTATTGAATTACTGGGCAAGCTTAGAAATGATTCATTGAGGATTTACATTGTTACTACTATAATGCAGCAAAATTTGGATGATTTATTGGGGCTTGCAGGCTGGGTTAATAGAAACGATGCTATAGATAGCGTTAGTTTTCAAGCAGTGATGCAGCCTTTTTTTACGCCCCAGGATAATGAATGGTATAAAAAGGAAGAGTTCCTGTCTCTTTGGCCTAAGGATATGGATAAGGTAGATTATGTATTGGATAGCCTTGCAGGTCTTAAAAATAATGGATATAAGATGAATAATCCTATACCCCAGTTTAAGATATTCAAGTCTTATTTTAGGCATCCTGAAAGATTTGTTAAGGCCTCAAGATGTAATCTGGGGTATAACTCTGTAAGCGTGAATACATCTGGAAAAATATTTTTATGTTTATCCATGGATCCTATAGGCGATATTCGGAACGGAAAAAGTATGGAAGAGGTCTGGTTTTCTAAGGAGGCTGAACGCGTAAGGGATAGTATAAAAGATTGTAAAAATAACTGCAAGTCGATGATTAATTGTTTTTTTGAGGAGGAGGTTGATAATGCATAAGTGGTTCGGTCTGTTCAAAAAAAGAAATAAAACTGCTAATAAAAATTTATTGCTTGATGAATTCAAAATTCTTGACCTTGGTATCAAATATCTCGACAAGGAGGATTATGAACTTGCTATCAGAGAGTTCAATAAAATCTTAGAGTTCAATCCAGAGAATGAAGTCGCGATTGTAAAGTTAGGTCATGTATATCTCCGGAAGAAGAAATATTCTGAGGCTATCAAGCAGTTTAATCGCGCCCTAGAGCTTGACCCCGAGGGCGTAGATCCCCATGAGGGCCTGGGTTTCTGTTATTTTGAACAGGGCCGTATCGCAGAGGCAATGGAGAAATTTAACTATATGTTAAAATTTAACCCAGACAACGAACATTCCCATTTTGGTCTGGGGTTATGCTATAACACAAAACAAGAATACGGTAAGGCTACGGAGGAATTCAAGCGTGTTTTAAAGATAAATCCTAAACACACACAAGCTGATTATATGCTAGGGGTTTTATCTGGCCGCAAATAGATACCAAGGAGCAAAATGTCTAATAACGATTCATTATTTAATGTATCCCAAGCCCTGGACCTGGGCATAAAGTATCTTGACAAGAAGGATTATAATCTTGCCGCGGCGGAGTTTAATAAGGTTCTAAATCTTAATCCTAATAATGAAATCGCTATTATAAAGTTAGGCCATGTATATCTCCAGCAGAAAAATTACCCTCAGGCAATTGAACAGTTTAACCGGATTCTTGAGATTAACCCTGAGATCGTCGATCCACATGAGGGCTTGGGTTTATGCTATTTTGAACAGGGCCGTATCGCAGAGGCAATGGAAAAATTTAATTATGTGCTAAATTTTGATCCAGACAACGAACATGTGCACTTTGGACTTGGCCTATGCTATAGCACAAAACAAGAATACGGTAAGTCCATAGAGGAATTCCAGCGTGTCTTAAAGATAAATCCCAAACACACACAGGCTGATTATATGAATGAAATCGCGATTATAAAGTTAGGCCATGTCTATCGCCAGCAGAAGAAATATTCTGAGGCTATCAAGCAGTTTAATCGCGCCCTGGAAATTGACCCTAAGGGCCTTGATCCTCATGAGGGCCTGGGTTTATGCTATTTTGAACAGGGCCGTATCGCAGAGGCAATGGAAAAATTTAATTATGTGCTAAATTTTGATCCAGACAACGAACATGTGCACTTTGGACTTGGCCTATGCTGTCAACAGGAAAAAGAATTCGATAAAGCCATAGAGGAATTCAAGTCTGTCTCAAAGATCAATTCTCAGCATTACCAGATTTATTCAAATATAGGAATGTGTTATTATCAAAAAAATAACTTTAGCGAGGCGATTGAGTGTTTTAAACAGGCCCTAAAGATTGACCCTAGCGACTGCTATGCTCATCAAGGTTTAGCTCAAATATATCTTAAGCAGAATAATATATTGCTTTGTCTTGAGGAGTTACAAAAAATCAAAGAAGCGGGCCTGATTGACGAATCTTATCGTTATTTATTATCTCAGCTTTACATGCAGCAGAAGCATTATGACCCGGCAATAGAAGAATTACTTAAGAGCGTGAGTAATGATTATATTGAAAAAACTGCAAAGGCATTTTCCAAAGAACTGGATTTCGCGCATAAACAGGGTGATTGTACAATAAAGATTGTACGGATTCCCAACTTTTATGGCCCGGAAATACTTTCTACGGAGATGAATTCTATTATGCTGCCCCCTTTAGCCATGGGCAGCATCGTCTCCCACCTTAGATCTCAGGGCGCATCTATACACCAGGACGACTTGCATATTAAAATACATTACGATAATTATTTTTCCGAAGATTTTGATGAAAAAATAGATGAAACAATATTTTTTGAGGAGCACAGGATTATTGAATATACAAAAGGTAAGGAGGATCCTGGGATAGACAGTATTATGGAAAGGGTATTGCGCAAGACCGAGTTTCAGGGGTATAAAATAGTACTTTTTTCTCTAGACAGCTGTTCAATGAATTTTAGTCATGTCATGTTCAGTCTCTGCTTAGCCAAGCATTTGAAGGGAAAGTATAATCCCGTGATAATTTTAGGCGGTTTGACATATTTTCCTGAACTCATGCGGAAAATAGGATGCAAGTGGCCTGATATAGATTATGTAATTTGCGGAGAAGGAGAAGAGGTTTTGTCTAAGCTGTTATTTTCTTTGTTGGGCAATCTAGCCTTAGACAACAGAACAATAACCAAAATAAACCAGAAGGTGCTGTATGCTGATAAGGTCCCCATCCCAGTGAAGCCGGATTTTAACGGACTACCTTTAGATAGGTACAGATACCGGGGCATAAGGGTAGATTATCGCCAAAAGAAAAGATTACGCAATGTAGTAGAAGAATTTAACATTTCCAAGGCCATGCTTTTGCCCATCAGGTTTACAAAAGGATGTACCAACAAATGCATTTTTTGCGCAAGTTCCTATGGCGGATTGATTCATGTAATTGAACCCAAGACAGTGGTCTCATGGTTAGAGGACCTGCAGAAAAAATATAATCCCACAGGATATCTTTTTCTTAACGATACGTTGAATATTTCCAAAAAATACCTTGATCAATTATGCGATGAAATAATCAAAAGAAAACTTAAGATACTCTGGAGCGACTGTGTCAGAGTAGATAGATTAGACAAGAACTCTATTGATAAGATGCGAGAGGCCGGGTGCATTAGAATGGTTTTTGGCATGGAGACAGCTAGTAAGAGAATGCTGGAATATATCAATAAGGATATAAACCTGGGGCAGCTGGAGGAGATGTTGTATTTGGCTAATAAGGCGGGCATCTGGACAGGCATAGAGATAATCGGAGGGCTGCCTTATGAGACTGAAAAAGATGTTCGAGAAACCATATCTTTTATAAAAAGGAATAAAAAACATATAGATTCCCTCTATTACAATGCATTTAATATAAAAGATACGAGTTTATTGTCTAAGTATCCTGAAAGATACGGGATAACCAATATTTTTGAAATATCTAATTATGAGGATGGTTTTTCCACATTTGTTAAATATGGTTTCGATGAAACAAGAGGGTTAAAATGGCCTGAAAAAAGAAAACAGATAGTTATAGCCTTGAATAAAATTATAAAAAATTTTGGCGGGTCTCCTTTCCCGGAACACGAATACGAACAATTTTTGTTTTTCCTGTATTCTAAATATAGCGACAAAAAGAGCATAAAAAAACTATTTTATTCTGTAGGGTCTGAAAAGATGCGCTATACAGAACTTTTGCGTAAAAAAAAGGTGTACAAGCAGCATTTAAAATTATATAAAAGCAAGACATTGGTCTATGGTGGAAAGTAAAGTAAGAAATAAAATTCTTTTAGTCCAGGCTCCGCCATGGGGGAGCTATGCCCCTCCATTAGGGATTGCGTATCTAGTCACATTTCTTAAATCCCATGGCTTTGGTTCAGAGATTTATGATTTGAATATGGATATATTTCTCAACTCGCCAAAGGAGATAAAGGAAAAGTGGGATACTCAGGATTTTGAATTTTGGGCATCTGGAAAAGCTGTAGATAATCTTTATTGTAAAATGGAGTGTCTTGCAGATAAAATACTCTCTTTTGATGCCGGCATAGTAGGTTTTTCAGCTACTTTTGCTTCTGCGCCATTTTTAAATAAACTCCTGTCGATACTTAGAAAGAAGGCTGATGATGATGGCTTAACTATAGTAATAGGCGGAGGGGGGGCTAGTTACAAAGAAGGCCGTTCTTTATTTAAGAAAGATTTAATCGATTATTTTGTGATAGGAGAAGGGGAATATCCTTTGCTTTGCCTGCTGAAAGATGCGCAAAGCGGAAATATTGCTCTATCAGATTCAAATTGCGTTGTTTGGAAAGATGATCCGGTAGATCATGCGGCTTGTTTGAAGGCTGCAAGGCCTGATCTTATAAATATCGATGATATACCTTTTCCTACTTTTGGAGAGTTTGATATAGAGGCTTATACGCAAGGAGACCTCATACCGCTTATAAGCAGCAGAGGCTGTATAAGAAGATGTGCTTTTTGCTGTGATTCGCCATTGAAGAAACCTTATAGAGTCCGGAATCCGGAGAATGTGGCTGGAGAGATGAAGTGTCATGCGCAAAGATACAATAGAAAGAGGTTCGAGTTTTGCGATTTATTAATAAACGGCAATCTGGAATTCCTGGATAAGTTGTGCGCCAGGTTAATAGATATGGATTTGGGCATGGCTTGGGGCGGCCAGGCTACGGTCAGAAAAGATATGGATAGTTTCTTACTCAAAAAAATCAAAAAGGCTGGATGTGGCGGCCTTACCTTTGGCATAGAAAGCTTTTCTGACAAGGTCTTGAAATTAACGTCTAAGGAGGTAACTGTCCAGGACGCTAAAGATACACTTGTCAAGGTTAAGGAATCAGGCATGTTAGTAGAGATTAATCTTATAGTCGGGTTTCCAGGCGAGACAGAAGAGGATGTTGACGAGACAATAGATTTTATAAGACAGAATTCCGCTCTGATTGATAAGGTTAACAGTTTGAATATTTGCACCATAGGGCCGGGGATGTACATCTATGATCATCTTGAGGAATACAATATAGATAAATCAATGATACATGACTGGTACGCATGGTTTACTAAAGATATGTCTAATACTATACAGGTAAGAACAGAAAGACATAAAAAAATGCTATCTGTTTTCTCAGAGCTAAATTTAATACCAATATGGCAGAATGTAAAAAAATGAACAAATTAAATAAAGGCTTAGCAGTAGTTTTAGGCTTATTTTTGATTATGATTATCCTTGAGGTGTCTTTAAGCTTGGCAGGGGTCATATTTCTCCGTTTAAAAAATATTTCACAGCCTGTTAAAAAAGAGGCCGGGGATTTAGCTATACTTTGCTTAGGAGATTCTTTTACTCATGGTTTTGGGGCGCCTCAGGGCAAGAGTTATCCGGAACAATTGCAGGAGCTAGTAAAGGGACAAACTAATAAAAATATTACTGTTTACAAGGAATTCCGCATAAATTCCTCTACCATTTTAAAACACCTCGAAAGCGACATAGATAACTATAGGCCGGATTTGATAATTATTATGACTGGATGTAACGATACATGGAGCCTTGAGAATCTGGATTTTTTTACATTCAGAGAACTTGATTGCATAAAGAAAATGGACATCTGGCTGAGTAATTCCAAGGTCTATAAGTTGATAAAGATCGGATTTCTGAATGCGAGAGGAGCTATAGTAAAAGAAAATTTATATTTTATTCAGGAAGACGATATGAACAAATTTTATTTTAAAAGTCCAGAGGCACAAAGGCATTACGATTCAGGCGAAAATTATTTTTATGAAGGGGAGAGTGAAATGGCTTTGGCAGAATTCAAAGAGGCGGTAGACTTGGAACCTCGCAATCCTTGGGTGCATTGGCGATTGGCGTGTATTTATAACTATGCGTTGCATGAATATAATTTAGCCAAAGATGAAGCAATGCTTGTATTCATGTATGGAGATAGCTCAATGATCGGGAAGGCATTTATAGCGTTACGAGATTCGATTATGTTAGATGGCCAAAATAATGATGAGGGATTTTATACTGCGATAAAGGAGATGGGATCTATTATCGAGAATACATATGAATCTGAAGATAAAGATAAAGCGAAAAGATACCTTAGGCAGTTACTTTCATATTGCAGAAACGATAATGAGATCAAAAGGGTGGTTTATTATAATTTAAATGAGATTTTAAGGATTACGCAGCAAAGTAGAATAAAATTAGTTTTAATGCAGTATCCCATGCGTTTAGCGGGAGGCGTTGAAGATTCCATAAAAAGTCTTTCTGATAAATACAGTATCCCTTTGGTAGATAACTGTGCAATATTCGAAGACAGGCTCGGTCGTTTTAAAAAAGAAGATTTATTTGTGCGGGATGGCCACTGCAATGCCAATGGGTACAAGCTTATAGCAGAAAATCTTTATAAAGTATTGATTGAAGAAAGGATGTTCGATGATCTCGGTAACAAGCGGCCGTCAAATTAAAGAGCCAAGTTCATGCGTAATATTGCTTACCCTTGGATGTACCCTGAGATGCAGGATGTGTCATCTATGGAAAAACAATGAAAAAGATGTAAAAAGGCCCAGTCTTAAGGAATGGAAAGACTTTATTCTCTCTCTGGCGAAACCCATCGACTCTGATTTTACTGTTATTTTTGGAGGCGGGGAACCATTATTGTTTCCGGATACGCTTACAGAATTAATCAGTACTTGCCATCAAAGAGGGTTCAGGACATCATTGGCTACAAGCGGTTATTTTATGGATGAGACAATGGCTAGGCGGTTAGCAGAGTCGGGTTTAAATTATATTGCCTTGACCTTGTATAGCTTAAAAGAAGAAATACATAATTACTTGCGCGGCATGCCGGATAGCTATGGAAGGCTAATGCAGGCAATTGAATATTTAGACAAGCATCGCAGCTCTTTAGAGATTGCTATTGATACAGTGATTATGGCCCCTAATTTGGACGGACTCTTGGAGTTGGCGAATCATGTAAGAAAAGACGATAGAATTTCTTCCCTGTTTTTCCAGGCTGTAGTTCAACCTTTTCATAGTTCCCCTAAGGATGAATGGTATAATTCGGAAGAATATAAATTTCTCTGGCCTAAAGAGAGCGAGCTGGTTGATTTTTTCATTGATGGGTTGATTAAGATAAAGGAGAGTTCTCCGCAAGGCAGAAAAGACAAGATAAACAATACTATCTCTCAACTCAAACTTTTTAAGCATTATTTTAAAGCGCCGCAGGATTTTATAAAGAAAACATCATGCAGCGTTCTTAACGACAATGCCTTTACCGTATCTCCTGATGGAAGCGTTAACCTCTGCCCTTACATAAAACCAATAGGCAATATACGCGATGGGAGTTTGAAAGACATTTGGTATTCAAAAGAAGCGCATGAAAGGCGAGAAGAAATACTGCATTGTAAGAAAAATTGCCATCATATAATCAATTGCTGGTATGAAGAAGAGAAATTAAACCAGGATTTATAATGAGAGATCCTAAGATTAAGATTATAAGATTGCCAAGTTTTTTTAGAAAAAGACAATTCTCTTCCAAGCCTAACTGCTGCTTAATTCCTCCTCTTGGGCTGGGTCTGATAGCTTCGTATTTACGTTCGAAAGGCATACCCGTAGAACAGGATGATTTGAATATGAAGATCCATTATGACAATAATTATTCAGTTCCTCCTGGAGATAAGGTTGATACAGATATTTTCTTTGATATACAGAGAATCAAGAATTACAACAAGGGTAATGCCGATGTCTATATTGATGAGGTTATGGAAAAGATAGATTCGAAAGTGAAATTAAGCGATGGGCAAATTGCCCTTCTTTCGTTGCCAGATAATATAGAAAACGACAGTAATTTAGCATTTGCATTGGCTTACTCGAGGTTTATTAAAAAAAGATATAATTCTATAAATATATTAGGCGGCCAAGGGCCATGGAGCAATCTATTGAGAACCAGGCATAATTGTCAGGATATAGATTATGTAATCCAAGGCGACGGAGAATATCCTTTATACCATTTGTTAAATTCAATAACTAATAGCCAAAAGTTAGGTAATCTTCCAGATTTATCTATCCTGGAAGAAGGAAAGCTGATTTTATCTAACAGGATTTCTGAGACTATTAAACCGGATTTTTCAGGTTTACCTATAGAAAAGTATAGATCCAAAGATGAAGTCCTGGGTTATCCTTCTGATATTGAAGAGATAATGGGGCAATTTCAACAAACAGGGGTTTTGCTTTTGCCTTATAGATTTACGAGGGGATGCCCTTTTGAATGTATATTTTGCATCTCTTCCACGCAAAAATTAAGCCATGCGTTACCCCCAGAAGAGATAGCCCTGCATTTAAAATCTTTACAGGAAGAATACAATCCCACAGGCTTTTTTTTCCTAAATGACACTATAAATATATCGAAAAAATACATTAATGAGCTGTGCGATGAGATTATTGCCAATAAGCTCAAGATACTTTGGTCTGATTGCGCCAGAATAGATAATCTAGAGAGAGATGCTCTTTTCAAGATGAGAGCTGCGGGATGCATAAGATTGATTTTTGGCATGGAAACGGCTAGTCCCAGGTTGTTGAAATATATAGATAAAAAGATAGATTTAAGAAAACTAGAAGATGTTTTGCGATGGACAGATGAGGCAGGGATTTGGGCTGGTGTAGAGGTTATCGGTGGTTTTCCGCACGAAAAACAAGAAGACATAGATGCCACCATTTCTTTCCTGAACGCAAACGAAAAGTACATAAACCGCATATATTTGAATCATTTTGATTTGAGGCAGAATTCAGTGCTTTACAACTCTCCTCAGAAATATGGCCTTGAACGTATATTTAAGGTTGATCAGTGCACAGAGAAAGATTTTAGCAGTTATGTTGAATATGGATTTGATGAAGCTAATGGTTTGCGCTGGGAAGATAAGGCAAGGCAAATCGAATTTTCTGTAAAGATGGTCCAGGAGAGTTGCGCTAAAGGGCAGCGTTTTTTTACTGACGAGCATCTATTATTCTATCTTTATTCATATTTCGATAACAAGGATGATGTAAAATCAATTTATCTTAAGATTCTAAAATGATAAAAAAGAAAAGTCCCAATCTAGCCAGGGATGGAATAAACTGAGATAAAAAATGTTCAAAGGATGATGATGCGGTGAAATGATCTAAAATTAAGATTCTCTAAGTAAAAGAGTTATTTATGAGCTACGAAGCTGGTCTTCAACACTATATCGATCTTGGATGCTACCATAGGGACCTGAAGCACTATGATAAAGCCATAGAAGAATTTAACAGAGTTTTGAAGATAAATCCAGAACACTTAGAAGCCTACTATCATCTAGGCTTATGCTATCATCAACAGAAAGACATGTCTTCGGCTTTGACTTATTTTAACAAAGCCCTAAAGTTAAGCCCTAACGAAGAACGTATTCATGAGAGTCTGGGATTTTGCTATTTAGATTTTAAAAAAATACATAGAGCTATAGAGGAGTTCAGGCAAATTTTAGCGATAAACCCAAATAGTCAGTATGGCCATTTGGGCCTTGGTTTTTGTTATTTAGAGCAAAGACAAGCCGAAAGAGTGCTTGATGAATTTAATCAGGTCCTCAAATTAAATGTGCAAAATGACCAGGCCCATCTTGGATTAGGCCTGCATTATAAATTTAATAAGCAATTCGATAAGGCCATAGATGAATTAAAGCAGGCGTTAAAGATTAACACTAAGATAGAGGTTGCGCATCAAAATTTGGGGGAGATATATTTAGAGCGGAAAATGTATAATTTAGCGCAGCTAGAATTTGAACAGACTTTG
>JAHIEN010000071.1 GCA_018901615.1 Candidatus Omnitrophota bacterium | reverse complement strand
TGTCTGGACGCTGGAAGAGTTCTCGAAGAATCCCGAAGTTGATCCAATCTCATTGTTACCCTAATATCGAAATTCTATAGACATACCCCTATTAACTCACCGATTACGCACACTTTAAATCTTGACTTGCATAACCTCTTCATATATAATATGATAGGGATTTGGGGAATGGTTCCCTGTCGTCCCCGCCAAAAGTTGCCGAAATTAAACTAAAGCAAATTTTGGCGAAGTCTCGCCGCATGAGAATACGAATTGCATAGGCGGACCCGCCATATACTTTACGTAACTGGTTAAAAGCCAGTTAAGGCTAATTTGCTTATCTTGCATATTTTGTAAATTCATCAAAATCTTAAATATCATAACACATCAAGACTTTTAATTCTCATAAACAAAAAAGATATTTTGGTTTTACATGAAGAAAATATTTATTCTTTTTATTATAGCTTTATCTACTGTTTCCTGCGCTAAACCCAACCGTCCAAATATCGTATTGATTACAATTGATGCATTGCGACCTGACCATCTAACTTGTTATGGGTATAAAAGAAATACCTCTCCCAATATCGATCAAATTGCTAAAGAAGGGACAATATTTACGCAGTGTATTTCTCAAGCCTCGGTCACACTTGTTTCTGTCGCATCTCTTTTGACATCAATGTATCCTACAAAACATGGTATTATTACCCAGCATTTAGATTTTCAGAAGGACCTTTTGTATCCAACCATTGTAGAGATTTTTAAACAAGAAGGCTACAAGACGGCCATATTCTCTTCACATGGTAAATTGATGACAAGATGGCTAGGCCAAGTTACGGATTATAGTTTTGACTACAAGCATACAGTAGAAAATTTTCAAAAATTTTCTATTTCCAAAGCTGATTTTTTTACACAGACTGCAACAAAATGGTTAGATAGCGGATCTAAAACCCCATTTTTTATATGGATTCATTATAATGATCCACATGTACCTTATAAACCACCCGTTCCCTACAACAAACTTTATGTCAGGGATAAGTTTTATAACCCCGATAAAAAAGTTAATTTGGTAGATAATATATATGGTTGGGGAGGTATCTCTCCCAAGGCTAATATAGAAGATATTCGGGAATTAGATTATTATATCGCTCAATATGATGGTGAGATTAGATATACAGATTTTTGGATCGGAATTGATTAGAGTGCCTTTAATTATTAGATTTCCAAGTGCTGCCTTCAAAGACAAAAGGGTAAAGAGACAAGTTAGGTCAATCGATTTAATGCCCACTATTTTAAACTATTCTAATCTTAAAATTCCGCAGCATCTCGATGGTGAAAGCCTTCTCCCTCTTTTAAGGCTACAAGGCGAATACGCTGCGAGATTTTCATTTAGTAAAACCGGTCTTATGGCTGCCCTTAGGACAGAAGAGTGGAAACTGATTTATTATGAAGGGGAGGAGGGGGGGGGGTTATCAATTATACAATTTAAAGAAAGACACACACGAGTTAAACAATCTATATGATTCAGAAAAAGAGGTTGCAGAGTTTTTTAAATCAAAGATGAACACGATATTGAGTCTTAGCCATTACAGCAGAGAGAAATTAGAAGAAGAGGACGAAGAAGCACTGGAACTCTTGCGTAGTTTAGGCTATATACAATAATGTTTTTCGCTTATCTTGACCTACATAACTCCCTAATATACAATATGGTAGGGATTTGGGGAATAGTTTCCCGTCGTCCCCGCCAAAAGTTGCCGAAATTAAACTAAAGCAAATTTTGGCGGGGTCTCGCCGTATGAGAATACGAATTGCATAGGCGGACCCGCCATATAATTTACTTAACAAGCGAAAAGAATTTAGTCTATAATACATTCAGTTTAGCAGAAAAGTGAATAGGAAGTCTTTAGCCATAGGGCAAACCAGCATTCGCTTTACGGTTTTTTATTTTCTCCTGGGTTTTTATTTGTTAACCCATTCATTTACGAGAAAGGTGATATCATACTAATTCGGAGATGATAGCTGTTACGAATATAGCATTGATATAAAATTTCCAAATGTTATACAATGAATTTACCATTATATTGCCGACATTAAATGAGGCAGAAAATATCAGAGGGTTAATAGATGAGATAAATAATTACTATAAAGATACCTTTATTATTGTAAGCGATGACGGCTCTATCGATGATACAAAAGATATAGTTTTATCTTTTCAGAGCCAAAGGATATTTTTTTTAGATAGAAAAAACAATAAGATTCATGGCTTAACAGCAAGCGTGTTAGACGCAAGTAAATTAGTTAACACGAGATATTTTATCGTGATGGATGCGGACAATCAGCATCCATGGGAAAAAATAAAAGAGATCGCGGACAACTTAACAAAGGGGTCAAGGTTAGTTATAGCTTCTCGTAAAAAAGTAGAAGGTCATTGGGGCATATCCAGGAAATACATATCGTATTTTGGTAATTTTCTGGGCAAACTTTCTTTATTAGTTAGAGGTAAAAAATATTTAACTTATGATATGCTCACAGGCTTTTTTGGCGTCGAAACCGAGTTTTGGAAAAAAATAGTTTTTGATGAAAATAGATCGCTCCGTTTTAGACCAGGAGGTTATAAGATACTTTTTGATTTTCTGAAGGTTATGCCTAATGAGATTCTTGTAGAGAATATTAGCTATACATTTGGGGCCAGGAGAAAAGGCAGTTCAAAATTGAATATGAAAATTTATATTGAGTTTCTGAAGTCAATATTTTTGTAAGCATTTAACAAAATGGGCTTAAAGGTGATATTTAATGGATAACAAGGCGCGCGTTTTAAAATTGGAATATAATGATAAATATCAGAGATTGATAAGCAAGGAATCAGGAAGTCATGGCCTGAAGATGGGTCATGTTGTATTAAAGCCTGGAGAAAGCGTAGGCAGCCATACAACTGCTGAACGTGAAGAGGCGATAGTTGTTTTAAAAGGTGATGGCGAAGCGCAGGTGGGGAACGACAGCGCCGTGAAGATCAGGAAAAATAGCGTTTTATATATACCTCCCTGGACAGACCATGATATTAAAAATACAGGAACAGACATTTTAGAGTACATTTTTATTACGTCTCTGGCCCAGGATTTATAAATAAGCTTTGTTTATTTTAATTGCAAAAATATTGTTTTGTGCTATAATCTCTTATTAGATTTTAAAAAAAGGAGGGGACATGAAGAAACTAATGGGCTTGGCTTTTTTATTTTTCTTTGTCATATTGCTGACAGCGCCACTGGCCATGGCAGAGGATCTGGAACAGATGATAGAGCTTGAGGAAGAAATTGCTTTTAGTGAAGAGATGGGAGAGGGCGTTGTAACAGGAACAGTAGTTGACTTAAGTACGAGCGCAGAGACTATAAGCATAAAGACATCAGATGGCGCGGAAAAGACATTTTCTATTGTGGATGAAGAGACGATTCTCTGGAAGGGCATAGAAGATATAGAACTTTCCAGCATTAATAAAGGGGAAGAGGCAGAAGTAGGTTATTATACTGATGAGAGCGGTAAGATGATAGCAAGCTGGGTAGATGTACTTGTTGAAGAGCCTATTGTGCCTGTTGTGCCTGACGCAGAGACAGAATGAACAATAGTCAGCAGCAAGGTACTCAGCAGTCTTCGGTTCCGGAAGAGGAAAAATCAATAAAACTAGTTAATCTGGTGCCCACAAAAGTCTTTTTTACTAAAGGAGTAGGCACGCATAAAGAAGAGTTACGTTCCTACGAGCTGGCGCTTAAAGACGCTGGCATAGAGAAATGTAACCTGGTGAATGTTTCAAGCATATTCCCACCCGGATGTAAAATCATATCAAAAAGCGAAGGGATAAAAGAGCTTGCCCTGGTCCCTGGAATGATAACATACTGTGTTATGGCGCGCTGCAGTTCCAATGAGCCAAGGAGACTTATAGCAGCCTCTGTAGGGAGCGCGATTCCTGCAGAGGAAGGCATGTATGGCTATTTGAGCGAACACCATGCTTATGGCCATACAGACGAGATCGCCGGGGATTATGCTGAAGAGCTTGCCGCCACTATGCTTGCGTCTACGCTTGGCTTCTCGGATTTTGATGATTCCAAAAATTGGGATGAGATAAAAGAAGAGTATAAGATTAGCGGTAAGATAGTCAAGACAGGCAATATCACGCAATCTACTATCATAGACCCGATAGGTAACTGGTCCACAGTTGTTGCGGCAGCGGTATTTTTGTTTTAACCTCCCGAATGTTGTTTGTCGGATTTTTTATGCCACGCGCTTATCGGTGCGTGGTATTATTTTTTATATGTTAAAAGCATTTTTTGTTCCCCTATTCTTTTTATTACTCTCTGGCTGTAGCCAGCCAAACTTGATCAAGGAAACCAGGTTTTTAATGGATACCCTTGTCGAGATTTCTGTTTATAGCGCTGATAGGCCTAAGGCATTAGAAGCGGTAAAGCAGGCATTTTTAGAGATAGAGCGTATAGAAAAAATTTTTTCGAGATTTGACAAAGATAGTGAAATCTCGCGCGTAAATACCCTCGCCGGTATAAAAGAAACGAAGCTAAGTTCAGAATTATTCGGCCTCATAAAAGACTCTCTGTATTATAGTCAGATATCAGAAGGGGCCTTTGACATAACAGCTGCGCCGCTTGTCGATGTATGGGCCATTGCGCGTAGAGATGGCGTAGTTCCGGATTCCAAAACTATCGAATCTACATTAGAGTATGTAGGATATAAGAATATAAAGTTGGACGGAGAAAGATCGTCCGTGCATTTTTTGGATAAAAGGACAAGGCTGGATTTCGGGGGGATAGCGAAGGGTTATGCGGTTGACAGGACAAAAGAGACGCTTCTTTCGCACGGGATTAAAAACGCCCTTATCAATATCGGAGGAAATATTTTTGCGCTTGGGAGCCCACCAGGGAGAAAGGCCTGGAGGATAGGAATACAACACCCAAGATATAAAAATAAGATTATTTTTAAATTAAATTTAAAGAATAGGGCTGCGGCCACCTCCGGTGATTATGAAAGATTTTTTACATTGGACAAAAAGAGATTTTCTCACATAATAAATCCTTTGGACGGCTGGCCTGTCCAGGACGTTATGAGTGTTACTGTTGTAGCTGCAACAGCAGAAGCAGCAGACGCCTTATCCACAGCATTTTTTGTAACAGGAGCAGAAAATTCCCAGACGCTCATAAGGTCTTTTGATGATATAGAGGTTTTTATGTTCGATAAAGAATCTAGGTTTATAAAATATCCATGATTCAGATAGTACAATATGTTAGAAAATCTTTCCTTTACAGCTTTAAAGAAATCTGATATACTTCACTTTAGATTTCACGGTTTCACGACTTAAGGTATGTATTGTGTTTTGCATCTTATGCGGAGAACATCGCCGAGGTAGCTCAGCAGGTAGAGCGACGGACTGAAAATCCGTGCGTCCCCAGTTCGATTCTGGGCCTCGGCACCATGGTTTGATGCGGCCGCCAAGAGTGGCCTTGCTCACCATGTCCCGAGCAAGCGAACGAAGTAAGCGCGTCGAGGGATAACCCATTTTTAGGAGGCAGTCATGAGAAAATTAAGGTTAATGGCTATTATCGCAGTCGGAATACTATGTTTTACCGCACTTACTTATGCAGCAATCCCGCGAGTAATAAATTATCAAGGAAAATTTACTGACAAAGACGATAACCCGCTATCAGGGAATTATCTTGTTACTTTTAGATTCTATGATACGGCTACAGAAGGAAAATTTATCTGGGAAGAGGGGCATATCCTCGCTTTAAAAAACGGTGTATTTAACGCCCTCCTTGGTTCGATAAAACCGCTCGAGATAGATTTTGACAAAGACCTGTGGCTTGGCATAGAGATTGCCAGTGACGGAGAGATGTCCCCACGCATAAAACTCGCAAGTTCAGCCTATGCCTTTAATGCCCAGACCATAGACATGCTTGAATCCAGCCAGCTTTTGCGCAATGACGTGGATGGTGTCATGTCAGGCACCCTTACCTTAAAAAAAGACCTGGTATTAAAAGGTGATAAGTCAGCACCCAGCAAGATCGTGCTTACAGATGGCATGGGAAGAGAATATTATCTTTGGATGGATAACTCGGGAAACCTTAGGCTGAAACAGGGTACGCCTGCGTCTAATAAAGACGGAGCCATTATTAAGCTGAAACAGCCAGGGGTATTATCAGGGAGCTTAAAAGCAAACATAGCGCTGATCCTGTCAGTAATTGCCATAGTAATGTTAATGGCTTCAGGCCGCACAAAGCAAAAATAGCTTTTTCAATCTTGACAGAAGGAGAAAGGATTGCTATTATTGAGTAAAGTAAAAGATATAAAGAGATTCACCCTAACCCCAATGATTACAAACAAACAAACACAAACCCTATGTAACAATTTCTGTAAAAATTTAGAAGTAGAGTTTAATAATGTAAACCCCGCCCGGAAAAAACAACCAGACACCCATTAGTTAATAACCTAAATCGAAGATTCAGAAATGCAGCTAAAAGGGCAGGCCTGAATGGTATATCCATTCATAGCCTCAGACATACATTTGCAAGTCACCTTGTAATGGCAGGCGTACCATTGGTCACAGTAAGTAACCTCTTGGGTCATAGCGATATTAAGACCACAATGATCTATGCCCATCTCTCCCCAGACCACCTTAAAAATGCGGTTAATAAGCTCAATTTTTAGTTGACTTTTCCTAGACAATCGTATATTATTTTAGATGTACATCTAATTTTTTAGATAAACTAATGGAGCTTTATATGAATAATAGTCTTATATCAACAAATCCTCAAAAGATACTAGATTTTCTTATACAGAATCCTGGCAGGCAATTCTTGGCTAACGAGATTGAGAAGGCCACCAAGGTTAGTAGGGCAGGGGTCAATTTCTCTCTTCGCAAGCTTTCTAAAGAGAAACTTGTCCTTCGAGAGAAAAAGGCCAAGATATATTTATATTCTGTTGATCATACTAACCCCATTATCAAACAGTTAAAGGTTTTAAGAATCATAGTATGCTTACAGCCGCTAATAGAGAGACTGAAAGAGTTTTCACAGAAAATAGTTCTTTTTGGTAGTTGTGGACGGGGAGAAAATACAGCTAATAGCGATATCGATATTTTTATCCTTACTAATTCTCCAAGGATTATCGAAGAGAGGATCAAAAAGAGCAACCTTAAACAAAAAGTCCAAGCTGTTATTCGTAACTCAACTCAGTTTGTCAAGATGGAAAAAGAAGAAGCTGTGTTTTTTGAAGAAATAGAACGAGGCATAACGCTATGGGAACCTAAAGATGAATCCAGAATTTGAAGCCTGTCTGAAAAGGAACAAAATAAAGGAATTTTCAAGAGGTAAGGCGCTTGTGGCAAAAGATCTTAAGACTGCTCAAGAGGATCTTGAGGTTGCCGAGGATAGTTTTAATAACAAAAAATACAAATGGTCTACCGTTCAGTCTTATTATTCCATGTTTCATTCTGCCAGAGCGCTTCTATATGCTAAAAATTATCGAGAGAGAAGTCATTATTGTCTCATTGTTGCCCTCAGGACTCTTTATGTAGAAACGAGACTGCTTCCACCTAGTTTAATAGAGGCTCTTCAAAGAGGTAAGAGGCTTAGGGAAGATGCAGATTATTATAGTAGATGGTCAGAAGAAGGGGCTGAATTCGTATTAAAAGCAGCTAAGGATTTTCTTAAAAGAGCTCAGGAACTTACAAAGGTATAAAATCCCGAAATTTTCCCTTATCCTGCCCAACAAGTCATCCCACAAGTCACACCACAAGTCGAGATGCGGGATAGGAGAGCAAAAATATTAAAATTCTGCGAAAAGCCTCGCTCTTTAAAAGAAATGATGAATTTTTTAGACCTTAAAGATAGAAGTGTCAATTATTTATGAAATGAGATAAACAAAAAATACAGGGCTAAAATAATTATGGGAAGACATTATTTCTTTTTAGACGGCGATGCTTTTTTGGGTGATGTAAGTAAGCGTTTCGAAGAAGAGGAATTCTTACACGATTTTAAGCAATTTTTATCTTATGCTGTTAAGTATAAGATAAAGTTGACACCTAAAAATAGATGGATACCTATGAAGCATATTTACGCTATTAATGATTTGTTTAGGAACCCTTCGCAGCTCGACGATACTGTAGGGGACAAAGTATATAAGACTCGTGAGGAGTTTCGCGCTCCTAGAATATATTTTATAGATTTATTAGCTGGAGCAAGCGAGTGCATTGTTGCTGACGATAGAGATGTTTTAGCGCCCGGGCCATTATATAATAGATTTTTAAATATGGATGGATTCAATAAAAAGAGATGGCTTGTCTTGGCGTGGTATTTTCATTTGGATTGGGATAATTGGACGCCTGAAGGAGATTTTGGGGAAACGATTCAACAGAAAAATCTGGAGGCAGTTCCTTATATAAAAGAGGTGAGTAATATTAGGCACAAGGTAAATTTTAAAAAATTCACCAAAAGCTACATAGAAAATTTAAGCCTTAAATGGAACGCACCCTCGCAAAGTCTCAATCGCGATCTTATGGAATGGGGCATTGAAAGGTGTTTGTTACAGCCATTAAGTTGGTTCGACATAATCAGATTTGCTCATAAAATTGAAGGAAAATATAACATAAGGAAAGTAAAGGATTTTTACGTACAGCCTATGGGCAAGATATTTCTCGAAGAATTGGTAAAAATGGGAGAGAAGATAAAAACAAAGCATGGATAAAAATTCAAATTGCAATAATGTCTAAATTTGATATCATAAGTGTGGGACTAAATTGGGACTATTTCAGGGCAAAATTAGCACAAAGAGGTAAAACTAAACAAAAGTATATAAAAACGTAATTTTAGTATTGCCAAGCAATTAAGTCATATTTATTATTTACGCCGATGTAGCTCAGTTGGCAGAGCAGGGCTTTCGTAAAGCTCAGGTCGGTGGTTCGAATCCACTCATCGGCTCCATGGTTCGACGCGGCCGCCAAAGGCGGCCTTGCTCACCATGCCCTGAGCAAGCGAGGAGTAGAACGACGAGCGCGTCGAAGGGCAAATTCGCAAAAGATGGCACGTATCCGGCAACTCCTGAAAGATAAAAATTTTTCACTTCTCTGGTGTTCACAAATAATATCAAATTTCGGCGACAGGCTCAACCAGATGGCCCTGATCGGGCTTGTATATAACCGTACGCCAGGCTCTACCATAGAGCTGGCAAAGCTACTTTCTTTTACAATCCTTCCTGTATTTCTCATTGGCCCAATAGCAGGTATATATGTTGACAGGTGGAACCGGAAATACATCATGGTGTCCTGTGATTTATTAAGAGGGGTTCTTGTATTTTTTATTCCGTTTATCATCACGCATTCAAAAAGCATGACCCCCGTTTATATCCTGGTCTTCATAATATTTTCCATCACAAGGTTTTTTCTGCCTTCCAAGATGGCCATCATACCTGACATAGTGCATAAAGATAGACTGCTTCTCGCGAACTCCATGACATCCACAACCATGATGGTAGCTACTATAGTGGGTTTCGGGCTTGGCGGTATACTGGTGGCCTGGCTCGGGCCGCAGGGCGGATTTTACGTGGACGCCATGACATATTTTATCTCAGCGGTCATGATGTCTTTCGTGGCGCTTAAGTTTAAAAAGAAAATAGATACAGTCACTGCGAGGGAGAAGTTAGAGATCATAAAAAAGACAATCTTGGGAGATGTAAAAGAAGGCCTTGCTCATCTTAGAGGCAATAAAGACATCCGCATGGTGGCTAATACCATGTTTCTTGTAATGGCAGGAGTAGGCTCTATTTACATTATCATAATAGTCTTTGTACAGCAGACCCTCGGTTCTTCGACAGAGCATCTGGGGCTCCTGGCGATGTTTCTCGGTACAGGTTTATTTTTAGGTTCAATGGGCTATGGCAGGTTTGGCGCAAATATTTGCAAGAAAAAGGTAATAAACGCGGGGCTTTCTATGACAGGATTCATTATAGTGATATTTGCGGGCACGCTTTATATATGGCCGTCTTTTTTTATAGCATCTTTAGTTTCAGTAATTTTGGGGCTATTTGCCGCTCCTATAATCGTATCTTCGAATACGCTTCTTCACGAGGTAATGGCAGATGAGATGAGAGGCAGGATATTCAGTTCCATTGAAATAATAATGCACGTAGGTTTTCTCGCATTCATGATATTGACATCCCTGGTTGCGGAGAGAGTTGGCAAGGCCTCGATACTGATAACAATAGGGAGCATTTTTTCTATAATCGGGGCCGTTAAATTGTTAAAGGGTATTAAAAAGAAAGCGGTTTAAAAGAGACATGAGGAAAGATTATTGCCGTCTCTTTTTTTTCTCTTTAGAGAGCCTCTGACACTCGCTGTAATAATTGCAGATAGGGCAGCAAAGATCTTCTTCGTGGCGCTCGCCCCGATACCACTTAGTCTCGCATGTCCAGTATATCTGACAGTCATTACAGCATTGTCCTGATTCTCCAATAGCCACAGGCGCCACCCTTCTTAATATCAAGTATACTTTACTCTAAAAAGGTTGTCAAGAAACGCCATTTTCTGTATAATAAGAAATCATGTCCAATATGAATTTCATACACCTCCAAGAATTTAAAGAATCCACGCGGCACAGCAAAATAGAAAAAGCAGCGCTGCCAAAAAAGGCGATATTCGCTCTTTCACAGCACACAGGGGCGCCTTCTGATCCTGTTGTCAATATAGGAGATGTTGTAAAGACAGGCTCTCTCATCGCGAGATCAAAGGGTTTTATATCCAGTAACCTGCATTCCAGTATATCCGGCAGGGTTGTAGCTGTGGAAAACAGCCCGCACCCTATTATAGGTGTTTTCACTGCGATTGTCATAGAGTCAGACGGGCAGGACATAAAGGCCTTTTCTGAACCGGGGAGGGACATCTCGAATATATCAAAAGAGGATATTGCGAATATTGTCAAAGAGGCTGGTATAGTTGGCCTGGGAGGAGCGGCGTTTCCGACCAGCGTGAAACTTAATCCGCCTGCTGGAAAAAAGATCGATACCCTGATCATAAACGGGGCTGAGTGCGAGCCTTTTCTCACATGTGATTATCGTCTAATGCTTGAAAAACCAAAGGAGATCATACTTGGCGCGCGCCTTATTGCAAAAGCCCTTGGTGTAAAAGATGTGATAATAGGAATAGAAGATAATAAGCTGGACGCGATAGAGGCGTTGGGAAGCGCGCTGTTCAGGATGCCCCTCGACTACGCTCGGGATAGAAAGGGTGAAGGGTGTAAGGTGAAGGCGGTTAAGCTCAGGACACGTTATCCGCAGGGTGGAGAGAAACAGCTTATCAAGACGCTTTTAAACCGCGAGGTGCCTTCAGGCGGCCTGCCGCTTGATATAGGGTGTGTTGTAAATAATGTACAGACTGTTTTCAGCGTATACGAAGCAGTTTATTTTGGAAAGCCGCTATACGAAAGAGTGATCACTGTTTCAGGCAGTTTTTTAAAAAAGCCGAAAAATCTCCTGACGAGAATAGGCACTCCAATAAAAGAATTGTTAGAGTCATGCGGCATGGATGCCAGACAGGATATTTATAAAATTATCATGGGCGGGCCTATGACAGGCGTAGCGCAGTACAATCTGGAAGCGCCTGTAATAAAGGGCACCTCAGGTATTCTGGTGCTGGGCAAGGGCTTTAGCGCCCCATCTCAAGAACTGGATTGCATAAGGTGTTCGCGTTGCATAGAGGCATGCCCTGTAGGAATGATGCCATGCTTGCTCGGGGTGGCAGCCAGAAAAAACAGGTTTGACATAGCCTCGACATATAATCCGTTTGATTGTATTGAGTGCGGCGCGTGCGGCTATGTTTGCCCGTCTAACATAGAACTGGTACAGCTTATAAAGCTTACAAAGGCAAAATTGAAACTCCACTCGCTTCATTGAGGTGCCCGCAATGCTATCGCATTGCGAGGTCTCGCCAACCCAGCA